>NC_006270.3:3722500-4022500 GCF_000011645.1 Bacillus licheniformis DSM 13 = ATCC 14580
ACCCCCAGCACCTCAGCAAATAAATCACACAAAATTTCCTCTTGCGGAGTCCTCGGCTCGCGTCCGCCTGTATGCATACTCACCGCCGGAGCCGGCAGGGATTTGCGGTCAAGCTTTCCGTTCGGCGTAAGCGGCAGTTCATCAAGTATGACAAATGCAGACGGAATCATATAGTCGGGCAGTGTCTCACCAACGAAGCGGCGAAGCTCGGCAGGATCAAGGCTTTCTCCCGAAGCGGGAACGGCATACGCGAATAAACGCGGGTCACCGGGCTGGTCTTCACGAACGATAGCAGCAGCTTGTTTAACAACCGGATGATTTGCAAGCACCGCTTCTATTTCTCCCATTTCAATTCGGAACCCCCGAATTTTGACTTGATGGTCTGCACGGCCGATATAATCAAGCGACCCGTCTTCGCGCCAGCGCACGATGTCGCCTGTCCGGTACATCCGCGATCCAGGCGGCCCGTATGGATTCGCAATAAAGCGCTCAGCCGTGAGAGCATGTCGGTTCAAGTAGCCGCGCGCTACCCCTGTTCCTGCCACATAAAGTTCTCCAGCCGTTCCCGGAGGCACTGGCTGTAATCCGGCGTCCAGGACATAAAGCTGCGTATTCCAAATCGCACAGCCGATTCCCGGAGGTTCCGTACAGTTGCCTTCCAGCGCAGCGGCTGTAGACCAAATTGTTGTTTCCGTCGGTCCATAAAGGTTCGTTAAAGAACACGCGAGCTGCTGCAATTGCCGGGCCAGGCTGGATTGCAAAGCTTCGCCGCCGACAAGCGCACGAAGACCTTTGAGCTTTTCCGGGGCGCTCGAGGCCAATGCATGCCAGAGGGTCGGTGTAGCCTGCATTATTGTAATTTCGTATGTTTCAATCATTTTGGCCAATTCGGACGGATCTTGTACCGTTTCCTTCTCGGCAAGAACGACTGCTGATCCGCTGATCAGCGGCAAATAAATTTCGAGTGCTGAGATGTCGAATGCAATTGTAGTGACGGCCAGCAGCCGGTCATCTTGATTAAGCGCGAACATGTCCTGCATTGACAGCAAAAAATTGAATAAGCTTTCAGCTTGTACGACCACGCCTTTAGGTCTGCCGGTTGATCCCGACGTATAAATCATATATGCCGGCTGGTTGCCGGAATGCTGTTCGCCGGGATTTTCTTCAGAACAGCCGGACATTTTCTCCATAACAGTTTGTTCATCGAGGATTAACTTCGGCATTTGCGAACCGATCGTGTCTTGCGCTTCCTTGCTGGTCATAACAAGCAGCGGCTGTGCATCGTTGAGCATATACTCGATCCTGTCAGCCGGATAATCGGGATCTATAGGTAAATAAGCCGCTCCAGCTTTGAGAACGGCGAGCATGCTGACAACCATTTCCGCTGACCGCGGCAACGCCAAGGCAATAAATGTCTCGGGTTTCGCCCCCTGATCGATCAGCAAGTGAGCCAGTTGATTAGCCTTTTGATTTAATTCGGAATAAGTGAGAACCTTATCATTGCAAACGACTGCCGGAGATTCAGGACACTCCTTTGCCATCCTTTCAAATCGCTGCGGAAGACTCTCTTTGGGAAGCCCGTGTTCTGTTTGATTCCATTCAATCAATATTTGAGCGCGTTCTTCAGGGAGAAGAATGTCCAACGTCCCCACCGGCTGAGTTTGTTCGCAAACGGCAATCGTTTTCAGAAGAGTAAGAAAACGATTGCCGTGATCTTCAAGTTCATCCGCATGATAAACAGCAGGGTTTGCATCCATGTTTACTTTTAGCCCGCCACCGTCCGGACGGCCGTAAATGTTGATTGACAAATCGTCCACAGGTCCCGTGGCAAGATTATGCACGATGCCTTGACAGCCGGCAAAATTCAAGCGGTTCTCAAAAGGCATCAAATTAAGCTGCGGACCGAACAGCCGCTGGTTTTCGCCAAGCAGCTTGAGATCCCGGCGCAATTCTTCGTGGCGGTAATGCTGATGGCGCCGCAGCTTCATCATCTCACCCGAGATTTGCTTGACTAGCTCTCCTATGCTCATTTGCGGCTGCATGCCAATTCGAAGCGGGAGGAGATTCATGACCATTCCCGGAATATGAAGAGCGGCTGACCCGAGGCGGCACATCATCGGCATCCCGAGAACGACGTCATTTGCCCCTGTCAGACGGTGAACATATATTGCTGCTGCTGCCATCACGGTTTCGTGCCAAGTTGCCCCCATTCTGCTCGCGGCAGACAGAAGACGATCAGCATCCTCACTTGGCAGGTGTTCAGACCTGCGAAGAAAACTTGAAGAGGTACGCGGCGCCCTTTCGGCAAGGCTGACCACCTCCGGTTCATCGCTGAAACGCCCAAGCCAAAATCGCCGATCTTCCTGATACTGTTCTGATGCACGGTAAGCCGTTTCCTCCGCGAGAATCAAATCGAGGGAGCCAAAGGCTCCGCTCTGGTCGATCGATTTGTTCTGCATCAATGCGGTATATATTTTTGACAGCCGCTCGGCGATCAATGTAAAGCTGAACCCGTCTGTTGCGATATGGTGAGTTCGCTGATACCAGAAGTAATGATCTTGCGCCGCTTTAAAAAGCGCTTCTGTAAAAAGCGGGCCGCGAGTCAGATCAACCGGACGGGCAAGGTCATCCATCATCCAGCTTTTAGCCGCCTGTTCCGGATCGGTTTCTGAGCTGACATCAATGTAATGTAGCGGAAAATCTGTTGACGGAACGATCTCTTGCCATGGTCCGTCTTGATCTTCTCCAAATCTGGCATGAAATGATTCAGCTTCTTTAATGACATGGCGCAGCGCTTTTTCGAAAAGCTCCTGATCAAGCGGGCCTTTAATTTCAACGTATTCAGCTGTATTGTAGATCGGATTTTCCGGATCAAGCTGCTGAGCAAACCAAATCCCGGCTTGCGCTCCTGATAATGGCTTTCGGTTATGTTGACATTCAGGCATTTAGGTGACCTCCTTCATTGATAGTCTGCATTTGGCAAAGGTGCTTCTTTAGAGGAGGACAACAGTCTCCACCAGTTTTCAATCGAAGGGTCCTCCGCAAGCTCTACAAACGACACCTCCCGCCCCGCTCGGCGCCAGCGCTCTGCGAGACTCATGATTCTCACGGAATCAATTCCCCGGTAGATCAAATTTTCGCTGTCGCTTATCTTTTCCGGCGATTCAAGAAGAAGCGATGCCACCTGTTCGCGAATAATCTGTTTTGTCAGTGCATGAGAGCTTTCTTTTGCGTGTTCATGGCTTTCGCCATCTTTCAGTCGGCTCAGAAGCTGTTCCGCAGTAATTGTGACACTGCAACGGTCAGCTGCGTATGTGATGGCCATTTCATGATGCTTTAATGAGAAATCCGCCACCGCATCTCCGACGAAAAATGTTTCAATATCTTGCATAAAAGCATCACATGCCGTCATCAGGCAGCCGATATGGGCATAGATTCCGGTGATTATGAGCTGATCCCGCCCCTGCTCCTCCAGCACGCCTAAAAGGTTGGTTTTTCTGAAGGCATTGTACCTCCACTTGGTCAAAACAATGTCGCCTTCATTCGGTTTCAGCTCATCCACGATCTTCTGCTCATCGGGATCAGGACCGATTCCGGGTCCCCAAAAGTCTTGGAGAAGCCCCCGTTCTTCCGGTGTCTGGGCGCCGGGTTGAGCCGTGAAAATAACCGGCATGCCGAGCTCGGCACATCGCTTCCGAAGCTTCTTGATATTAGCCAGCAGAT
The DNA here is from genome assembly GCF_000011645.1 of Bacillus licheniformis DSM 13 = ATCC 14580. Lineage (GTDB taxonomy): Bacteria > Bacillota > Bacilli > Bacillales > Bacillaceae > Bacillus > Bacillus licheniformis. Next base: position 3,726,224 of record NC_006270.3, read on the forward strand.
CTGTGACCGGAGACTCGCCGTAACGGTAAGCGTTGAGAAAATATTGCTGCATATCGTGGATCAGAAGCGCCGCACGCTTCGGATGAGGAGTCCATGACACCTTGTTTTTCGGCATATTTGATGCTTCTGGCATTTGGTACGGTAAGATGGCAGGAATGGCCATCAAATCACATCCTCTCATTTTTTATCATCTGACATTCTCAGCTGCAGACATTTTTTCAGCAATCGCCGCACGCAGCTCTTTTTTGCTGACTTTTCCTACGCCTGTCTGCGGGAAATCTTCAACCATTTCTACCCGGTCGGGTATTTTGTAGGCTGCAAGGCCCCTTTCTCTCAAAAACGATTGCAACTCAGCCTGAGCCGGTGCAGCGCCGCGAGGGATAATATATGCACACGCCCTTTCGCCGAGAAATTGATCCGGCATCGAGACAACCGCCGCATCGAGTACCCCCGGATGTGCGAGCAGATGGTTTTCCACTTCTTCCGCGGCAACCTTCTCACCGCCTCTGTTGATCTGGTCTTTAGCTCGTCCTTCAACAATCAAATAGCCTGATGAATTGACTTTAACCAAGTCTCCCGTACGGTAAAACCCGTCTTCAGTGAACGCTTTGGCATTGTGCTCCTCAGCTTTGTAATAGCCGCGAATCGTATATGGACCTCTTGTCAGCAGCTCTCCTGTCTGTCCGGGTCCAAGTTCGCGTCCTTTTTCGTCCACAATTTTAATCTCGTCAAACGGAGACATTGGCCTGCCTTGTGTGTGAACGATCGTGTCTTCAGGATCATCAAGTCTGGTATAGTTGACCAGACCTTCTGCCATGCCATAAACCTGCTGCAGTTTGCAGCCAAACACCGATGAAACGCGTCTGGCAGCTTCGGCGCTGAATTTCGCTCCGCCGACTTGAAAGACCTGGAGGCTTGACAAGTCGTCCCGGCGCGCCGAAGCAGCATCAAGCCAGATTAACGCAAGCGGCGGTACGAGTCCCGTGATCGTTACCCTCTCCTTATCGATCAGAGGGAAGGTTTCATCCGGGCTGCCTCCTGATGCAAGGACGACTCGGCCTCCCGCGTACAGCGTACCGAGCACTCCCGGCGAGCTGAGCGGATAATTGTGAGCGATCGGAAGAGCCGCAAGATATACGCTGTTGTGATCGAGCCTGCAAATCTCTGCGCTGACCCTCAAGCTGTATATATAATCATCATGCGTCCTCGGGATCAGCTTGGACAGACCTGTGCTTCCCCCCGACAACTGAAGAAAGGCGACATCTTCTGGATAGACGTTTTGCGGAGGTGCCGGCTGATCATAAAGGCTTGCCAGCGCTTCAAACTCCTCCGGTTCCCCGGCGACAATGACATGACGGAGCCCTTGCAGCTTCTCCTTTACCTGTCTCGCCAGCTTGCGGTAGTCAAACTTTGCGTGACGATCGGGAATAATGTAGGCAGCAGCTTCAGAAAACTCGCAAAAATACGTGATCTCGCTATGCCGATGCGATGGAAGCGCAAAAACAGGCAGAGCTCCGATCCGGAAGAGCGCAAAGCAAACTTCAAAAAACTCGATGATATTCGGCAGCTGGACAACGACGCGATCATTTTTTTTGATCCCCAGCTTTAAAAGACCGCCAGCCAAAGAATCGGCTCTCCTGTCTAACTCACGATAGCTTAAATGGATATCTCCGTATGTAAGGGCAATGCGGCTTCCGTATTTTTCGGCCCGCTCCCTCAGCATTTTTCCAAAAGTTTCGCCTCGCCAGCATCCCTCCTTCCGATATTTATCCGCAAACTCCTTCGGCCATGTCGTGCATCCTTTCAGCATCTCTATCCCTCCGTTACTCACTGTTCATTCCCATCGCAAGAAGCATTGTCCGAAACTTTGCAGACGTTTCGGCAAGTTCGTCTTCAGGCTTCGACCCGGCGACAATTCCGGCACCTGCGTACAGTCGAAGCGCGTGTTCCTCCGCCTCGGCACAGCGAATCGTTACAACCCATTCTCCGTCACCGTCCGCGTCGCACCAGCCGACCATACCTGTGAAAAACCCGCGGTCAAACGGCTCAATCTGTTTAATCGCTTCTTTCGCCGCATTCGTCGGCGTGCCGCAGACAGCGGGCGTCGGATGAAGGGCGGCGGCAAGCTCCAATGATGATACAGAGAGGTCTGTAAGCTCTCCCTTCAATTCCGTTGAAAGATGCCACATCGTCGGCGTGCTGATGAGCGACGGTTCCGGCACCTCCAGCTTCCGGCAAAACGGCCTGAGCGCGGAAGCAACCGCTTCGACAACGACCGCATGTTCGTGACGGTCTTTAGGCGAAGCAAGCAGTTCAGCCGCCCGTCTTCGATCTTCTTCGGGATCATCGCTCCGAGGTCTTGAACCTGCTAAAGGATTTGCCGTAACGCAGAACCCGGACCGTGATACAAGCAGTTCGGGACTCGCGCCTATCAAAGTGGTGCGAGGCGCTTCAGATGACTGCCCGGTTAAATCAACGGCAAAGTTGTACCCGCTTGTATTGCGGCGGGCAAGATTTCGCAGCAATTGACCGATATCGACTTTGATCGGCGAGGTCAGCTGCAATGACCGGGAAAGGACGATCTTGCTGTATTCTCCTGCTGCTATACCTGCCAATCCTTGTCTGACTCCGGCCATATACGCTTCCGGGCTTGGAATCTGCTGGACATCATAGGGGTGCAGGGCAGGTTCAGGCACCTCTTTATCGTCTTCTTCACATGTCAGCGGCCCCGCATGCCACGCTTCGACCGGCACGGTTAACTGCGCCGGCTTTGCATCGTCAAATGGCACAGCTCCAACTACAATCGGATTTTCCTGCCCGTTCTCCCTGGCTTTTTTCAGAACTTCCGCAGTCCGCTGAGCAAGGCTTTGCTCTTCGGTTTGAGAAACAGAAGCAAAAACACCTTCCGCCAGAATGGTCCGCTCAGGGGAAGAGAAAAAGAATGAAGCACCGGCCTGATATTCCTTTAACAGCTGATCTGCAAGCGCTTCTGACACGACATGACGTTCTATCATCATCAAAACCTCCTTTAGATTGAATCAGGCTCCAAGCGTTGCTCCGCCATCGACGCGCAAATCGTGCATCGTAATATGACGAGCCCCGTCAGACAGCAAAAATACTACAGCATCTGCAATGTCAGCCGGCGAAGCCAATTTTCCGAGCGGGATTCCCGTTTTGAATGTTTCAAGTGATCCTTCAATGACGCCTTGCGCAGCTTCCTCACACTGCCATAGCGACCGCTGCATCGGGGTATCCGTTGATCCGGGCGATATGATATTGCAGCGGATATTGTACTCGGCAAGTTCAAGGCCGAGGCATTTCGTAAACATTAAAGCGGCCGCCTTGGAGGCCGCGTAGGCGGCCATGTGCATCCGCGGCACAGCTGCCGCATTTGATCCGACAGTCACGATCGCTCCAGTCCTGCGCGGTACCATCCGGCGGGCGACGGCACGCGATACGTTAAAAACCCCGGTGGAGTTGACATTGAACGTCTTCTCCCAATCTTCATCACTCAACGAATGGATCAGACCCGTTCTGAGCACGCCGGCTACATTGACAAGCATGTCTATCGGACCGATCTCGCGTTCAATATCGGCGATAAGCTGGTCAACTGCGGCACTGTCGCCCACATCCGCGGCAAAACCTGAACCCTGCAGTCCTTTTTGTTCAAGTTCGTCTTCAAGTTCAAGCAGCCCTTTTCGATTTTGATCAGCCGCTGCAACAAACACCCCGCGTCCAGCAAGCGCCAGGGCCACTTCTTTGCCGATTCCTTGCGAAGCCCCAGTCACCAAAGCAACCTTGCCTTTCACTTTTATCATTTCCTTTCTTAAAGCCGGCAGCGCCCGAGTCTCAAAAAGTCACTGCCGGCTAAAATTCCAATTGATAATGATAATCATTATCGTTTAAAAATATAATATACCAATAACTGCTAACGGTCAAATCGTTTTCGATTGTTTATCCGTATCAATGCGCTTGGTATATTATCAGTTATCTATTCTCATGCTTTTTCAAAGCTCGGGGCGCCGGAAGCGCCCCGCTATCAATCAGGCTTGAAGGCAAACCGCAGCGCTCTGCTGATTAACACAGGCAGAACCGATATATGACCTTCCCCTTTAAATTCATGGTACTCCGCGCGAACCCCCTGACTTTCCAAAGCGGCCAAGCGGTCGGCCAGCCTTTTTGCATTGTCGTTCATCCCGCTTTTATGCGTCTTTTCGAGTTCTCCGGCCCCAAGCAATACCTTTACATCGCCATCAGCTTCCTGCAACTTCGAAACAAAGTCATGCTCTTTATCAAAAAATGACGGATGCCAATGGATGGACGGACTGCCGGCGATATATGTCTGAAATAGATCCGGTTTTGTAAACAGGGTCTGCAGGACAAAAAGTCCGCCTAGGGAATGACCGAAAATCGCCTGCCTTTTCACATCAATCGTGAATTCCTGTTCGATCTCCGGCTTTAACTGCTGTTCGATGAAGGACAGAAAAGCTTTCGCCCCGCCTGGTTCCGGCCAGTCTGCTCCATCGGGCCTCATGGGCAGCTCAGCGCCCGATTCCGGCAGAGTAAAATCATAATACCGCCCCCGGTCAAAGGGAGCGTCGGTCTCGTAACCGATGCCGACAATAACAGCCGTCCCTACACCGGTTTTATCGGGACGGCGCGACTGCATCCGCAACGCCTCCACCATCGTTCCAAACACGGAATTGGCATCAAGCAGATAAATCACGGGATATCCTGCGGGCGGCTGTTCCCCAAATGGTTTCGCAATAAAAATCCGATATGTGCGGCTCCCATCCAGTGAACGCATGCACCGCTGTTCTGTCCCCGGTATCGCAACCGGGATGCATTCAGCAGCATTGACAGACTGCTGAAGTTTTTCTTGAGCCATATCATTCTCCCTTCCCCTCTTTGATGAGCTAAAAAACAGTCTAATGAACAGTCTTTTTTTGTTTGAAAAGTAAAAATAAGAAGTACGGCACACCGAAAATGGCGAGAATGATACCCGCAGGCACCTCGGACGGCTGGAACAGCAGCTTTCCGGCAAAATCGGCGCACAATACGAGAAACATCCCGATCAATCCGCTTAACAGCAATGAGTGGCGGTGCAGGACGCCGGCGAGCCTCCGCGAGATGTGCGGAGCAATCAGGCCGACAAATGCCATGCTCCCCGAAATAGCCACACAGGCGCTGATAATGCCGACACAAGCCGTGAGCAGCACCACCTTTTCAATATTCGCGGATACGCCGAGACTCTTCACCGTATCTTCATGAAAGCGAATGGTATCGAGCAGGCCGGACTTCATCAGCAGAAATGGAATAAGAACAAGCAGCCACGGCAGTGCCGCTTGAATATACGTCCAATTCGCCGACCAGATGCTTCCGTTTTTCCAAACCATGGCCATTTCGTGGTCATTCGGATTCATCTTCAATGACAGGTAAAGCGAAACAGCGCTGAACCCTGAATTAATCGCGATTCCAACGAGAATAATCCTGCCCGAATCCAAGTTGCCGGCGTGCCAGGCAAAGATAAAAATGAATATTGCAGCCAAAATGCCCCCGATCAAGCCGAAGAATGGCATCCCCATTGCAGCGAGCAGGCTTGTCGTTTCGGTCTGGCCTTGAAAGATCAGCATGTAGCCGACGATCGCCGCCCCCGCACCTGCATTAATCCCCAGGATTCCCGGGTCGGCCAGTCCGTTCCTTGTCATCGCCTGGATGACGGAACCGGCAATGCCGAGCCCAAGACCCACGAGTGCCGCCGTCACAATCCTTGGAAGACGCAGCTCAAACAGGAGAATGGCGTATTGCTCATTCGGGTTGATGTGAAGCAATGTTGATAACAGCTCAGCCGGATGTACGGCAAACGATCCTACTGTTATGCTGAGATAACAGATTGTGAGAATCAGCACAATAAAAACAGCATAGATGACTGCAACCTTTTTAGGCACGCTGCTCCCCTCCTTTTCTCTTGATCAAATAAAGGAAGAAAGGAACGCCGATCACCGAAGTAACGACTTCAATCGGTGTCTCAAACGGATAGTTGATCAGCCGGCTGAGAAGATCGGCCAGCGTCAAAAAAACGCCGCCGAGAACGCAGGAGCACGGGATCAGCCGGCTGTAATCCGATCCGACGAGAAAACGCGTAATATGCGGCACGACCAGTCCGACAAAAGCAATTTTTCCCGCCATGGCGACAGAGCAGCCTGTCAGAACGACGACCGCTGCCATCGCTGTCCATTTGACGGCCTGCTTTTTCTGGCCGAGGCTTTCGGAAATGTCATCGCCCAATGATAAAGCTGTCACTTTTTTGCTGAGAGAGAGCGCCAGAATGATGCCGATCACAAAAAACGGCACGGCATACTTCAGCAGCTCGGGATTCAATTGATGCAGCCTCGCGCTGTACCAGAAGCTGACGTCCTGGGAAATTTGAAAGTAAATCGATATCGCCGCAGACAGACTGCTGAGCAGCATGCTTGTTACCGTCCCGATTATGGCAAGTTGAACCGGCATAAAACCGTTTGGAATCACCGAGGCGAGGCCGAAGACAAGGCCGGCGCCGACGGCTGATCCGATAAACGAATAGCCCATCATCTCCAGAGAGGATGAACCCGGAATCACCACCATCAACAGCGTGATCACAAACGCTGACCCGTCGGAAACGCCCATAATCGACGGGGAAGCCAAGTAATTTCGGGTGACACCCTGCATAAGCGCACCGGACACCGCCAGCGCCGCTCCGATTAAAAGAGCGCCGACAGCGCGCGGAAGACGGGAATGCCAAATGATTTGATGATCTGTGTTGCCTGGATCAAAATGCAGCAGCGCCGAAAAAATCACCTCGGGCTCAAGCTGTTTTGCACCGTAACATACCGACAGAAAAACAGACAGCAGTATGGCAAACGGAGCGGCGATCATAATGATGCGGGTCATTTGCTTTGAATGCATAGCTCAATGAACCTTTTCTATTTGTTCTGCGCCAATTTCTCAGCTGCAGCCTTTAAAAATTCAACCTTGCTCCATGCCGTTCCGCCCTGCGCAAGCGGGTCTACAGCATTGACAAATACACGGTCATTTTTCACTGCAGAAATGCTTTTCCAAATTGGATTTTTCTCCAGATCTTTCAGCGCATTCGGATTGTCGGCATTCTCATCGTCTGAGAATTGGACAAACATATAGTCCGGATTCATTTCACTCAGTTTTTCTAAAGAAACCAACTCCTGGGCTTTTGCCGCCTTGACTTCTTTTGGAGCTGTGAAGCCGAGCTCACCGTATAATGTGGAATTGAAGAATACGTCTTCCGGATAGATAAAGATATTGCCTTTTCTGATTCTGACAACGAGCGCTTTTGTATCTTTTGCCGTTTTCTCAAGCTTTGTTTTAGCTTCCTTGAGGTCGGCTTCATAATCCGAAATAATCTGCTTCGCTTTATCTTCTTTGCCTGTCAGTTCAGCCAGCAGCTTTAAATTGTCTTTCCAGTTTGAAGAAACATGGGAAACAGGAATCGTCGTCGCGATGTTATCCAGTTTTTTCACCACTTTATCAGGAAATTTCGTTGAAGCCAGGATGACATCCGGTTTCAGCTCAAGGATTTTCTCCAGGTTCGGCTCCATTTTTTCGCCGACAGCGGTTGCTTTGTCAGTAATGCTCTTAAACAGATCCGGGAACTTTCCGGAGAAGGAAATGGCACCGGCTGGGTGAACATCCAGAAGCTTGGCATCTTCCATCGATTCCACGCTTCCCGTAATGACGATTTGTTCGGCCGGGATCTTCACCTTGTATGTATGATCGAGGTACTCGATGCTCTTCTCAGCTGACGCTGTGCTCTTGCCATCGCCGCCAGCCTTTTCTTTGCTGTTCCCGCATCCCGCTGCGCCAAGCGCGAGAAGGAGAATAAATAGAAATATTGATATTTTTCTCATCTGACTGAGACCCCCTGATTTAATTGATAACTATTATCAATTAAAATTATAGGTAAGCCTCTTCGATAACACCATGGATAATATCCGGCAATTAAAATGGATTTTTTCCGGACAGCAGCCGAACCGCCTGGCGGATGATTCGTTCATGGCTGCATGCGGAATATTCCCGCCAAGGATCAGAATTCACCTGATACACCCGGTGATGCCGCACCGCTTTCAAATCCTGCCAAGCAGCCGACTGCTGAAGCTCCCTGTAGAATGCCAGCGTCTCCGGCTCTTTAAAAATGAAAATCATAATGATATCCGGCTGATAGGCTGCGATTGTTTCGATCGACACGGCCCGGTCAGTCGGTTCTTCCAGCGACACAGCCGATTCAAAGCCAAGGTCGCCGAAAAATACATCTTGAACAGAACGGTTATGCGCCAGATAAATCTCGTGTTTATGCAAGCGCAAAAACAAAAAGCTTCGGCGTCCGCAGATCGGATAAAGCGCCTCTTTCGCGGTCTCGGTGAGACGCTGGTAAGACAGCAGCCATTTGTGAGCCTCCGCTTCTTCGTCCAAATGGGATGCGGTCAGCATAAAATGCCTCCTCCATTGTTCCTGTGAAGGCAAAAAGAAGACATCCGCGATCGACTGGAGCTGTTCCCGTTCCTCGTGAGACACGCTGTCCATGCTGATAATGAGCTCCGGGTCAGCCGATGACAATGTCCGCAGGTTTTCTTCCCACGGCTCGTGAAAGCGGTATGCGCTCAGATGGACCGGAATATCTGCCGCGTAATGCTTATAGTAATATGATGTCCACTTCGGATGCAGGGAAGCGGCGTAAGGAATGAGGTGAAGCGGTATCAGCTGTCCGATCGTGTTCTGGCCGTAGGCAGCCAGCTTTCTGCGCCTTTTTTTCATATAAACGGTCGGGGATAAGCCTGTATGCTTCTTAAACGTCCTGCTGAAATAAAATTCATCCTGATATCCGATTTGGCTTGAAATTTCCCTCAGCTTGTAGCTCGCTTTTGCCATCAGCTGCTTCGCTTTCGTCATCCGCGTCTCAGTGATAAACTCTGTCACGCTTTGACCGTACAGCTTTTTGAACCTTTCGCTGTAGTGCTTCGCGCTGATTCCGGCCATTTGCGCGAGTTGATCAAGCGTCAGGTGTGCATCTGAATGCTCCTCAATATACTCCTTTGTTTTTCCTATGGCTGATGCGGTGTTTTCGGGATGAGTCAGTTTGGCCGAATAGATATCGTACAGAAGCTGCTGCAGATCTGCTTGGCATTTCAGCTCCTGGAGCGCTGAAGATGCCGGCCATAAGGCGGAAAGTTCCTGAAGACGGGAGGCCAGATTTCCGACAGGATGGACATTCATCATCTGAAGGTCGGAAAAAGCGTCAGGGTCGGTGTCTGCTTGAAGCGTCAGGCGGCGGTCTTCATAGCAGTAGGGCTGCAGCCTGATGAGATAAACGCTGATTTCCTCTGACGAAGCTGTGATTCCGAATGTTTCATAAGGCGGAACGATATACAGCGTTTCTTTTTGGAGGGGTCTGCCTGATGCTTGTATATCGATTCTGCCTTCACCCTTCAAATGAAAGATCAAAACGAAAGAGTCTGCGAGCTGCTGTTCATCCGGAAGATCGCCGGGCTTTCTTATATGATCAATTTGCAAGAGACGATAGAAATAAGAAGATTTCATAGAAAAACCGCCTTTCTTAACCCAGTGATATTACAAAAAATAAAAATGCCCCTAAAACAATATGGTAAATTGGTTGCGGGGTGCTTGTCCGGCACAAAATACCAGTTTGCAAGGTGCATTTCACATCACTTATAGCTGATATGCTTCTTACGATTTACTATAACACAGTCACTTTTATTGTGGAATAATGTATCCAAAGAGACCATCTGCCCAATCCGCACTTTAAAATATAATAAAAAATCAATACTTATCATTTCAATATCCTTTTACCTAGTGTATAACTATAGAGAAATTACTATATTTACAGGGAAGGCGTGACTTCTTATTTTGGAAATGACAGACAGCATGAAAAAATCGCTTGATGCGATTGCAAAATGGGGAAAAATAACCGGAGTTTTTATGATTATCGCCGGAGGCATCTATGCCTTTTTCGGAATTTCTTTGCTTATCATCGGAGCCGCTCCAGGTGTGCTGATGATTTTTTCAGGAATCTATCTTCTTAAATCGGCAAACGCCGCTCAGAAAATGAGTCATGACATGCCGCAAGAACCGCATGAAGCCTTGCTTGATAACTATGTGAAGTTTATGAAATGGCAATTTTTCTACTTACTATCGAATATTGTGATCTTCATTTTATGCATAATCGTTTTTTTCTTCCTGATCTTTTTAGGTGTTCTAGCCGATTCTTACAGCGGGTATGATCCTTATTATTACGAATGATGATCAAAAGCCTGTCTCGGATCAATTGAACTGACCCGTTAAAATGAGACTTAGAAAAAACACCTATGCTGCCTGTCCCCTGTATTCCAGTGGGGACAGGTAGTTTAATTTTGCCTGAATTCGTACATGATTATATCGATACATGTATTGATTTACAATTTGTACTACTTTAGAATTGGATATAGATGCTCTACTTTGAGCGTTAAATCCTTCCGACTTTAGCGAGGAGTGAAAGGATTCAATGACGGCATTATCATGGCAGTTTCCTTTTCGAGACATGCTTGTGGTAATGCCTTTTTCTTTGGCCAAATTCTGATATGCATGTGAAGTATAGACAGATCCCTGGTCGCTATGAAGAAGTAACCCTACTGGTTTACGTAATTCTACAGCTTCCCTCAATGTGTCTAATACTAGGTTAATATCTTGGCTCGTACCTATTTTGTAAGCCACTATTTCGTTGTTATATAAGTCCATAATCGTTGATAAATATAACATAGTCGAGCCATAAGGTAAGTAGGTAATGTCGGTTACCCATTTTTCATTTAATCGGCTTGCTTTAAAATTACGATTGAGAGTGTTCGGCACAATAATATTACTCTCACCACAAATGTACTTTTGTCGCTTCTTCTTAACTTGACACTGAATCTCAAACTTTTGCATAATTTTTTGTACAGTTTTGCGGTTTACATTTATCCCATACTTTCTGTTTAAGATGGATTTAATTTTACGATGACCATAGTGATAGAAGTTTTTCTTACACAGCTTGATTACTAGCTCTTCTAATGAAGTTAGCTCAACTTTTTTATACTTCTTTTTCCAACGGTAATATGTTGACTTAGGTATGCCTAATACTCCAAGAATATCAATTATTTTAAAAGTGGCTGAGAGTTCTTCTACAACTTGGACAATGACTCGTGGCTCCAACTCCTTTCGATCTCCTGGTACTTTTTTATAATTGCCAATTGAGCCTCTAGCTGTTTATTCTTTAGTTTTAATTCTTCTAGCTCACTCATTTCCTCCGATTCTTTACCGTAGGAATATTGTTTTCCAACTTGTTGCGAAAATCGATAGGTTTGGCCTGTTTTGTACCATCGCATCCATGTTTTAATTTGAGTCTTATTTTTTATCCCCAGTTGTTCCATTATTTCTTTGTTTGTCATTCCAGCTTGTTTCATTTTAATTACTTCCCATTTTACTTCTTCTGCGTAATGTACTCTTGTGCCCATAGAAAAACACCCTCCTAAGAATCATATTGTATTAATACGATTCAGGGGGTGTTTTTTCCTTGTCTCATTTATTTGGGTCTCTCCACAATTTCCGAGACAGGCTTTTATTATTGAGCTTCTCCGACAACAGTGAAACGCTCATTGACATGCTCGCCTTTTTCAGCCTCGTCCACCACTGCAATGGCGTAGTCTGCATAGCTGATGTAGCTTTCTCCGGCGGTGTTTACGATTAAGTTTTCCTGACCTTTTTGATAAGAACCTGTTCGCTTTCCTTCCGGATTAAAAAATGCCGCCGGGCTGATGAACGTCCATTTCAGTCCATCTGCTTCTTTCAAATCCTGAAGGTTCTGCCCCTGATTTTTAGCCGTCGGCAAGTATTCTTTAGGAAACTCAGGCGTATCGTACAGCTGGGTTGTTTTTTCCTCATCGACATAAAGGCTGCCTGCACCGCCTACGACGATTAATCTTGTTTCAGGAACCTGCTTAAACAGTTCAATCAGCTTTCTTCCAGCTTCAACATGGAGATGCTCCTGCCCTGGGGCCGCGCCGAATGCATTGACGACAACATCCAGTCCTTTGATGTCTGCCGCTGTCAGGTTGAAAATGTCTTTTTCAATGACAGCTGCATCGCTGTTCGCCATTTTTGACGCACTTCTGACAATTGCCGTCACTTCGTGTCCTCTTTCTGATGCTTCTTTTAAAATCATGCTGCCCGCTTTACCGCTTGCACCGATAATACCGATTTTCATAATCGCTTCCTCCAATAATTTGATTATTTGTAACAAGATTTGTTACATGTTGATGATGAAACATCATCTCTTGTTTAAAAGAGATGAGTTAAGACGTCTTTAAGAGACTTGCTGGCCAATTCGTTCTCCATCGCCTGCTGAACGCTGTGAAACGTTTGATCAAGCGTTGTTTGAATTTGTCTTCCAACCGGACAGTTTGGATTCGGCTTGTCATGAATCGCAAATAATTCCTCATGCGGCTGAACCGCGCGGTAAATATCAAGCAGAGATATATCTTCGGGATCTCTTTTCAGGCTTGCCCCGGCCACTCCCGGCCGCGACGTCAGAATACCGGCTTTTTTGAGCTGGCTGATCATGCGCCTGATTACAACCGGGTTCGTATTAACGCTCCCGGCGATCATTTCCGAAGATTCCCGCGGGTTTGCGGCGATTAAAGACAATATATGAATGGCCACTGAAAGACGGGTGTTCACCATATGTTTTCACCACCGATGTAATTATTATAGTTACAGGTCACGTTTTTGTCAACTCTTATCATATCCTTAATGATCGCAAGAATAAATAAAAATTTTTTCAAACCCTCACGTCTCACTTCGGAACTTTTTCACAGTCTCTTTCGTATCTACTGATGAAAGGAGTGTTTTTCAATGAAGGAGATAACAGAAGGAAAAGCAGCTTTGGATAGCCGGCTTGAGCCGAATGAAGAGATCAGATCTATTATTCTTTGCGCTTATAACGCGAGACTGTCTGCACGTTACACTCCGTACAGAGGCGTGCTTGCCGCCACTGACAGGCGGTTCATGTTTTATTCCTCCCTGTTTGGCTCCCCTTTTCATCTTGACATCCGCTATGATGCCGTCACCTCGTTTCGCCGCGAAAAAGGGCTGGTAACAAGAGGCGATCATCTCGTCGTGATGAACAACGGGGATCGGGAAGCATTTCAATATTTTAGCGGCTGTGATCCTTTAGAGACATTCGTCGAAGCCGTTCGAAAGCTAAAGAAACTGCCTGAAGACATCATTCATTCTGAAAAACGCCGGCTCCGGGATGTGCCCGCAGCCGGCTGCTCAGTTATTAATATCGTACTTCTCTCCATACCTCAGCACTTTATAAATTGCCATTCCATCAGAAAGATGATTTTCGGAATACCTCACGGGAATCAAAGCAAAAAATACATAATAGGTTGAAAAATAAACAAATTGGTAGAAAAAAATATTTTCGGGTATGATGTCTTTGATAATCAGCAGATTGATAATAAATATAGACATTAAGTTAAACAGCGATCCGCCAGCATAAATCATCGCATTCGTGAAACGGTTATCGTATTTTAAATCCCCGTATTTGCAGAAGGAATCCATGAAGTAGACACTTCTGATTTGAACAGGGCCGATTTTCAGCAATTTTTTGCCCATCCCGATTTCAAGCGAAGATTTCCCGCCGAACAACACCGCCATGGCGCTGTGGCCCAAGACATGAAGCACCGACACGGCAGGAAAAACGATCAAGAACGACCAGAGGAATTTGACAATATCCTGCAGTCCGAACATTCAATCATCCTTTCTGTTTCAGGCAATGTTTTTTAAGAAAATTTCCGCTTTTCCCCCGTATCAAACCTGTCAATATGCAAAACAAGCAGACCTCAGCATGAAAAAAACCGCCCATCTACTCTATGGACGGCCTTCTCAGGAGCAGTCAATTATCCTCCAATATAGGACATTTCAACCTTTTTCCGCGGAACCGCTTTTGCAAGAGCGCGGTCGAGAGAATATTGGTCATCGCGATTCCGCCAGACGGTGCCGATCGCCTCCGCCAGCTCCTGATCGGTCTGCCCGCTTCTGATCAAGGTTCTTAAATCAAACCCGCTTGATGCGAAAAGACATGTGAAAAGCTCGCCTTTCGCCGATAGTCTTGCTCTGTTGCATGTGGTGCAAAAAGCATCGGATACAGAAGAGATAAAACCGATTTCTCCTGAGCCGTCCAGGTATCGGTATCGTTTTGCGACTTCTCCTTCGTAGTTCGGGTCGATCGGTTCAATCGGCATATCTTCATTGATGATCCGGATGATATCCGCTTTGGCCACCACTGACTGACGGTTCCATTCATTTGTGTTCCCGACATCCATAAACTCAATAAACCGCAAAATATGGCCTTTTTCTTTGAAATAGCGGGCCATCGGCAAAATATCCTTCTCATTGACCCCTTTCTGGACGACCATGTTGATCTTGACGCCGAGTCCGGCCTTTTTCGCCGCTTCAATTCCGGCCAGCACCTTGCTGACGGAAACGCCTCTTCCGTTGATCGATTTGAAACGCTCATCATCCAGGGAATCCAGGCTGACCGTTACACGTTTCAGCCCCGCTTTTTTCAGCTTGTCAGCGTAAACCGGCAGCAAAACGCCGTTCGTTGTCATCGCAATATCGCGAATCCCTTTGATCCCTGCAAGCTTCCCGACTAATTCCGGCATATCTTTTCTCATCAGCGGCTCTCCGCCGGTGAGACGGATTTTTTCTACCCCGAACTGATGAACAAACAGCTTGGCCAATCGTTCAAGCTCTTCAAAGGACAACAGTTCGCCTTTTGGCAAAAACGGATAATCCTGCCCAAAGATTTCTGCAGGCATGCAATACGTACATCTTAAGTTGCAGCGGTCGGTGACAGAAATTCTTAAATCCCGAAGCGGCCGGCTTTTCTGATCCAAAACTTGTTCACTGTTGGTGTTCACGCCTGTTGCCTCCTTTTATGAAAACTGAATTCGCTCGTGATGCGTGTATACATTGAATGACCGGTTTCTCGCAAAACCAATCGTCATGATATTCAGCTCCTCTGCCATCTGAATGGCCAGCTCGGTCGGCGCCGACTTGGAAATGACCGCGGAAACCCCGATTTTCGCGGCTTTAAGCAGCACTTCCGAAGAAATTCTGCCGCTGAATACGATCAGCTTATCGCGCACAGGAACCTGATGAAGCAAACAATATCCGTACAATTTATCAAGCGCATTATGCCTTCCGATATCAGATCTGACTGCAATCAGCTTGTCTGTGCTGCACAAAGCGGCATTATGAACGCCCCCCGTATGGTGAAAAAGCTTGCTGCTTTTCTGCATGTCGCGCATCAGCTTCAAACAGTTCTCTGGCGTAATGGTCACGCCGTCAATCGCTGTTTTTGCGGTTTTGACGTCCTGCTGGAAATAAAAATGCCTCCCTTTTCCGCAGCAGGAGCCGATCACCCGCTTTGTGTAATCCTTCAGCTGCAGCTTTTTTGTGCTGACAAGGTCGACATATGCGAACCCGAGGCTTTCATCTATTGTAAACCTTTTAATCTCATTTTTAAATCGGATCACCCCTTCAGATGCGAGAAATCCGATCACCAGTTCTTCCAGGCTGTCCGGCGAGCAAACAAGCGTGACAAATTCCTCGCCGTTCACCATGACAGTCAGGGGGAATTCCGTCGCCATCTGATCTTCTTGCTGCACCAGCTCTCCATTATCATAACGGAAAATTTTTCGGCTTGTTGTGATGTTTTTCCCCATGAATAACTCCGCCCCTTTGTTTCTTACTATATCTATTACTATACTCGTCTATCATGCCGTTTCACAACCGTCAGGTCAAATTTGGAAGCTTCATCTTGTTGATAGCTTGAAAACATGATATTATTTTTTAAAAGTTCAAAAAATATTCACTTTTCAAACAGACTGCCCTTCTTCGCAGCAACTTCGGAAACCGCTTTCAAACAATCGCTCCCCGGCAGCCTTCTGTCTTTATTACAGCCTTTTTCCACAGGGGGTTCTCACATGAAAAAAGCGAAAAACAGGTGGCTCATTGCTTTATGTGCTGTAGGCATTCATTTGTCAATCGGGTCGGTATACGCATGGAGCGTCTTTACAAACCCGCTCGCTGAAACCTTCGGCTGGAGCCTCAGCCAGATCAGTCTGACGTTCAGCATCGCTATTTTATTTCTCGGGCTTTCAGCCGCATTTTTGGGACACTTCGTCGAAAAACACGGCCCCAAAAAAGCAGGCATGCTCGCCGCACTTTTCTTCGGAGCTGGCGTGACGTTTTCCGGCTTCGCCGTTCAGATCGGCTCCCTTCCCCTGCTTTATTTGTTTTATGGAGTCTTCGGAGGGATCGGACTCGGCGTCGGCTATATTACACCCGTATCTTCGCTTGTTAAATGGTTTCCTGACCGCCGCGGCTTGGCCACAGGGCTTGCCATTATGGGCTTCGGATTTGCGGCTTTGATCAGCAGCCCGATCATGCAAAAGCTGATCTCAGCGGTCGGTATAGCCAACACCTTTTTTATTCTCGGCATCTGCTACTTTCTTGTGATGATGCTCTCTTCGCTTTACCTCGCCCCGCCTGAAGAAGGCTGGCAGCCTGAAGGATTTTCAACCGGAAAAAGCGGAAGAGCACAAAGCGCTGATATTTCCCAGCTGACGGCAAATGAAGCGATTAAAACGAAACGCTTTTATTATTTATGGCTGATGCTTTTTATTAATGTTACGTGCGGAATCGCCATCATATCAATCGCTTCACCGCTGGCGCAGGAAAGTGCGGGCATGTCCGCCGCCGCGGCCGCCGCGCTCGTCGGCGTTTTGGGCGCATTTAACGGTTTAGGGCGCATCGGCTGGGCCTCTGTATCTGATTACATCGGACGGCCGAATACGTATACCGTCTTTTTCGCCATACAGCTGATCGCCTTCCCGCTTTTGCCGTTCATTTCCGACAAGGCCGCCTTCTCTGTTTTGATGGCATTGATCTATACGTGCTATGGCGGAGGGTTTGCCGCAATTCCGGCTTATATCGGGGATTTGTTCGGAACAAAGCAGCTCGGTGCGATCCACGGATACATTTTAACGGCTTGGGCGGCGGCAGGGCTTGCAGGCCCGATGTTCTCTTCTTGGGTACGCGATGCAACAGGGAGCTACAGCCAAAGCCTGACGGTGTTTGCGGCACTGTTCGCCATCGCCCTGTTCATTTCGATATTCATTAGAACGGACATTAAACAGTTGCGGAAAAAAGCGGCGGTTCATGTCTCAAACTCGCTAAAAGGATGATCTGCAGTATCCGCTGGAAAGGAGAGAAGGGAATGGGAAAAACAAAGCATCAAGGTCCGATGAAGCTGAATAAAAAGCCCGCGCCAAAACTGTGGGCGTCTTGGGCGCCGATGGGACTCGGAAAGGTAAAGCCGAAGCATATCAGAGATACGATGAAAACAGCGTGGGACAATAAAGACAACCTTCCGTACGCCTACAGAATTTTGACGCAAGGCGTGTGCGACGGCTGTGCGCTCGGTGTGTCCGGACTCCGCGATCAGACGCTCACAGGCCCTCATTTATGCACGACGCGGCTGAACGTCCTGCGCTTAAATACAATGCCTGCGATCGAGGACAAATGGCTGTCCGCCGACATCGAACAGCTGCGAAAGCTGGACAGCACCGAGCTGAGAAAGCTTGGACGCATCCCCTATCCGCTGTCGAGAAAAAATGGTGAACGATCGTTCTCGAGAATTTCGTGGGATGAAGCGCTCAGCCGAATCGCGGACAAAATCAAATCGATTGATAAACGGCAGCTCGCCTTTTATTTAACAGCCAGAGGCATAACGAATGAGGTGTACTATACGGCCGCAAAAGCGGCGCGGTTTATCGGCACAAACAACATTGACAACGCCTCGCGGATCTGCCACTCGCCAAGCAAAACGGCTTTAAAAAGGTCCCTTGGCATCGGCGCCTCAAGCTGCAGCTACCGAGACTGGATCGGAACGGATGTCCTCGTCTTCTGGGGGTCTGTCGCTGCCAATAATCAGCCGGTGTCAACAAAATACATGTATGCCGCCAAAAAAGCGGGAACGAAAATCATTATGATCAATCCGTACCGGGAGCCATCGATGGAGAAATACTGGATTCCATCGATACCTGAGAGCGCCCTTTTCGGCACCAAAATCACCGATGATGTTTACCAAGTCAATATCGGCGGCGACATTGCCTTTATGAACGGGGTGATGAAGCACTGGTTTGAAATGGAGCGGGAGGCACCAGGTTCAAGCATTGACCGCGCCTTTATCGATGCACACACAAACGGGTTCACTGAGCTTAAACAGCACATCGAAAAACAAAATTGGAAGACGCTTGAAGAGTCATCCGGCATATCAAAAGAGAGAATGAAAGAATTCGCCGTCTTGCTGGCCCGGGCGAAAACC
The DNA here is from genome assembly GCF_000011645.1 of Bacillus licheniformis DSM 13 = ATCC 14580. Classification (GTDB taxonomy): domain Bacteria; phylum Bacillota; class Bacilli; order Bacillales; family Bacillaceae; genus Bacillus; species Bacillus licheniformis. The sequence goes on from NC_006270.3 coordinate 3,744,720, forward strand.
GGCGTTTTCATTTGGAGCATGGGGCTTACACAGCACCGTTTTGCGACCGACAACATTTCACAGGTGGCAAATCTCGCCCTTTTACAAGGATTCATCGGCAGAAAGCATTGCGGCGTTATGCCGATCAGAGGGCACAGCGGTGTGCAGGGCTCTGGAGAAATGGGTGCCGATCCTTTCGTCCTCCCAGGCGGTGATTTTGACGAGGAAAATGCCGCACGGATCGAGAAGGTTTGGGGCTTCCGCTTACCGACTTGGCAAGGCGATACGATCGGCCAGACGATCGAAAACATGCTGCTGCCGAGCGGAAGCGAAAGAAAAGTAAAAGTGTTTTATACAAGCGGAGGAAACTTTTTGGAGACGATGCCGAACCCTGATTTTATCAAAAAAGCATTGCAGGAAGTTGAAGTGAGAGTCCATCAGGACATCATCTTCAATACCTCTACCCTGGTCGATGCCAAAGAGGAAGTCATCATTCTCCCTGCGATGACAAGGTATGAACAGCCTGGCGGAGGAACCTCGACCAGTACGGAACGGATGGTATACTTCAGCCCCGAAATTAAAGGACCGCGCATCGGAGAAGCCCGTTCAGAATGGGAAATTTATGTAGATCTCGCCAAACGGGTCCGGCCCGAAGACAAAGAACTGATCCATTTTGACGGCGCTGCGGAAATCCGTGAAGAAATCGCTGCTGCCAACCGGAATTATGACGGGATTCAGCATTTAAAAAAACGCGGAGATGTCTTTCAATGGGGCGGCGCCTGGCTTTGTGAAGGCGGTGTTTGTCCGACGGCAGACGGCAGGGGCAACCTGATCCCTGTCGATCTTCCTGAAAACAGACAAACGGAAGGACGCTTTCTCGTTACGACAAGGCGCGGAAAACAGTTCAACTCGATGATTTATAGTGAAAAAGATCCTTTCAACGCTGCAGATCGCCGGGATGTCATGATCAATCCAAAAGATGCCGAGGAGCTTTATATTCAAGATGGAGAAGCGATCGTTCTATTCAACCGCTACGGAACTTTCCAAGGGCGGGCAAAATATGCCGGCGTACAACGCGGAAACACGGCAGTCTACTGGCCGGAAGGAAATGTGCTGATCCCTAAAGGCGTATACGAAAACCATGCCCGTATTCCGGAATACAACACGGCGGTCATGATTGAAAAGGCGGAGATTTTCCATTCGAGAAAAGATCCGCGCTATGCAGAAAAACGAATCGAAGAACTCGAAATGTCGACCGATTAGCTTAACAGTCGGGACGGCTCTGCTGCCGTCCCGTTCTCGTATGGAGTTACTGAGACAGTTTTACGCCTTCTTCTTTCCATACCTTTTTAAAATCAGAAGCTGAGTCGGCTTCAATCAATTTTCCGCCGCCGGCGTCAGCTACTTTTTTAAGCTTTGCTTTTTCTTTCACGGTTTTTACATCCAGCCCAACAATGTTGACGATCGTTTTAATGTTGGATTTGCGCAGATCTTTTGCTGCCTGAACAGGATCCCCTCCGCATGTTTCTTCACCGTCTGTCACGATGTAGACATAATTCTTCCCATCTTTATCGGCAAGATCATCTTTTACATCATAAAGAGATTTTGCAATCGGAGACCAGCCTGTAGGCTTGATTCCGCTTAAAGCGTTTTCGAATGAATTGAAAGAAAACGGCTGCAGATCATAGACGGTTTCAGTCGTACCGCAGGATACTTCTTTTCCTGAGTTTTTATTGTTGCCTTTATGTCCGAAAACATTCAGCATGACATTCGCATCGCTTGAAAGCAGGTCGGCAAAATCGGTTACGGATTCTTTGGCAATATCAAATTTTCTTTCTCCTTCAACCTTTTGTGCCATGCTGCCGCTTGCGTCAAGCACAACTGCAACATTGACATCTTTTTTGCTGTTGTCCGCATTTCCGTTTTCAGCCGCAAAAGCTGCTGCCGGCGCCAATGACAAAAGCATGGTGAACGTTGTCAACAGAGCAAACCTCTTTTTCAACTTTCTCACTTTCCTTTCCGCATTTGTTTTTTCGGACCGATCTTCCGCATGAGATCAAGTCCACCAACATCGTAAAAGAAGGCTTGATAGAAATAAATAGGCCGGATCTCCTTTTCAAATTCACAAATTCTTCATAATCCTTACGATAATCGATCGACGCATTCACTTAAGACCTATCAAAAAAGTCTGCTAAAAGGCCGATTTCATCCCAATAAAGCTACCGTTACGACAAATAACCCCTCCAAAGGACGCAGCAGGGTTCAACGCTCTGACACAATAACTTAATATTTGTAAAGTATTTTTCTTGACTTTTGACAATCTTTTCATCACAAAAGGAAAGCTGCGGAAACATGTCCACAGCTTTTTTCCAGTTTATTTAGAAAGCTCAATTGCTTCCTGAGTAAAAATTCTTTTGATGTCATTTTTAGTTTTTGCCTGGAAATATTCACCGCCGCCAGCTGCTGCGATACTGGTCAATTGTCCGTGGAAGTCTCCTTCATAATCAAAGCCGATCACGTTGACAACCGCATTGGATTTGCGCAGTTCTGTTGCGACTTTTACCGGATTGCCTCCGCATGTTTCCTCACCGTCTGTCAGCAGATAGACGACGTTTTTCCCGTTGTTGTCCAGCTGGTCAAGCGCGTTTTTTGCATCTTGCAGCGCGTTTGCGATCGGTGTCCATCCGGTCGGTCCGATGCCGTTTAAGGAATTGCGGAAGCTTTGCTCGTCATACGTTTGGAAGCCGTACACCCCTCTGATTGCATTGCAGGACTGCACTTTTCCGGAATTTTTATTGTTTCCCTCTGAACCGAAAACTCTCATGAGCACGTTTGCATTTTCAAGCTTGGAACCAAAGCTGAACGCTTCATTTTTGGCAAGCTCGTATTTTGAGACCCCGCCGATCTTTTTAGCCATGCTGCCGCTTGCATCAAGCATAATCGCAACGTTGGGCGCATCTTCGGCAACTGTTACCTCCTGTTTTTTCTCAGCTGCAAAAGCAGGCGAACCAAGACTGAGAACCATAGCGGTCAAAATGCCCAATGTCATCTTCTTCTTCATTTCTCCCTTTCCCCTTTCTGAAATAAAGTCGTTAACACATTATTATCGTAGAAGAACACCAGGGAGAAATAAATAGGGCATGTCTCCTTTTCCTCGTTATTCAATTCATCATACAACAAGTATATAAAATAGACTTTATAACCTGTGACCCCTATTGTTGATACGGCGTTTGCGGCCTTTTGACGCTGTTCAGCAAGCCCTCCGGCACATGTTTTTAGAAATATTTGTATAATAATTTAGCGTGCATCAAATTCATGGGAATGCCAAATTTCGATGATATTCAAAAAGACGCCGCCAAGAGGCAGACGTCTTTTGTTTTATTTTTTCGCCATGTATTTATTTAAAAATTCATCTGCATTGGATACGGCTGTTCCTTTGTAATAATACTTGACGATGTCTTCTGCTTTCTTGCCGTCTTTCGCCATATAATGCGCACCGTATTGGCTCATTCCCACTCCATGTCCAAATCCCCTTGTCGTGACTGTAATCTGATTCCCGTCGCGTTTCCAATCAAAGTCTGCCGATTTGAGGCCGAGCTTTTCGCGAATATCTCTTCCCTCAAGCTTCTTTCCATTGATGACGGCAGTCGCTACGCGTTTTCCCGGCGTTCTTTCGGTGATCTCTCCGATGCTGTTTGAACCGGGCAGCTTGACACCGAGCTTTTGTTCAAATTCAGCGACAGTAAACGTTTTATGGTTCAGGAATTTCGGCGATTTTGTGTCCCAGGAGCTTTTCACGCTTTGCAGGTACGGAATATCACTTGTCCAATAAGCTCCGGCATTCTCGGTGTACCCGTTGCTCGTCGAGAAGAACGAAGCATCAATAGGCTTATGCTCATAGGTTAAAATTTTGCCTTGCGTACTGGCTACAGCTTCGGTCACCTTTTTGATTTTCCAATCGTAATCCTTCTTCCACAGCCTGCGGAGCTCCTCTTTGTTTTTATACACCTGGAACATCTGCGTATCATCGACCAGCGAGCCTTTCGGCGACTGTACAGCTTGCTCTGACACCATTTGCCTCACAATGTATGTGCGGGCTGCCAGCGCTTGTGCTTTTAAAGCTTCGATATCAAAATCTGCCGGCATTTCCGAGGCAACGACACCGATGACATACTCTTCAAGCGGAATGTCTTCAACTTTCCGGTCAGCCGTTCTGTAGACCGGAATTGAAACGGGAGACTCTTTTAAGGTGACTTTCTTTTTTTCCTCGTGTTGCTGAGCGTGTTTCTCTGTTTTAATTGCCCCCGGTCCCCCGTGAAAAGGGAGGACAAGCAGTGTTGGTATGAGTAAAATCAGCGTGCAGATTCCTGCTAGTACAATTATGAGCTGTTTCAAATCAGTGCCCCCATTTCTGTTTTGTCTCTTTCATTTTATGGGCGGGGACAAGCTAATATGACTGTACTTTTTCAACTGCTGCTACGTATTTTAAAAGCAATTCTTGTGCATAATGATAGATATGGGAGGCATACTGATATAGAATACTTGAAACGCAAAAATCAGTATGCCGTATGACATACTGATTTCAAGTTGATTTATGCATTTAAATCGGATACAACTTCTTTATTTTCAATATGAACTGCTTCTTCATCGTTAACGCGCTCAATATCAGCGCCGAGACCGGCAAGTTTTTGGTGGAAGTTGACATATCCACGGTCTAAATGTTTTAATTCGGTTACGCGTGTATGACCGTCAGCAACAAGGCCAGCAAGGATAAGAGCTGCGCCGGCGCGAAGATCCGTTGCGGCAACTTCAGCGCCTTGAAGCTGCACAGGACCATTAATGATGACAGAACGGCCTTCGATTTTAATATCTCCGTTCATACGGCGGAATTCTTCCGCGTGCATGAAGCGGTTCTCAAAGACGGTTTCTGTGATCATGCTGGTTCCATTTGCGCGCATCAAAAGAGCCATCATCTGTGACTGCATATCAGTCGGGAAACCTGGATGTGGCATTGTTTTTAAATCAATAGGCTTCAATTCAGAAGGACCGATGATCCGAAGACCGTCTCCTTCTTCCAAGATTTGAACGCCCATTTCTTCCATTTTCGCAATTAAAGATGTTAAGTGCTCAGGAACCGCTCCCTTTACCAGTACGTTCCCTTCGGTAATCGCCGCGGCAACCATGAACGTTCCCGCCTCTATCCGGTCAGGAATAATCGTATGTTTTGCCCCATGAAGCGCCTTAACGCCTTCAATTTTAATGGTGCCTGTACCGGCACCCCGAATTTTACCGCCCATTGCATTGATATAGTTAGCCAGATCAACGATTTCAGGCTCTTTAGCAGCATTTTCGAGAGTTGTCGTGCCCTCAGCCAAAGCTGCAGCCATAATCAGGTTTTCAGTTGCTCCGACACTAGGGAAATCAAGGTAAATTTTCGCTCCTTGAAGGCGGCCTTCTACAGTCGCTTCAATAAAGCCGTTTCCGACCTTAATTTTTGCCCCCATTGCTTCAAAGCCTTTCAGATGCTGATCGATCGGTCTTGAACCGATTGCACATCCTCCAGGCAAAGCCACTCTCGAATGGCCTGTGCGAGCAAGAAGCGGACCCATCACCAATACGGATGCGCGCATTTTACGAACATATTCGAACGGAGCTTCCGTAGACAAAGTGCGAGATGCATCAACCGTTACTGTATTATTTTCAAAATGTACACTTGCGCCTAAATGACGTAACACTTCGTTAATCGTATATACATCGGAGAGCGTAGGCACATCACATATTACGCTTTTTTCTTCACTGGCTAATAAAGATGCAGCGATAACTGGTAAAACGGCATTTTTTGCTCCTTCAACTTTGACTGTGCCGTTTAACTTTCGACCGCCGCGGACGATGATTTTTTCCAAGGTATTCCCCTCCGCGTCCCAATTTCTCTATATTAATATTCAGTCGTGACGATTGGTGTGCCAACCGTGACGGTAAGTTTTTCGCCCATTCCCGCATTTCTAAGCGAGACTTGCAAATTCATACGGTGTTTTTCTGTCTTGATGGATTCTTTCCACTCGTTAGTGTAAGCAGAAATAGAAACGAAATTTGGTTCAATTAAATCTTCAACTGACTTTGCATCAAATTCATGTACTAGCTCATTTGCTTTTTTTTGCAAAACAACATTCATCATACCATTTAAATGGCCCTTTAGACAAGTAAAAATTGCGGTCTTTTCTCGCATTATGTCGAATGCATCCCGTTCAAACTGCTTATATGTAGCATTCCAGTTTTCCCGTGGTCCCGCGCCTTTTTGCTCATACAATAAATACGAAACAAGTCTCTGGTTTTTGTGGGTGGATACCAAATGTATTTTGGAATTGATATGATTTTTTTTGTCCTGAAAAACACCTGTCGCTTTAACTGTATCGTCGTCTTCCCGCGTTAAAGTCCATTCATATTGTCGATGCTGTTTCTTGAAATGTTTCAGTTTTGCAAAAAAATCTTTTTCACTTAGGGTAAGCTGTTTTTTTGTATGCATGGTCCACTCTTCAAGCTCGACATCATGGCGGCTCAAACCTTCCGCCAGCTGTTCAAGCGGCGTATTGCCCGCTGCTTCAAGCGATTGAAAGACATGAACAATTAAAAATAAAACCACAATAAAAATAAGGGCATTAACCGTTTGTTTTGTCTTCATTCTGCATCATCCTCTCCTACTCTCCATTGTTGACGGATCGCAGGAAAAGCATACGTGGAAAAACAAGGTCTCCGGTGATTTTGCAGAACGCGGTGTTACCCATATTCGTCCATTCCCATAAATTCTTTTACTCAATCATGAAAATAAATTTTGAAGCTGTCTGGAATAATAAAGATAGTCCAAGAAAAAATTGCTGACGGTGGAGCCGACGGCGATTGTAATGATGATCATTAACACCCTCGCCTGAATGACTTTTCCTTTCCTGATAAGCGGATCAATATTGACCGCCAGAAGAGCCCACCAAGTCAATGCAATAAAAAAAAGATGAACGATGATACTGACAGCAGCCTGTTGTCCGATCTCTTCCATTATTGATGACGCCTCCTTACGTTCAGCCGGTTTGGTGCTTCCGGCCAGCCTCGTCTCTTCTGCCGTAGGATAAAGGAATGTTGCTGGTCATTTCAAGTCATTTTAACAGTTTTGATGTTGCATGTTAAGTCGTTCATGATAGAACTTTTTCCCATAGATGGAGTGATCCTCTGTTGCCTGAGGGGCTTGTGTTTTAGGAGCTTACTTGAATGTCTTACGTCCTCTTTTTGGTGGAAGAGAACATAGCTTACTATTTTGTATTATAGATAGATTCATACTAAAAAGGCGAACAATTTGTGAACATTTTTCAACATTTTCAATTCTGTTTGATCTTGAATATAAAAGACCCTTCCCATCCTTAAATATGGGAAGGATCCTTATCTCTATCTCGCAACATCCAACCGGTTAATCGCGCGTTTTAAAGCAAGCTCTGCCCGAATAATGTCAACATCTGGAGTTTGCTTTTGCAAACGTTCCTCGGCACGCCGTTTTGCGGCCAAGGCGCGTTCTTTGTCAATTTGTTCAGATGTTTCCGCCGTCTGGGCCAGAATGGTGACATGGTCAGGGCGGACTTCCACTATCCCCCCGCTGACGGCAACCAGCTCAGTTTGACCGTCTTTTTTCAGACGGACTGCAGCAATTTTTAGCGGAGCAACCGTCGGAATATGGCCGGGTAAAATACCAAGCTCACCGCTCTCTGCTCTAACGCTTACCATTTCTATATCCGCATCGTATACTGGGCCGTCGGGAGTAACGATATTGACTTTTAAGGTCTTCATGCTTTTACCCTCCTAGGACCAGATTATACTTCTACACCCATTTCTTTCGCTTTTTCGACAACTTCTTCGATTCGGCCGACAAGGCGGAAAGCGTCCTCAGGAAGGTGATCATACTTACCTTCAAGGATTTCTTTGAAGCCTTTTACCGTTTCTTTGACAGGTACGTAAGAACCTTTTTGTCCTGTAAACTGTTCAGCTACGTGGAAGTTTTGCGACAGGAAGAATTGTACGCGGCGCGCACGGCTGACGACAAGCTTATCTTCGTCTGACAACTCATCCATTCCGAGCATCGCGATGATATCCTGAAGCTCTTTGTAGCGCTGCAGGATCTGCTGAACGCTGCGCGCCACTTCATAGTGCTCTTCTCCGACGATTTCAGGCGAAAGCGCACGGGAAGTGGATGCAAGCGGATCGACCGCAGGATAAATCCCCATTTCCGACAGCTTACGCTCAAGGTTCGTCGTCGCATCCAAGTGAGCGAACGTCGTAGCCGGCGCCGGGTCAGTATAGTCATCGGCAGGAACGTAGATCGCCTGAATCGATGTTACAGATCCGACATTTGTTGATGTGATCCGTTCCTGAAGCTGACCCATTTCGGTCGCAAGCGTCGGCTGATAACCAACCGCTGACGGCATGCGTCCAAGAAGTGCAGATACTTCAGATCCTGCTTGAGTGAATCGGAAGATGTTATCGATAAAGAACAATACGTCCTGGCCTTCTTTATCACGGAAATGCTCGGCCATTGTAAGTCCGGTCAAGGCAACGCGCATCCGCGCACCAGGCGGCTCGTTCATCTGACCGAAGACCATTGCCGTTTTGCCGATAACGCCGGAATCTTTCATTTCATAGTAAAGGTCGTTTCCTTCACGCGTACGCTCGCCGACACCTGCGAATACAGAGATACCGCCGTGCTCTTGAGCGATGTTGTTGATCAGCTCCTGAATCAAAACGGTTTTTCCAACTCCCGCTCCTCCGAAAAGACCGATCTTTCCGCCTTTGATATATGGAGCGAGCAAGTCGACGACTTTAATACCCGTCTCTAAGATTTCAACCTCTGTTGATAGCTGATCAAATTTTGGAGCTTCTCTGTGAATCGGATCTTTGGCAGCATCAGCCGGAAGCGGCTCATCCAAATCGATATTTTCCCCGAGTACATTAAATACGCGGCCGAGTGTTACGTTTCCGACCGGAACGGAGATCGGCTCTCCCAGGTCGATGGCTTCCATTCCGCGTGTAACACCGTCAGTTGAAGCCATTGCAATTGTACGAACTGAATCATCACCCAAGTGAAGCGCTACTTCAAGGGTAAGATCGATGTCCACTTCATTCTCGTTCTGCGCTTTATGTGTAACTTTAATCGCATTATATATTTCAGGCAAGTGACCGTCTTCAAAACGAACATCTACGACCGGCCCTAATACCTGGCTAACGCGTCCTTTTTTCATCTCTATCCCTCCTGACAAACTTTTTCTATTCTAAAGCAGCTGCACCGCCGACAATTTCCGTAATTTCCTGCGTGATGGATGCCTGACGGGCACGGTTGTATGACAGTTCAAGATCGGCGATAATCTCTTTTGCATTGTCTGTCGCATTTCTCATCGCCGTCATTCTCGCAGCATGTTCGCTCGCTTTGCTGTCAAGAAGCGCGCCAAAAATCAAGCTTTCCGCATACTGGGGAAGGAGCACTTCCAGAATCTCTTCTTCATCCGGTTCAAACTCAAATGACGTCTTTTTCTTGTTAGGCGCAATATCTGTCAAAGGCAGCAGCTTTTTCTCCGTTACCTCCTGGGAAATCGCGCTGACAAAATGGTTGTAGAACAGATACAGTTCATCAAAGGTTTCGTCAATATACATTTGCACCGTGCTGTTCGCCAAATCTTTGATTTCTGAAAACGTCACTTCGTCCCTGATCCCCGTCATTTCAGAAATGACAGGAATTCCGCGCTTTTTAAAGAAATCGCGCCCCATTCTTCCGACCGCGATGACCGCATACTCATCTTTGGATTGATGGCGTTCCTGAATCCTTTGATACGCTTTGCGGAGTACGTTTGCATTGAACGCCCCCGCCAAGCCGCGGTCAGCTGTGATGACAAGGTACCCGGTCCGCTTCACTGGGCGGCTTGACATCATCGGGTGTTTGCCGGTGTATCCGACTGCGATATCGGCAACGACTTCCTGCATTTTTTCCATATAAGGAACAAACGATTTCGCTTTGTTTTCAGCCCGGTTCAGCTTTGAAGCAGAAACCATTTCCTGGGCTTTCGTAATTTGACTCATTTTTTTATTTGAAGCAATCCTGGATTTAATATCCCGTAATGAGGCCAAAAGGTTTCACCACCTTTTTGTTTTCAAATTCCTTCGCATTGACGTGAAAAAGAGAGAAAAAGATAGCCTTTTTCTCACTTTTTATTGTTTAGTTGCTTGGCGCGAACGTACGTTTAAAGCCTTCGATTGCACCCTTCATGTCCTCATCGGCAGGAAGGTTTCCTGTCTGGGCGATTGAATCGAGCAGATCTTTATGATTTTGGTCAAGATACATAAAGAGCTCTTCTTCAAAACGTTTGATATCCTCAACAGGCACATCATCAAGGAAGCCTCTTGTCAGAGCATAGAGAATCGCAACCTGCTTTTCAACGCGAAGCGGTTTGTGCAGATCCTGTTTAAGTACTTCAACCGTACGGGCACCGCGATTCAGCTTCGCCTGTGTCGCTTTATCCAAATCTGAGCCGAATTGTGCGAATGCTTCAAGCTCACGGTATGATGCCAAATCAAGGCGCAGCGTACCGGCAACTTTCTTCATCGCTTTGATTTGCGCGGACCCGCCGACACGGGATACAGACAATCCCGGGTTGACCGCAGGACGCACGCCAGAGAAGAACAAATCAGACTGCAGGAAGATTTGTCCGTCAGTGATCGAAATGACGTTTGTCGGAATGTACGCCGAAATGTCGCCTGCTTGCGTTTCAACGAACGGAAGTGCCGTTAAAGATCCTCCGCCTTTGGCGTCGCTCAATTTTGCAGCGCGTTCAAGCAAACGGGAGTGAAGATAGAATACATCCCCAGGGAATGCTTCACGACCAGGAGGACGGCGAAGAAGCAAGGACAGTTCACGATATGCGGTAGCCTGTTTTGAAAGGTCGTCATACACAACCAGCACGTGCTTGCCGTTGTACATGAATTCCTCTCCCATCGCAACCCCTGCATACGGCGCGAGGTACAATAGAGGGGCAGGCTGTGAAGCGGAAGCCGTCACAACGATCGTATAGTCAAGGGCGCCGTGTTTGCGAAGCGTTTCGACAACGCCGCGGACTGTCGATTCTTTCTGACCGATCGCGACATAGATACAAATCATATCCTGGTCTTTCTGATTCAGAATTGTATCGATCGCAATCGACGTTTTACCCGTTTGACGGTCACCGATAATCAGCTCACGCTGGCCGCGGCCGATCGGAATTAAAGCATCGATTGATTTGATCCCCGTTTGAAGCGGCTCGTGTACGGATTTACGATCCATAACTCCAGGAGCCGGGCTTTCGATCGGACGGGTTTTGCTTGTGAGAACCGGGCCCATTCCGTCAACAGGCTGGCCGAGCGGGTTGACAACGCGGCCGAGCAGCTCTTCGCCGACAGGGACTTCCATGATCCGGCCGGTTCTTTTAACTTCGTCACCTTCACGGATGTCTTTGTAAGGTCCCAAAATAACGATACCTACATTTGATTCTTCAAGGTTCTGAGCTAAGCCCAGCACACCGTTTGAAAATTCGACAAGCTCACCTGCCATACAGTTATCAAGGCCGTGTACGCGTGCGATACCGTCACCGACCTGAATTACCGTACCTACGTCGTGAACTTCTATTTCAGACTGATAGTTTTCAATTTGCTGTTTTATGAGAGTGCTAATTTCTTCAGCTTTGATGCTCACTTAGGTTTCACCCCTTCTTTCGATTTTCGCCTGCTAATTGACGTTCTATCCGGTCAAGCTTTCCTCTTACACTGCCGTCATAAATGCGGTTCCCGATGCGGATTTTCACACCGCCGATCAGATCCGGATTCACTTCGTTTCTGACGCGCAGTGAAGCGGCGCCTGCTTCTTTTGCAAACACTTGAGAAAAAGAGGAAATTTCCTCTTCGCTGAGCGGTTTTACAGAGTATACGATCGCATCTTCCGTCCCGCGGAACCGGTTCGCCATTTTGACATATTCGTCCGCGAGATCCGGGACGATTGACGTGCGGCTGCGGTCAACGAGAAGATAAAGCGTATGTAAGACTGCAGTCGAAACGGATCCGAACGAGTCTTTTAAAATCTGCTTTTTCTTTTCAGCGGGCACTTTAGGATGACCCAGAACGGCATTGAGGTCTTTATGCTCAATAAATATCTTCTTAACGACGGTCAGCTCTTCTTCTATTTCATTGACCAGCTTGGATTCAAGGGCAATGTCAAACAGAGCGGCTGCGTAGCGTTTGGAGACAGCTGATTGGCTCATCGGCTTTCTCCTACTTCTTTAAGATAGTCTTGGATCAATTTTTCCTGGGCTTGTTCGTCCAGCTCTTTTTCGATTACTTTAGAAGCGATCATCACAGACAATGATGCAACCTGCTCGCGCAGCGCGGTGACAGCCTGGTCTCTTTCTTTGACGATCTCGCTTCTGGCTGATTCTTTCATGCGTTCTGCTTCCTGGCGCGCAGCCTTGATGATTTCATCCTTTTGCTGTTCACCCAGTTTTTTCGCGTTTTCAATCAGAGACTGGGATTCTTCGCGTGCTTCTTTCAAAAGCGCCTGCTGCTCCTCAATGAGCTTCTTCGCTTCTTCATTCTTTTTCTCGGCAGAGGAGATCTCTCCGGTAATGTAGTCTTCACGCTCTTTCATTATATTTAATAGCGGCCCTAAAGCGTATTTCTTCAAGAGCGCTAACAAAATCAGCATGGCAACAAGCTGGAACAGCATTGTTCCGGCGTTAAACCCTACTCCTGCACCCATAACCTGTGGTAAAAAAGACATCGAATACGGCAACTCCCTTCTTGCAGATTATCTCTCCGAGGCCATCGAAAAATGTTCTCCCTCTTTTTTCAGGAGGGTGATTCTTCCGGCCGTTATGACAGTTCAAGCAACCATAAAGCAATGGCGAAGGCCTCTTGCAGTGATCTTCGCCATTTACCAGTTTTATATTCGCTTTTAGCTGAAGAACGCTAAGAACGCGATAACAACAGCGATAATCGGAAGGGCCTCAACCAATGCTACCCCGATGAACATAAGGGTTCTCAATTCTTTTCCAGCCTCAGGCTGACGAGCGATTCCTTCTACTGTACGCGATACGATAAGTCCGTTACCAATACCTGCACCAAGTGCACCTAATCCAATTGCGATTGCAGCTGCTATTAAACTCATGAAAAAGTTCCTCCTTTAAATTGTTATCCTTAGCGGATATGTCTTATTTTTAGTGTTCATGACTTACTTTGTGAGACATGTAAACCATTGTTAACATCGTGAAGATGAATGCCTGGATTGTACCTACGAACAAGCTGAACGCCTGCCATACGATCATCGGCACAACCGCTCCAATGGTTCCAACCAGCCCCAGGAAAATGCTTTGAGAATAGAAGTTGGTTGCCAGTCCGGCAAGAAGGCCGAGCAGAATTTCGCCGGCGAAAATATTACCGTAAAGACGCAATCCCAATGTTAATGTGTTCGCAAATTCTTCAATGATTTTGAGCGGCACTAAATATGGAATTGGTCTGAAGAAATCTTTGGTATACTCCCCCAACCCTTTCCTTTTCACTCCGTAGTAATGAGTGAGGCCTACTACCATGACGGCGAGGGTTAAAGTAACCGCCGGATCGGCCGTAGGGGATTTCCACCATAATTCGTGGCCTACTGTTATGGAAAACGGAAGGCCGAGCATGTTGGCAACAAATATGTACATCAGCAGGGTTATGCCAAGGGCGAGAAAGTCTCTGCCGACTTTAAGATCCATTGTGCTGCCGATAATATTGCGAACAAAGTCGACAATCCACTCCATAAAGTTCTGAGCTTTCGTCGGCCGGATCGCGAGTGTTCTTGTGGTCAGCACCGCTATCAGAAAGACGATGATGCTTGTCACAGTAATCATTAGAATGCTAGTTAAATCAAAATTGAGGCCTAAGAAATTAACAATTCTAGATTCGTGATTCAAAGGGTTTTCACCTCTCTTCCATTGATGAACGTTTTAGCTGGATAAAGGAATCTATCATAATGACAGGATAAATTGTCATCAACCCCACAATGACGCCTGCCAAATGAATATATTCAGGGTATTTATAAGCAATGGCCGCCGCGATAATGGCGTTGCACAATCTGGAAGCAGTCCCGAGAGAACGGATCATTTTGCCCTTTGCCACTGCTTTATCGAAGGCCTGCATCCTTTTGGCCAGCAGCCAGAGATTGAAATAGCTGAAAACAGTGCCGGTAATCAGGCCTAAAAAAATTGCCTGATATGGCAGAAATCCATAGCCTAACACGCAGACTGCTAAAATATATAGGACATATTTTTGTTGCCTACGGAATGAAAGACTCGCATCGGTCATCAAATACGCTCCTGATGTGAAAATTTTAAATCTATCTTACGATTACGGTAAACTAGGCGGTCTGACCATTTTACAGAACGTAGTGTTCTGCTCAAGACTTCACACAGTCCGAAAATTCTTGGGCCGGTGATCTGTCTGTCGCCTGCAAATATGGGGTTTTCAAAGGATTTTAACAGAGGACTGGTCATTATGATAACCGCTATGAAAACCTTATCATAATAGCCTATTTTAGCATACAATAGCCCCCCTGAGGTGTCAATCTGTTTAAAGTTAAAAAACTATTCATAATCACAGCAGCTCTCACAAAATGTTCACAAATTCGCCTCATTTAAGACGCACACATGTTTAATTATGGTATAAAACACAAAAAAAGAAAACCCTTTTTCAGGATTTTCTTACATTATTTCGTTCCGAACATGCGGTCTCCGGCGTCGCCCAATCCGGGAACGATATATCCTTTTTCATTTAGTTTTTCATCCAGAGCGGCAATGTAAATGTCAACGTCAGGATGATGCTTCTGCACTTCGTCTACACCTTCCGGGGCAGCGATCAGACACATAAAGCGGATATTTTTTGCGCCGCGTTTTTTCAAGCTGTTCAGCGCCTCTACCGCCGAACCTCCGGTTGCCAGCATCGGATCGACGACGATGAATTCGCGTTCTTCAACATCGGATGGAAGCTTGACATAATACTCAACAGGCTTCAATGTTTCAGGATCACGGTAAAGCCCGACATGTCCGACTTTTGCAGCAGGAATCAGCTTCAAAATTCCGTCTACCATTCCAAGCCCTGCTCTCAGAATCGGAACAACCCCGAGTTTTTTTCCGGCGATGACGTTTGACTTTGCCATTTGCACAGGAGTCTCTACATTCACTTCCTCCAGCGGCAGGTCTCGCGTAATCTCAAATGCCATCAGCGTTGCAACCTCATCAACAAGCTCTCTGAATTCTTTCGTTCCGGTCTTTACGTCCCGGATGTATGTAAGCTTATGCTGTATAAGAGGGTGATCAAACACATATACCTTTCCCATATCCGTCTTCAGCTCCTTTTTTCACACACTTCTATTGATTCTACATAAAAAAACAGCTTGTTTCAACAAAAATCAGGAGACAATTTTATGAAAAAAGCCGCCCCTTTTCGGAGCGGCGCAAATATCTTAGTAATCAAGCCCGGTATACAACGGGAATCTGTTTGTCAGCGCTTCTACACGCTGTTTTGCTTCTTCAAGTTTCGCTTCGTCTTCATGGTTTTTAAGGGCAAGCGCAATGATCGCTCCCACTTCTTCGATCGCTTCCAGATCAAAGCCGCGGCTCGTCACAGCTGCTGTACCGACGCGGATTCCGCTCGTAACGAAAGGTTTTTCAGGATCATAAGGAATCGCGTTTTTGTTGACGGTGATGCCGACTTCATCAAGTACATTTTCAGCCACTTTTCCGGTAATGCCGAGAGAGCGCAGGTCGACCAGCACAAGATGGTTATCCGTTCCGCCGGATACGAGCTCGATACCCTCTTTTTTCAATGTTTCAGCCAAGCGCTTCGCATTGTTGATGACATTTTGGGCATATGTTTTGAATTCGTCCTTTAAAGCTTCGCCAAAGGAAACAGCCTTTGCAGCGATCACGTGCATTAACGGTCCGCCTTGAATTCCAGGGAAGATCGACTTGTCAATTTGTTTCGCAAACTCTTCACGGCAAAGAATCATGCCGCCGCGCGGTCCGCGAAGCGTTTTATGAGTTGTCGTCGTCACAAAGTCAGCGTAAGGAACAGGATTCGGGTGAAGACCTGCTGCTACAAGTCCGGCGATATGCGCCATGTCCACCATCACATAGGCTCCGACTTCATCAGCGATTTCGCGGAACTTTTTAAAATCGATGGTGCGCGGATATGCGCTTGCTCCGGCCACGATCAGCTTAGGCTTATGTTTGAGCGCCTTTTCACGGACATCTTCGTAATCAATATACTGCGTCTCTTTATCAACGCCGTATTCAACGAAGTTGTACTGAACACCGCTGAAGTTGACAGGGCTGCCGTGCGTTAAATGTCCGCCGTGAGCAAGGTTCATTCCCAACACAGTGTCACCGTGCTCCAAAATCGTGAAGTATACCGCCATGTTCGCTTGTGCGCCGGAATGCGGCTGAACGTTGACGTGCTCGGCGCCGAAAATCTGCTTGGCGCGGTCGCGCGCGATATCCTCTGCCACGTCTACATGCTCACAACCGCCGTAGTAGCGTTTACCAGGATATCCTTCCGCATATTTATTAGTTAAAACCGAGCCTTGAGCTTCCATAACCGCTTCGCTTACAAAGTTTTCAGAAGCGATCAGCTCAATCTTCGACTGTTGACGTTTCCGCTCATCTTGAATGGCGCTAAAAACTTGTTCATCTTGCGCAGGTAAATGTTTCATCAGCGAGATCCTCTCCTATCTGTTTCCATTTCGTTAATTATACCATCTCATTGTACACGGTTTTTCATGCAAATGTAAGAGATTATTTTTAAAATTCGTTTTTTATTATTGGAAAAACCGAATATTAAACGAATAGACAAATCATATAGTTCGATATATCATTTGTTTAAAAAATTATTCTAATAAAGAAAAAAGCCTGTCCGGCTCTTCCCCCCGCTTCTTCCGCTACTCCGCTTCATAGACGGCGCGGACGCCTCCAATCAGCTTCGGCCTTGTCCGCGCAAGCGTCACGTGCGCTTCGCCTAGCTGTTTTTGAGAGACGCGGACAGGAACGGCAACAGGCTTTAAATGCATTCCTATAAACGTGTCGCCGATGTCGATCCCCGCATCGGCCTCTATTTGTTCAACAAGAACAGGAGCCTTCATATGTTTATAGGCATATGAAGCCATCGATCCCCCCGCTTTCGGGACAGGAATGGCGAAAACAACGGGAAGACGGTATGCTTTCGCCGTTTCTTCCTCGACAACCAACGCCCTGTTTAAATGTTCGCAGCACTGAAAAGCGAGGGCGATTCCTGTTCTGTCCCTGAGCTCTTCCAGTCCTTTGTAGACCGCTTCAGCGATTTGTTCGCTTCCCGAAGTGCCGATGCGCCTTCCGGCCACCTCGCTTGTGCTGCAGCCGATGACGACGATGTGGCCTTCGCGCAAATTCGCTTGCTGATGAAATTCATCTAATATAGAACGCCATGTCTGTTCAAGATTTTTCATGATTGACGACACCCTTTATTCATGCTTGTCTTCATAATCGGCGATTTTTCCGATGCGGACGGCGTGCCGCCCGGCTGAAAACTCAGTCGTAAGCCAAACCTTTGCAATCTCTCTCGCTAAACCAGGGCCGATGACCCGTTCACCCATCGCAAGAACATTCGTGTCATTGTGCTCTCTTGTCATTTTGGCGCTGAAAACGTCGTGGACAAGGGCGCAGCGGATGCCTTTTACTTTATTGGCGGAAATGCTCATGCCGATTCCTGTTCCGCATATTAAAATGCCTCTGTCGGCTTCCCCGTTCGCCACTTTTTGCGCGACCGGAAACGCATAATCCGGGTAGTCCACAGATCCTGAACCGCATTCGCAGCCGTAATCTTCGTATTCGATGTTCAATTCGTCCATCAATGCCATAATTTCTTTTCTGATATTGATTCCGCCGTGATCTGATGCAATGATTACTTTCATTGGAATGACTCCTCCTCGTTTAATGTGCCGCCAAAAGTCTCGCAGAAACCGTTAAGCCAGCATACAGCCGTTATATACTTCTGATTGATCATGTCTATTGTACCCGCTGCCGCTTGATTTGCAAACGCTCCTTAGCCAGCTTCTATTCCTGAGATTTCTTCGCAAGCATTTCCGCCAATTTTCTCAGCAGCTGCTCCAGCTCATCTCTCGTTCTTTGATAGTCGCTGAGAGAACCGCCGAACGGGTCAATAATGTCCCCGCCATCTCCATTAACATACTCTTTCAGCGTATAGATCTTATCTTGGCTCTTTGAAAATTCATGTACTGCCAGCTGCTTGTGCTGCTCTGTCATCGTCAGAACAAGATCAGCCCATTCCACCTTCTCCTCGGAAAGCTGTGAAGATGTATGATTCAGAGCGATGTTTTTTTCAAAAAGCGCTTCGACAGCATATAAAGAAGCTTTTCCGTTTTCAGGAGCAAACAACCCGGCAGATTTGACGGAGACATCCAGATTTTTTTCGGCAGCCGCAGATTTAAAGAGCGCTTCGGCCATCGGGCTGCGGCACGTATTTCCAGTACAGACAAATAATATGTTCAATCTTGTTCACTCCTTTGTTTCATATTATAAAGGATTCAGACGGAAAATAATAAAATCCGCTCCAGAAATCAAAAAAGAGGGGATCTCCCCCTCTTTTTCTAAGTTCCATTATGTTATGCAAAACAGAAAAAAGATTTTCCCATCTTTCAATTAAATGGGCAGCAAAAGCTTCAGACCGAAGCTCAGCAAGATGGCTCCTCCGAGCGCTTCGCTGTAGGCGCCGAGCCACGTTTGAACCTTTTTTCCAAGCAGAAGGCCCGCCCAAGTTAACACCATGCTGAACAAACCGAACAGAAAGATCGTTAATATCGGTTTCGTTCCGTAGAGGCCGAGGCTGAGACCGACTGAAAAGCTGTCAAGGCTGACGCCGACGGCAAAAACGAACAAGCCGAAGCCGTGCGGAGAGATGATCTGCTCCCCGCTTTTATTAAAAGATGCGACAATCATCTGAATGCCCAGCACCAATAAAAGAGCTCCCCCAATATATCCCGCCAGCGCACCAAGCGCACCCGAAAGAAACTGTCCCGCAATCATTCCGCCAAGCGGCATGATGACATGGAACAATCCAATAATGACGCCGATTTGAAAAACCTGGTTCCTTTTCAGCTTGGCCATTCCCATTCCAAGACCGACTGAAAAGGCATCCATGCCGAGTGCAAAAGCCATCATCGAAAGCGTCAGGATTTCGCCTATTAACACATCAACATTCATGCAATTCCCCCTTGGACACGCCAGCTTTTCTAGCTTATGCACGTCCAAAGGCAGATAGAACACCCCCGCTTAGGCTACGCTTCGATTACGCGGTGGCCGGCCGCTTTCAACAGCCGGTTCATAATCGCCCGGCCCACTCCTTCCTCAGGAAAAGACTCCGCAAAAATAAAATCGAGACGTTCTTCATCAAAGCTGCGGAGAACGTCATACAAACCGGCGGCAACCGTTTCAAGTCGGTCTCTTCTGCCGCAGATGCGGACGGCATCGGCCTGATAGACATCGGCCCGTTCCTCTGTCGTAAGGACACCGACTTTCATCCCGTCTTTCTGATATTGGTCGATCAGCCGTTGAATATCCTCAACTCCCCCGTTCACAATAGCAAGAGGTGCTTCCGGTGCATAATGCGTATATTTCATCCCGGGAGACATAGGCGCCTTTTTTTCGTCGGTGAGGCCCTGGTCAATCAAGACGGGGCCGGCCGCTTCTTCGAGCTGCTCTTTTGTGACGCCGCCCGGCCTCAAAATGACCGGAATTTCACCGGTGCATGAAACAACTGTTGATTCAACCCCTACTCCTGTAGGGCCGCCGTCAACGACACCCGCAATCCGTCCATTCAAATCGTTGACGACATGCTCGGCTTTCGTCGGACTCGGTTTTCCGGACAGATTTGCGCTCGGGGCAGCCACCGGAACGCCGGCCTGTCTAATCAGCTCAAGCGCCACAGGATGATCAGGCATTCTAACCGCGACCGTGTCGAGCCCCGCCGTCACCCTTGTGGATAACACCCCGGGCTTGCACGGCAGCACAAGGGTCAGCGGCCCGGGCCAAAAACGCTTCATCAGCATTTCGGCCTGAGGCGAATCAACTTCCGCAAATTCTGCAAGCTGTTCAATTTCAGCGATGTGGACAATGAGCGGATTGTCGCTCGGCCGCCCTTTCGCTTCGTATATTTTAGCTACTGCTTCGCTGTGTTTGGCGTTTGCACCAAGACCGTAAACAGTCTCTGTCGGAAAAGCAACCGTTTCATTTTGCTGAAGCAGTCTTGCCGCCTGTGCAATTTGTGGACAGTTTGTGGACAAATCGCGTTTTACATCCACAGTCCATACTTTTGTTTTCATTAACATCAAAACTCCCTTAACAAAACACTAAAAACGTTAATAATTCATGTAAATCATGTTGAAAGTATAAAAGATGAAAGAAAAGAAAACAAGCGTTGTCCACATTTTGTGGATAACGCTTTTGAATCCGTGGATATCTCTGTGTATAAGTTAACGGCTAATTTGACGTTTTCTCCATTAAAACCGCTCCGTTTACGTTCAGTGAGTCTGAAACATGCTCGGATTCATCCAGCTCATCAGGAATTGCCGCAGCTTGTTTAAAACCGAGCACTTCAAGGAAATCCATCGATGTTCGCTTATTGGCTACTAAATAAAGGGTTTGGATTCCTCGCTTTTCGCACAATACCTGCATGCTTTGAAACAAGGAAACGATGTGGCCTTGGCTGAGCTTGTCAGACACGACAAGCGAGCGCAGCAGTCCTTTTTTGTTTTCAAATTCCTCCATTCCGAGGCAGGCGACGATTTCATCGGGAGGGTCTTCCATCATGATAAACTGGCTCTTCGCTTCCTCAAGACCCTTATGGCTTGTCCCCGCCTTTTTTAAAAATGCTTCGATCGCATTCATGTCTTTCGTTTCCGCTAACCTCAATTGGTAGAACATCTTTTCACCCCGTTTTTTAACTTCTCTATCCAATCTATGAGGGCGACAGTAAAATATACCTTTTGATTTGGAAGAATGCCGGCTATTCATTTTTCAATTTTGATTAGCAGGAACCAACGCTTTGAATGAGTATGCAAATGAACGCTGTACTGGTGATAAGACAGTTTCTCTTCTGCCGGCAATGTGATTGGCACATCAGAAAGGGGCAAAAGGTGTATATCCGAAAAGCAGTATTTCCCCTGAACCGTTTTGGAAAATTATATCATATTCAAAAGCTTCAATAACCATCATGAAAAAACAAACAGTAAAAAACCGCCCTGCACACGAAAGCAAGGCGGTCCTTTTAAGAAAAAAGCCCGGTAATCCATTCGACAAGAAAAAATTTCACTTCTTTGTCTTCTTTATCTTTATCTATGCCAGATACCGTTTCATCCGCCGCGTCTGTTTTTTCTTCCCGGCGGTCTTCTCCGGCAGCGGTTTGTTCGTCTTCAGGCGACTTTACGGCTTCCCCATTGGAAAAATCAAGAAAGCAAAGTGGCGGAAACAGGACGCACCACCAGTTGGCTCCCTCTCCCTTGCCTAATGTAATTAAAACAGCCTCATATTCTCCGGCCGGATACACCATATTGCCGTATAGCTTTGTCGGAAATGAAACACGATCAAAACGGACAGACACGGATTGCCGAACATTTTCGCGTTTCATGACATCCATGGCAACCTCTTGGATTTCAGGCAGCTTCGACCTGATGACTTGTCTCGCTTCCTCAACCGAGGTCAGGTTTTCCACCCATTTCGTAATTTGTTTATTGACCTCATCCCTGATTTTGCGTTTGACGCTCTGGTCGCTCCCGCTGTCGCTGTTTGCCAAAATCCGCAGCCGAATCGCTTCATCAGGAATCACGGCAGGCTGCCCGCCTGATGATTGGGCAGTCTCTTCCGTCGTGAGATTTGCAAGCGCTCCTATTAATAAAAGAAAAATATACATACAGGCAATGTTTGATTTCTTCATTTTCCCCACCGTTCCTCTCGTTCTTCAACCTTTTCTAGCAATATTATGGTCAAAGATGGAACGGTTTAAACGGCTGCTGAAAAAAATCCTACTAAGCTTGTAATCTCTTCCTAATAAATCTACATATCCAAATGACTCTGCTTGTTTTTTTGCAGGCCGGATAAAAAAATCACCGCGCTGATCGCCAGCAGCAAGCCCCCCAATCCGCCGAACAGCAAAAACGGGAAGACAGCGGCTGCGCTTGCATCAATCGCCCAGCCGATCAAGAATGAAAGAAGCGCTCCTCCCAGACTTGCGGACGAAATGAAGAGACTCGTGATTTCCTCTGTAAAAGGCTTTCCAGCCAACGAGGCAAGAGTGACGGCGCACGGAAAAATGCCGGCTGCCGACAGCCCGATGAAAAATACGAGGAGCAGCTGTGTTTGATGAACCGGAAACCACGCGAGAATCAAAAGCAAAACAGTCAAGGCTCCGGCGCTGAAGATCAGAAAGGCAACGGAAGTTATGCGTCCGCCAAAAATACTTGTCAATAAACGTCCGCATACCATCCCCGTCCAAAAAAACGTGACGCTGATCACGCTGATTTCTTCAGCCCCTTTTTCCAGCATCAGCGCCGGCAAAAAGTTTGCGAAATTGGTCTCGATACCCGCATACACAAAAGCGAATATGAGAAAGAGGAAAATGTTTTTTTCTTTCCTTCCGGTTTCAAATATGGCTGATACAGTCGGTTTTTCCTGATAAGCCATCTGACCGGAAGCAGTGCCGGGGGTTTTTCTGCGCAAATAAACCACCCACATACACGCGAGCACAAAAACGAAGATAAATAAAGCATACAAGGGGAAATGCCAGGCATATCGTTCCGTAAGGATATAAATAAGAAAAGGAAACAGCAGCGCGCCTAATCCGAAAAAAACCTCTAAAATATTCATCCCTTTCGCATTTTTATCTTGCGCAATCACATACGCCCCCATCGTCGTTTCTAAAGTACCCGCGCCAAAGCCGAGCAAAAATCCCATGATGACAAAAAAGATGAACATATCAAAAAGGAAAACACCTAAAAGCGTAACGAGAATAAGAAGAAGGCCAAACGTCAATACAGCCGTATGAGAGGTGCGTCTGACAAACATCGGCGCAAGCAGGACGCCGTTTAGAAAACCGGTGAATTGGAAAAAGATCAGGAAGGATAGATCATGAAGATCCCGTTGATATTCTTGAATGATGTACGGTGACAGGCTCCCCAGCAGAATATGGATAACCCCTACTAGAAAATAAAACGAACAGCCGAATAGAAATATTTTTTTCATTAGACTCACTCCTTCGTTGCAGACCATAAAACCCTTGCGGCTTGGGTGGCACAGCCGGCAAGGGTCTTTCGCAATGCTAGTTTGCTTGTTTTGAAAGGGACAGCTGCTGACCTTTATTGAAAAATTCATTTAAGTAGAACTGCGTCTTGTATCCATCTTCAAAAGTGGCAAGAGA
This sequence comes from Bacillus licheniformis DSM 13 = ATCC 14580, assembly GCF_000011645.1. Classification (GTDB taxonomy): domain Bacteria; phylum Bacillota; class Bacilli; order Bacillales; family Bacillaceae; genus Bacillus; species Bacillus licheniformis. The sequence continues at coordinate 3,768,240 of NC_006270.3, forward strand.
TGCAAAATTGCGATCCCGAATTCCGTTCATCCATTGGATCAGCTGAACTCTGAAGGAATCGGCCCATCCGTAAAATTCATTTTCAGGGTCTGTCAGCCACGTGTCCGGCATTGTTATCATCTGCTCCGTCAATCCGGCCCTCAGCAAAAACTGATTTTTCTGCCGTGAATGATAGTAAAATACGCCGTTTTGGCCGTTGACCTCGATGCTGAAGCCGCACTCATCCGATTTTGTGCATTTTGACGTAATCATATTGACAAACACATGATTTTCAAGCTGGCCGTATACTTCTGAATGATCATCAACATATACCTGTTTTTGTTCTTTTTCTTTGACGACCGTCATCATTTTGACTTTTAAACTGTCCAGTTTAAACGGGCTGTCGAACAAATAGAGTATGAGATCGATTAAATGCACGCCCAAATCTCCTAATGCCCCGCTCGTTTTGTTGCTTTTCGAATGATCGCGCCAAGTATATTTTTTTCTTCTCAAGGCGCTGTTTTTCTTAAAATGGACATTGATGGACAAAATATCTCCAAGTTCATTGCCGGATATCATATCTTTTAGGCGCTTAACGAATGTGAGATGGCGGTAATTGAAGCCCATGATCGGAATATAAGCGGATTGAGACGCCCTGCTTTTCATCTCCTCCGCTTCTTCCATTGAGACAGCCATCGGTTTTTCACACAATACATACTTCCCTGCAGCCATCGCTTCAAGCGCATGTTCTTTATGGCAAAAGTTCGGCGATGAAACGATGACTGCCGTCGACTGATTCAACAGCTCCTGCATACTGGTAAAGGCAGTTCCTCCGTATTCAAACGCACATTTACGAGAGGCAAGCGAGTTGATATCAAAAAACCCGGAAAGCTCGGCACCTTTGACTGTTGAAAGAGCTTTCGCATGGGCTTTTGCAATTCCTCCGGCTCCTATAATTCCGATTTTCATCTAAGGACACTCCTTATCGTTTGATATGGGCTTTTAGCACTTCTAAAATTCCAGCCGTATAGCTGCCTTCTGTCATACGGGAATGGAGCGACTTGGCTTCTGCTGTCGCATTCCCCACCAGATAACCATGTCCGGTTTTTTTTAGCATATCCACATCGTTTCCGCTGTCGCCGAAAGCAAATGAATTCTCCCTCTCTATCGCGAATTTATCCAATATAAAATCCACAATGTACGGTTTGCCTGTCCGCAAGGGGATAAAGTCCACATCATAGCTGTTTTCCGGATCGCCTGCCAAAGGGTTGCAGCGATTGATATTTACTCCTATTCCATGCTCTCTTGCAAGCCGCCTGATGGCTTCAAGCGCCCTCTTATCTATGCTCTCTTCCAACGATTTATAGTAATAGTTGATTTTATAGCGGGAAAAGCCATGCTGAGTCTGAGGCACAAGCGCAATCTCATATTTTTTAGAGAGAGTCTGCTTGATTTCTTCGACCAGATCATGGGAGAAATTTGATTCTTGCAATCGGGCTTCCCAATCTTTATCAGAGACTTGGCCTTCTTCAGAGAAATAAGTGATTTCAGTGCCAAGGTCACCGGCGACAAAATGCGGAAGATATCGAAAGCCTCCCCGCTTCATTTTTGCAAGAACGGATGACAGGCTGCTCCCGGTCACCCAGCCGAGCAAAATCTTGTGATCAAGATGGTGCGAATGAATAAATGTTTCAAGGTCCATGAGCGCTTTTCTCGATTCATCGGTGATGCTGTGGGCGAAATATGTCTCATCAAAATCGCAAAATACGGCGTACTTCGGCTTGTTTACTTGCTGCAAGGTGTGAAAAGAAAGTGTTTCATGATACGACATCAATTAAGGCCTCCATTACTTTGTCTTGTTCTTCTACGGTGAGCCCCGGATAGAGAGGAAGCTGAAGCATTTGTTTATGCACTGATTCAGTGACCGGCAGTGATGTGTGCCGATAATTGGCTTTTACAAGTGGTGTGTTTTGATGATGGGATAAAATCGGGTAGTATATATCTGTTTGGACATTATGAAATTTAAGCATCATATCTTTGACTTGGTCACGATTTCCGTTTAGTATTTTAATTGTAAACAAATGCCATACATGATCATCGGTCATTTGAGGCAATTTGATCAGACCTCTGTCTTCATACTGCTGCAAATGCGCAATATAACGATCTGCTAAATATAAGCGCTTCAGATTATTTAAAGAAAGATATTTCATCCTTGCCAGTCCAATAGCGGCTTGCAGATTATCAATCTTAGCGTTAAAGCCGTAGTCAGCCGCCTTTTTATTTTTTTGATTCAGTTCAAAGCCGTGATACATATATTCCATGCATGCGGATGCAAATGATGGATCATCCGTCACAATTGCGCCGGCTTTTCCGCAAGTGCCGAGATTTTTATACGGATTGAAGCTTAATATGGAGCAAAGGCTGTTTTTTCCCAGATCGGAAACGCCGATCGCCTGGCAGGCGTCTTCAATAATCGGGATGCCGTATTTATCAGCGGTTTTTGCAATGGCTTCCATGTCAGGCAGCTTTCCATAAAGGTGTACAGGCAAAATGCATTTCGTTTTCAAAGTGACACATGCTTCAATTTCTGAAGGATCCATGCAAAATGTAACAGGGTCAATATCGCAGAAAATCGGAGTGCCTCCAGCTGCGAGCACGGCGTTTTCCGTTGCAGCAAAGCTGTTTGCAGGCATAATGACTTCATCACCTTGTCCAACACCCGCAGCCTTCAGCGCGACAATCATGGCATCGGTTCCGCTGGATGAAGCCATGACATGCTTTTTGCTCAAAAAAGCAGCTATTTCAGCTTCAAATACGCCAACATAAAAACCGCTTGTAAATTGCCCGGTCGGCAGCACGTCTTTCACCGCATGAACCACGTCATCTACTTCTTCTTCTGTGATCAGTCGATGAAGCGGCATAAAGTCAACTCTGGAGGGCGGGGAATCCATTCTGTTCAGCAAATTGGCGGTTATGTCGAATTGATCCTGCTGCAATGTCTCTTTTAATTTTTGATTGGCCAGTGTGTCGTCTATACGGCATTCACCAGCGAGCTTTCCTTCCTTCAAATCATTCAGAAGGACAAATAGCTGTTTGCTCGTGCAAGTCATGTTTTCGTTTGCGGTTTTCATCAATTTCACCCCATTTTTATTATTTTGGGAAATTGTCATATTTCATGACATATCTTAAATGATGGAATCGATACCATAACAACTCTTTTTTTCAGGAAGTGACTTTATGCCTACGATTGACGAAATTGCAAAATTAAGTAATGTGTCAAAAACAACTGTTTCAAGAGTACTGAACGATCATCCCTATGTATCTGAAGAAAAAAGGAAGCGGGTTTTGGAAGTCATCGAAAAATTGGACTACATCCCGAACACGTCTGCACGAAAGCTCAGATCCAACAAAACGATGTTTCTCGCAGTGTCTGTCCCACACGCGGACCACCCCTTCTTCGCTCAGCTTATGAAGCATATGTCCGCTGAAGCGCTGAAACACCAATACAAAGTCATTGTGTTTCAGACGTTTTATCAAAAGCAGAATGAACTGAAAGTACTGGAGCTGCTCAAGAGGAAAGAAGTCGACGGCGTTATGCTATGCAGCCTTGAAAATGAATGGGAAGACATCAAAAAATACGTCAAATACGGTCCCGTGGTTATGGCAAATGAATTCCACGCCGAAGCGGACGTGCCGGTGATCTGCTATGACGAATTCGAAGCCGGATATAAAGGAACGGAGCTTTTTATTCAAAAAGGGCATCATTTAATGGCCTTTTGCTGTGACACGATACACAGCAAGGCCCAGATTATGAGAAAAGAAGGGTTTATGAAAGCATTGTCTGATGCAGGTTTGCGTTTCCAGGAGAAGTGGATGTTCAGCCACGCATTTACCATTCATGACGGCTTCCGCATTATGGACCAGATCCACAACATGTCCGAAAAGCCGACCGCCATTTTTACGGGAAACGACCAAGTGGCCGCAGGAATTATTAAAAGGGCCCGATATTATCAATATGAAGTGCCAAAGCAGCTTGCAGTGCTTGGATATGACAATCAATCGATCTGTGAGGTGACCGATCCGGAAATCACGACAATCGATATACCTGTTGAAGAGCTGGCTCAAAAAGCCGTATGTGCAATGGTAAACCTTCTGAATGGGGAAAGCGGCTTACAGAGGGATGTCGTGACACTGTCCCCTGCATTAAAAATAAGACAATCTGTTTAGTATATATATTAATCTTGAACTATTTTTTATTTTATTCAGATAAAAATTTTGTTAAAAAATGGTAAAGCACGCCGCCAGAACGGTCAAGGCTGCGGTTCCTATTTTCCACCGGGAATTTGAGCCGCCCCCCTTTTGTTCGACACACTTAACAATTGGAGGCGCAGTTTTCTAATGGCTAAATTTACAGCTGAGGAACTAAAGGGTAATTTGCGGGGAATGAAGGGCATAAACGGATCAAGATCAAATGAAAAGGCATGAGCCTGGTACAATACCGGAATCATGCCAGTTAAACTGTTTCATGACATTTTATTGTCTAACTTTTGGAGTCACTTTTAACTATGTTGTTCAATTACCGCGCAGACGATGCGGTCTTTTCCATTAAGATCTTTCTTCACCCGCACGTCAGCATCAGGAAAGAACCGGTGAAACATGTCTTTAACGGCATTCCCCTGAGTCCAGCCGATTTCAAACACCACCAGTGCCTGATCTGCGATGACAGATGGAATTTCCTTCATGAAACGCTTATAAAACTGCAATCCGTCAGCACCGTCCGTTAAAGCCCCGGCGGGTTCATGGAGACGGACGACATCTGACAGCGTCCTCATGTCTTCCTCGGATATATAAGGTGGATTCGAAACGATGACATCAGCTTTCTTCTGTCGCGCGATAAGCGGTTCAAGCAAATCACCGCAGAGGAAATCCACTTTCGCCCCAAGCCGGTCAGCGTTGTGTCTTGCGGTACTTAAAGCTTGTTCCGAAATATCCGTCGCCGTGACGGAAAAACGCGGGCTCTCAAGCGCAAGGGTCACTGCAATCGCCCCGCTTCCTGTACCGACATCGACAGCTTTAAGACGATCTGTCCCGTGAAAAACTCTTTCCGCTTCGGAAAGGACAGCTTCAACGACTTCCTCTGTTTCAGGACGCGGAATCAGAACGTGTTCATTTACCGAAAATTCCCTTCCGTAAAAGGACTCTTTTCCGGTGATATATTGAACAGGCACTCCTTGATGATGAAGCTCGACAGATTTTTTAAACCTCGCAAAATCAGACTCTGATATGACATCATGGAAGCTTGCCAACAGTTTGCTGCGGTCGATGTTCAGCTGATCTGTCAGCAAAATTTCCGCGGCATTCCGGTCTCTTCCCGCTTCCGTCAAATAAGAAGAAGCCCACCTGAGGGCTTCAAAAATTGTTTTCATGTTTAGCTCTCCGCCTGCTGAAGCTTGCTTGCCTGATCCTCTACAATCAGGGCGTCAATCACTTCATCAAGCTTGCCTTCAAGGATTTGGTCGAGCTTTTGGATCGTCAAGCCGATCCTGTGATCGGTAACGCGGTTTTGCGGAAAGTTATACGTGCGGATGCGCTCAGAGCGGTCTCCTGTTCCGACGGCGGATTTCCGGTTTTGATCATATTCAGCCTGAGCTTCCTGCTGAAATTTGTCGTAAATTCGCGCGCGCAGAACCTTCATCGCTTTTTCTTTGTTTTTGATCTGAGATTTCTCATCCTGGCAAGACACGACAACACCTGTCGGAAGGTGGGTCAGACGGACGGCTGACATCGTCGTATTGACGCTTTGCCCTCCCGGACCGCTCGATGCGAAGGTGTCGACGCGAATGTCTTTTTCATGTATATCGACTTCTACCTCTTCCGCTTCAGGCAGGCAGGCTACCGTTGCCGTGGATGTATGGATGCGCCCGCCGGATTCGGTCTCTGGAACGCGCTGTACGCGGTGTGCGCCGTTCTCATACTTCAGCCTTGAGTATGCGCCGTTCCCATTGATCATAAAAATGATCTCTTTATATCCGCCTGTACCTGTCATATTCGCTTCCATCACTTCTGTTTTCCAGCCTTGGAGCTCTGCGTAGCGGCTGTACATGCGGTAAAGGTTGCCGGCAAATAAAGCGGCCTCTTCTCCGCCCGCTGCGCCGCGGATTTCCATGATAACGTTTTTGTCATCATTCGGATCTTTAGGGATCAGCAATACCTTCAGCTGATCTGTGAGCGACTCGATTTCTTCCTGCAGTTCGGAAATCTCCTCTTTCACCATCTCGCGCATGTCGGAGTCAAGCTTTTCTTCAAGCATCGCTTTAGCATCGCTCAGCTGTTCCGACGCGCTACGATAACGTCTGTATACTTCAACTGTTTCCTGTAAATCAGATTGTTCTTTCGAATATTCTCTAAGCTTCTTCGGATCGTTGACAACCTCCGGATCGCTTAATAGTTCATTTAATTTTTCGTACCGGTCCTCTATCGATTTTAAACGGTCTAACACGCTATTCACCTCTGTTTGCTGTGCGTAACATTCTAATTATAGTATAGGGACTCTTCCCCGTCAAAACAACTTCGCCGTTATCGGCAGCAGCCGCGTCTTTTTGCTATACTTTTAAGAAAAAAGGAGCTTGACTCAATGCTGGAATCGATTCATCACATCGCCATCATATGCTCGGATTATGAAGCATCCAAAACATTCTATGTCGACAAGCTCGGACTTGAGATTCTGAGCGAAACGTACAGAAAGGATCAGGAATCATATAAACTGGACCTCTCATTAAACGGCCGCTATGTCATCGAACTGTTTTCTTTTCCGGATCCGCCCGCACGCCTTACCAGACCCGAAGCTGCCGGACTCCGCCATTTGGCTTTCACGGTGGCCGATCTTGACCAGACCGTCAAGGAGCTCAAGCAAAAAGGCATCACTGCTGAACCGATCCGCACCGATCCCGGGACGGGCAAGCGCTATACGTTCTTCTCCGACCCGGACGGCCTGCCTTTAGAGCTTTACGAAGCATAGCAACGGCTGCACCCTCTGGGGAAAAACCGCTTTCTTTGCCGAATCCCTTCTTCTTTTGTCTAACAGGAAGGAGGCCTTTTCATTCAGGTCGAATACCCTTTTTAATGAACAGTTACAGGTTAAAAGGAGGTATCTTATGAATACTGCTGATGCGGCAAATGAACTGGGGGTTTCAACCAAAACGGTGCAGCGTTGGGTCAAGCAGCTGCAACTGCCCGCTTCCCGAAATGAGCTTGGCCACTACTTTTTCACGGAAGACGATATCGCCATTTTAAAAGAAGTAAAAGAGCAGTTGAAAAACGGTACGCCTATGCAGGATGTCACGGTCAAACGCCCGAAAAAAACCTTCTTCATCAAGAAAAACGAAATGATTCAAACGAAAGAGCCTGCACTGCAATTGAATGAGCGGCTCGAAGAAAGGCTGCAGCGTTTTTTAGAGCATGAACAGCTTGAACGCGAGCTGCTCCAAAAGAAAATCGCCGAGCTGGAAAGAAAGCTGGAGCAAAAAGCGGACGAGGTCGTCTCCTACCAGCTTCTGCAGCAAAGGCGCGAACTTGAAGAAGAACGGCAGCAGATCAAGCATCTCGAGCAGAAAATCAGCCAATTGGAAAGCATGAACCGCCGGGAAAAAGATACAGCCGTCAGAAGAGAAGAAAAAAAACCGAAGAGCAAATTGAAATCGATCTTCTCTTTTTAAAGCGCAAAAAAGCTTGCAAGGCCATAAACGGCTTCTTGCAAGCTTTTTTCTTACTTAAGCTGTAATTGCAATCAATATCGGCAGCGAAATAATTGACAGCACCGCACTGATCACAAACGCGGATGCCGTTTCCGCTTCCTGGCTTTCAAAGTTTGTAGCAATCATGGCCGCCACAGCAGAACCAGGGAATGCCACGAGCAGAACCGCTTTTGTCATGTCGGCAGAAGAAAGGCCGACGACCATCGCGATCACAAACATTAAAGCAGGCTGAGCAGCGACTTTTAATAAAGCGATGCTCAAGGCAGGCATGCTGAATTTAATTTTGCGGATTCCGACAGTCACCCCGACTGCGAATAGGGCGATTCCTGAAGTCGTATCTCCGAGCATATCAAGCATTTTCTGCGGCAATTCAGGAATTTGCAGACCGAATAACACAAGAATGATACTTGCAAGCGGTGCAAAAGCAAGCGGTTCAGACAAACCGTGTAAAATTGATTTTCCTGTCACCTTCCAAATGCTGTCCGTCGTTTCCGTTTGTTTTTTTGAAGAACGGCCGACGGTTCCGACGATGATCGCAAGAGGATCAAGCATCGCATTTACGACAATTCCCGTAATCGCGATTGGAATCGCAACTTCCTGCATGCCGAACAGGCTGCCCAATACAGGAATGCCCATAAAGGCGAATGTCGGCTGTGCTGAGTTCAATGAGAACATTGAAGCATCTGTTAAATCGTATTTAAACAAAAATCGTAAAAGAAGCAAAATAATAACGTAAAATCCAACGATACCGATTACCAATGAAATCATAAGCGGAATCTGGCTGTAAAACTTATCTTTTGGCGTTGACAAAATGCTTGATACAAAGTGGGCCGGAAGCGCGTATTTCGTTACGAGCGTACTTACCCCTTTTGCTGATTTAGCATCATAGCTTCCAAAGTGACCCGCAAACCATCCCAGCGCAATAACAAAAAATATTGGCGCAAGGAGGATTAAAATATTTAAAAAGCTCAAGGCTGTTTCCTCCTCTATGTTGTCCCTTTCAGGGACGTATTAACGGCGGCTGATAAACGCGGTCGCCCTGTTACACAGCCGCCGATCCCATTTTTTTCAAATTTGATTGGTGCAGCCCGGTGACAAAACATCCGCACCCGGGCTGCCGTTTCTTTTATCGTTTCCTCAGAACCTAATATTAGTCTTGTTTTGCAACAATTGTTTTATACTCCGGACGCCACATGGCTTCGCGGACAGCCTTTTCGACATCTTCAGGCTGAACTTGGGCCACGCCGTCTTTAATGGCAGCTTTTACAACGTCGATCGCCACTTGAACGGATACGTCTTGCAGGTCGTCGATTTTCGGCAGAAGACCTGCACCCGGCTTTTCATGATCCACCATGTTCGCGACCGCGTTGGCAGATGCAGCAAACATGCCGTTTGTGATGACTTTCGCTTTCGCAACGATTGTACCCAGGCCTAATCCAGGGAATACAAAAGCGTTATTGGATTGTCCGATTTCGTGTTTCACGCCATTGTACTCAACAGCTTCAAACGGGCTTCCCGTCGCCACAAGCGCTTTTCCGTCCGTCCATTTGAACAAGTCTTCAGGAACAGCTTCGGCCAGATGTGTCGGATTTGACATCGGCAGAATCACAGGACGCTCAGTATGAGCCGCCATCTCTTTGATGATTTCTTCACTAAAGGCGCCGGCAACACCTGATGTACCAATCAGGATCGTAGGCTTCACTTGACGGATGACTTCCTCAAAGGAAATCTCTCCCTTTTCATTGCGTTTCCAATCTTTCACTTCTTCCGTATCGCGCAAATACGGTTCTTGGAAATCCATGATTTGATCCATGCCTGTCGTTAATAATCCTCTGTAATCGACTGTCCAGAATGCACGGTTGGCTTCTTCTTCTGAAAGCCCTTCAAGCACCATGGTGTCGCGGATTTGGTCAGCGATTCCTATACCAGCAGAACCAGGTCCGAAGATGACGACCCGGTGGTCTTTCAAAGACGTGCCGGTCTTTTTGACAGCTGCTAAAATCGCAGCCAGCGTGATAGCCCCTGTTCCTTGAATATCATCATTAAATGTTGCAATTTTATGGTTATATTTACTCATGATATTGCGGGCATTTTTATTTCCGAAATCTTCCCAGTGTAGAAGCGCGTTAGGGAAAAGCTTCAATGCTGTTTCGACATAAGCGTCGATAAATTGTTCATAGCGCTCGCCTTCTACACGCGGATGACGGTTTCCGATATAGAGCGGATCGTTTAGCAGTTTTTCATTATTCGTTCCGACATCCAGTACGACCGGGATAACGCGGCTCGGATCGATTCCCGCTGCCGCCGTATATACTGCAAGCTTACCAATCGCAATATTGATGCCTCCGACGCCCCAGTCGCCGATCCCCAAAATGCTTTCGGAATCTGTAGCGACGATCAAATCGATGTCATCAGCAGATGCCTGCAGGTTTTTAAAAGCCGTTTCGATTCCGTCCATATCATCGATTGACAAGTAAACGCCGTGCGGTCTGCGGTATTCGTGGCTGTATTCCTGAATCGCTTCGCCGACAGTAGGCGTATAGACAACCGGAAGCATTTCACGCAGGTGGTTTTGCAATAATTTATAGAAAAGCACTTCGTTTCTGTTTTGCAGATCGTTCAAATATACGTTTTGGCGAAGTCTGTCAGGTTGACGGGAAAATTGTTCGTAAGCCCGTTCTGCCTGCTGATCAAGGCTGAGAACAGTCGGCGGCAGAAGCCCTTCTAGACCGAGGTTCTTTCTTTCTTCAAGAGAAAATGCAACACCTTTATTTAGCGTTGGAATGGAAAGAACGTCTTTACCCCGCAAAGAAGTCTCCAAATGTCCTTCCTTCGTTCTTCTCATGTTGTTCACACTAATTACCTTCTTTCTTAAAATGTTAATGAAGTGAAATAAATACGGTAAACAATATAGAATATTTGCCTTTTTACACATGTAGATTTGTCAAATATGTAACGCGCGTTTTTTGACAAAAAACTGAACATTTCCTAAAACCTATTTACTTTTTACTGACTACAGTAAGTCATTTTATGCCTGCTTTTGTCAAAATTCAAGCGATGAAAATTAGTTAATTTTTTCGTATTCTTAATTAAGTTTTTTAATTACATTAATTCCCGCAAAAAGGATTCAATAAAAAAAACACTTGTTTTTACCAAGTGTTTTCGAGTGAAAATCTATATGTTTTTCCGATTTCATTTCGGGTTTCCAGGCACTTCATGATGGTGGCGGCAGCGCGCTTCATATGCTTCGGAGGCCCCAACCAAAATGACCGGATCGTCATAAGAAGCAGGTTTTCCATTGATCAGCCTCTGCGTGCGGCTGGCTGGAGATCCGCAGACAGAGCACACGGCTTGCAGCTTGGTCACCGTTTCCGCTAAAGCCATCAGATCGGGCACGACGCCGAAAGGCTCGCCCCGGAAATCCAAATCAAGGCCTGCTGCAATCACACGGTAGCCCTGATCAGCCAGAGAAGTTAACGTGCCGACAATCGTTTCGTCAAAAAACTGCACTTCATCGACGCCGATGACATCCGTTTCTTTGCTTATGTATTGAAAAATTTCTTCCGGAGATGCGATGGCATGGCACACAATGGATGTCCCATTATGCGATACAACCGATTCGCTGCTGTAGCGATTATCAATGGCTGGTTTAAACACTTTGACTTCCTGCTTCGCAAACGTCGCCCTTTTGATCCGGCGGATGAGCTCCTCTGATTTGCCCGAAAACATGCTTCCGCATATGAGTTCAAGCCAGCCGCTTTGCTTCATGATGTACATCCAACTAACTCCTCTCCAGCAATTATTGCAAGTAAAAAACAGGCAAGAAGAATCCCTGCCTGTTTATCATATCTATTATTACTTAAGACCGTATTTTTTGTTAAAGCGATCAACACGACCATCAGCAGAAGCGAATTTTTGGCGGCCAGTGTAGAACGGATGGCATTCAGAACAAATCTCAACGCGTACCTCTTCTTTTACTGAACCTGTTTCAAATTCGTTTCCACAAGCGCATTTGACTGTTGCTTTTTTGAACTCAGGATGAATTCCTGCTTTCATGTCTGTCATCTCCTTCCGCCCTGAATCCAATTCGGAAACAGAGTTATTATTCCGGGGCAAAACCTCCGGAACGCACATGATAGAATTATAACAGCGATTCGGACGTTTTGCAAACTAAAGTTTTAAATCAGCGCCTTGCAGCAGACATATTGGCTTGTTTCCATTCCTGGATCAGAATATCGAAAAACTCCTGATTCGTTTTCGTCTTTTTCATTTTTCTCATGAATTTCTCGACGAAGTCAGGCGTGTCAGACATCGTTTTCCGGATTGACCACAGACGATCAAGGTGCTCTTTCGGAACGAGAAGCTCTTCTTTACGCGTACCCGAACGGCGAATATCAATGGCAGGAAAGATTCTTCTTTCCGCAAGAGAACGGTCAAGATGAAGCTCCATGTTCCCTGTTCCTTTAAATTCCTCATAGATGACGTCATCCATCCGCGAGCCCGTGTCGACGAGAGCGGTCGCCAGGATCGTTAAGCTGCCGCCCTCTTCAATGTTGCGGGCTGCTCCAAAGAAACGCTTTGGACGGTGGAAAGCGCCGGGATCGATTCCCCCGGACAACGTTCTGCCGCTCGGCGGAATGACAAGGTTATAGGCGCGGGCAAGCCTTGTAATGCTGTCCATTAAAATGATAACGTCCTTTTTATGCTCAACAAGCCTCATTGCACGTTCCAATACAAGCTCGGCCACCTTGATATGGTTTTCAGGAACTTCGTCAAACGTTGAGCTGACAACGTCTCCTGCAACCGAACGTTCGATGTCGGTCACTTCCTCAGGTCTTTCATCGATAAGAAGCACGATCAGCTCCGCTTCCGGATGATTGGTTGTGATGCTGTTCGCGATCTCTTTCAAGAGCATGGTTTTACCCGCTTTAGGCGGAGCGACGATCAGACCGCGCTGTCCAAAGCCGACCGGCGCCATCATGTCCATGATCCGTGTTGACAGGTGATTCGGCTTCGTTTCAAGCACCATCTGGCGATCTGGATAAAGAGGCGTTAATGCCGGAAAGTGCACGCGTTCTTTTGCTGATTCAGGATCGTCGCCGTTAACCGCTTCAACGTGCAGCAGGCCGTAATACCGTTCGTTTTCTTTTGGAGGGCGGACCTTTCCGGACACTTTATCACCGTTTCTCAAATCAAAACGGCGGATTTGTGAGGCGGAAATATAGATATCCTCTGAACTAGGCGAGTAGTTGATCGGTCTGAGAAAGCCGAACCCTTCGGACTGGATGATTTCCAATACGCCTTCCATGAACAGCAGATCTTCCTGTTCGGCGTTTGCTTTCAGAATGGCAAAAATCAGTTCCTTTTTTGTCAGTTTGCTGTAATAAGAGACTTTATAATGCCTTGCAAGCTCATACAGCTCTTTTAATTTCATATTTTCCAAAGATGAAATGGATACATCTTTCACTAAGAACACCACTCTTTTCTAATCGAATAATTTACTTTGTCTCATCAATTTCACGAAAGACGATTAATGTATACTGCCGATTCGTTTTACCGGCAACGCTTCTACCCATATATATCGACGTATTGAAAAGGATTATAAGTATGAGTCGAGAAAGAAGCGAGGACTTAACAAGAGAAGATAATCGCATATCTGATAGATGCGGCAGGATTTTGGTTCTCTCTAGGAACCAGCATGTGCAGAAAATTTCGCAGCACTCTTTAGTTTTACCTCATTTGTCGTACATATTCAACTTCATTTATGATTTGACATGAAATTGATAGAGATGACCCTGTTTTGAAAAATGCCTTGACATGAAGAAGAAAAGCCGTTAGCTATTGTATCAGAGTATGAACCTTGATTCAATTCGTGAAGTGAAATACAAGGGAAAAGCGGGTCGTTTATATCCCCGCTTTTCCTTTTCCTTATGGCCGGATGACTAGGTTAGGTTTTTTCTTGAGACTGTGTCTTCCGTCCACAAACCGTACCGTACCGGATTTTGCCCTCATGACTACGCTGTGGGTCGTTCCAACAGATCCTTTGAATTGCACGCCTTTCAGGAGCTCTCCGTCTGTGACGCCAGTTGCGGCGAAAATCGCATCGTCTCCTTTGACGAGGTCTTCCATGCGGAGCACTTTGCCCGTATCAAGCCCCATCTTTTCACAGCGTCTCAGTTCTTCCTCACTTTGAGGAAGAAGCTTTCCGTGAATTTCCCCTCCGAGAGCTTTGAGTGCAACAGCCGAGAGTACGCCTTCCGGAGCGCCTCCTGAGCCGAATAAAATATCGACGCCTGTATGATCAAAAGCGGTGTTAATCGCACCGGCCACGTCCCCGTCATTGATCAGCTTGATTCTGGCGCCTGCTTCGCGAAGCTCATGGATGATTTTCTCATGCCGCGGACGGTTCAAAATCGTGGCTACAACATCTTCCACATCTTTATTCTTTGCTTTTGCCACAGCTTTCAAGTTATCAATCACAGGCGCTTCAATATCGATGCAGCCTACAGCTTCAGGACCTACAGCGATTTTATCCATATACATGTCAGGCGCATTCAGCAGGTTTCCGTGATCAGCCACCGCAATGACTGCGAGAGCGTTCCATCCGCCGCTAGCGACGATGTTCGTCCCTTCGAGAGGGTCTACTGCTACGTCTACTCGAGGGCCGTAGCCGTTGCCGAGCTTTTCTCCAATATAAAGCATCGGCGCTTCGTCCATTTCCCCTTCTCCGATTACCACCGTTCCCTTCATAGGAATGGTGTCAAACACATCCCTCATGGCGCTTGTCGCAGCGTCGTCGGCTTCGTCTTTTTTACCTCTTCCCATCCAGCGCGCTGACTTTAGCGCAGCCGCTTCTGTCACACGAACAAGTTCCATCGATAAGCTTCTTTCCATTCCTATCTAATCTCCTCTCACCCATATGAAATCGTTTTATGTTTTATCTATAACAGCATTTGTCGATCACGAGTTTTGCAGCTGTTCAATTTCCTGGTCTGTCAATTTTTCGCGCCAGACAGTGGCCCCGAGCTTTGTCAGCTTTTCTTCAAGCTGACTGTAGCCTCTGTCAAGGTGCTCCAAACCGGTGATTTCCGTGACACCTTCCGCCATTAGACCGGCAACAACGAGACATGCTCCCGCCCGAAGATCACTCGCTTTCACCTTGGCGCCCTGCAAAGGAGCTGGCCCGGTAATGATCGCCGATCTTCCTTCAACCTTCATCGACGCACCCATGCGTCTCAGCTCGTCAATATGTTTGAAGCGAGCGGAGTAAATGGTGTCAGTGACAACGCTCGTCCCGTTTGCCTTCGTTAAAAGCGATGTCATCGGCTGCTGCAGATCGGTCGGAAAGCCGGGGTATACGAGCGTTTTCAAATCGACCGGTTTCAGCTCTTTCTGTCCGCCGACCATTAAAATCTGCTCGCTGCTTTCTTCGATTCGAACCCCCATTTCGCGGAGCTTGGCGATTAACGATTCCAAATGCGTCGGAATTACATTATCAATCAGCACTTCTTGTCCCATGGAAGCAGCTGCAATCATGAAAGTGCCGGCTTCGATCCGGTCCGGAATAATCGAGTGTCTGCACCCGTGAAGCGATTCAACGCCTTCGATGCGGATGACGTCCGTACCGGCGCCTTTTATTTTTGCTCCCATGCTTGTTAAAAGAGTGGCAACATCGATAATCTCAGGTTCTTTCGCAGCGTTTTCAATTACGGTTCTGCCTTTGGCAAGCACGGCGGCAAGCATGATGTTGATCGTTGCTCCAACACTGACGACATCAAGATAAATGCGCGCGCCTTTTAATTCCTCCGCACGCAGATAGATCGCACCCTGTTCGTTTGTCACTTCGGCTCCGAGCGCCTCAAAACCTTTGATATGCTGATCAATCGGTCTCGGACCAAGGTGGCAGCCGCCTGGAAGGCCGATGACCGCTTTCTTAAAGCGTCCTAGCATCGCGCCCATTAAGTAATAAGAAGCCCGAAGCTGTTTCACTTTTCCATTCGGCAAAGGCATGCTGATCATCGGCGCAGGATCAACGACCATTTCTCCCTTTTCAAAGTGAACGTTTCCGCCGATCTCTCTCAGCAGATCGCGAAGCGTCAAAATGTCTGAAATATGGGGAAGGCCTTCAAGCGTAACCGTCGAATCAGCCAAAATCGTCGCAGGTATGAGAGCGACAGCGCTGTTTTTCGCTCCGCTTATATGTACTGTGCCATTGAGAGGATCGCCGCCAGCTATATTTAACTTTTCCATGATCGTCTCCTTCCTTAAAGAAGATAGCTAATGGAGCGCTTCATAATGAGATTTCCTTCAAACTCAAAATAAATGGTTCATTTCAAAATCTATCCAATTAAAAGAGAAAGAATACAACACATTTCAAATTTATCGGGAAGAAAAGTAGCGAAGCAGACTGCGGCAAGGTTCTCTTCTGCAAAACATTCATTTCTCTTTGTAAGACAAAATGGTGACAAACGGAGGGAGCCCCTCCACTTGCCACCCACATGAAGCAATTATTTATTCCAGTCAGCCAAAAACTGTTCGATCCCTTTATCAGTAAGCGGGTGCTTTGTAAGCTGGTGAATGACTTTGAGAGGCATCGTGCCGATATGAGCTCCCCTGAGCGCGGCCTCAGTCACATGCTGCGCATGGCGGATGGACGCGGCGATGATTTGCGTGTCCAAACCGTGCACATCGAAAATTTGTTTAATTTCACTGATCAAGTCGAGGCCGTTGTGGCCGATATCGTCAAGGCGTCCCAGGAACGGGGAAACATACGTAGCTCCTGCTCTTGCGGCAAGAAGCGCCTGATTTGCGCTGAAGATCAGTGTGACGTTCGTTTTAATTCCGAGATCGGTTAATGCTTTAACAGCTTTCAGGCCGTCAGGCGTCATCGGAATTTTCACCGTAATATTCGGCGCGATTTTCGCAAGCTCTTTTCCTTCTTCAATCATCTCTTCAGCCTTCAGAGAAATAACCTCGGCGCTGACTGACCCAGAAACCACTTCGGTAATTTCACGCAGACGGTCATGAAACGAAATGTTTTCTTTTGCTACTAAACTAGGATTTGTCGTAACTCCCGCAAGCACGCCGAGAGCGTGCGCCTCTTTAATTTCGTCTAAATTTGCAGTATCAATAAAAAACAGCATATTGATAAAACCTCCTGTCATGAAAATGTCTGAACTGTGGAACTTGTTTGCGCTTTCCGGATGATATGGATAAAACCGCCTGTCGCTATCAGGCGGCTTTTTTGACTGAACGGGAAGCAAAAGAGCCTCATGCCGTCACATGGCATGTGTTAACAGCACTTCCCTCTAAAACACCAGAAAAACATCCTGTTTCCCCGGCTTTGCGGGAAAACAGATGCTTTTCCAATCGTCATTATGCTTTGTTTGAAGAACCAAATTCGCGCATTTTGCCGATAACTGTTTCTTTGATAGCTTCGCGTGCAGGTCCGAGGTATTTGCGCGGATCATACTCTTCAGGCTTCGCAGCCAGCGTTTCGCGAACAGCTTTCGCGGAAGCGATTTGGTTTTCAGTGTTGACGTTGATTTTTGCCGTACCTAAAGAAATAGCTTTCTTAATGTCGGCAGTCGGAATGCCTGTACCGCCGTGAAGTACGAGCGGAAGACCAGTTGTATTTCCGATTTCTTCCATTTCTTTAAATCCAAGGTTTGGTTCGCCTTTGTAAGGACCGTGAACAGAACCTAATGCAGGAGCAAGGCAGTCGATTCCTGTGCGCTCAACAAGCTCTTGGCACTCTTTAGGATCCGCGTAGATGACGCCATCTGCAATTACGTCGTCTTCCTGTCCGCCTACAGTTCCAAGCTCAGCTTCAACTGATACGCCGTGGAAATGAGCGAGCTCAACAACTTTTGAAGTCGTCGCAACGTTTTCCTCGAAAGGATGGTGAGAAGCGTCGATCATAACGGAAGTGAATCCCGCATGAATCGCTTTTGCACAAGATTCAAAGCTTGAACCGTGGTCTAAGTGAATCGCAACAGGCACTGTTACGTTGTATTCTTCCATCAGCGCTTTAACCATTGCAACAACGGTTTTAAAACCGCCCATATAGCGTCCCGCACCTTCTGATACACCGAGGATAACAGGAGATTTCTCTTCTTCAGCGGCTTGTAAAATCGCTTGAGTGAACTCAAGGTTATTTAAGTTAAATTGTCCGACAGCATATCCGTTTTCTTTTGCTTTATTCAACATTTCCGTCATTGATACTAAAGGCATGTCGAAAGTCCTCCTTATGTAGCCTGATTTGCTTTTGCGAAAAAAGCCTCCACACCTACCTAGCATGACCAGAAAAATCCGCCATATGTAAAATGTTTTGTTTTTTAAAAAACGTTAGACAGCTTTTCTCTACTTATATAGAATAACAATTAATCAACAAATCGGCAACATTGTGACTGTGACAACATCAAAAACTTTTCCGCTATCCGTTGGACTTTATGGGCAGATACGTTTTGACGGCATCGCGGATTTCGTCGATGTCAAAAGGCTTAGCAAAGTGTGTCAGGGCTCCGAGCTCCTTCGATTCCTGGATCATGTCGAGCTCTCCGTAGGCCGTCATGATGATGACGCGGATCCCCTCGTCTATGATCTTCATTCTTTTTAAAATTTCAATTCCGTCCATTCCGGGGATTTTCATATCGAGCAGAACGAGGTCGGGGCGCTGGTTTTTCACAATGTCAAGCGCTTGAATCCCGTTTGCGGCCTGGAAGGTTTTGTACCCTTCTTTATTGAAAACTTCATTCAGCAGAACCCGAATCCCGTACTGGTCGTCTACGATTAAAATCTTCTCATTCATGATTTACACCTCTATATTTATAATTTTCGCCAAAATTAAGCAGTAGTTTATCTATTCTGTTTTGTTTTTCTCTTTTCCTTTAATTAAAATATTTAAGTTTGCGACATATTTAGAGGATTTTTCCCATTATTCTCTTTTGTTATATAATGATAGTCAGTAAAAAAGGAGGAGTCACCTTGCTTAAAATTTTCACCACTCAATTGACGGGAATCTTCAACCGGATTCAAGAGGGCGAGGCCCAATCGATAGAGGACGGCGCCCGCTTGTTGGCTCAGGCGGTCATCAGTGATCATTCGGTTTATGTATACGGAAAAAATGAATTGGAAGGCATTTTGAAAGAAGCGATGTACAGTTCTGAACCGTTCCCCTCAGTCAAACCGCTGCAGAAGGACGAAGAAAACTGGCCCGATTTTGAAATGACGGACAAAGTGCTGATGTTCTGCGCCGGTTCAGCGGATGACGAAGAACTGAAAATGGCGGAAAAACTGTATGAAAAAGGAATCGGACTTGTTGTCGTCTCCCCTTCGGGAAAAGACGGCGTCCCGATCGCATCCTTCGCCGATGTCCATATCGATTCAAAGCTGAGAATGCCGCTTCTTCCCGATGAAGACGGAACAAGGTACGGATTTCCGTCCCTGATGGTCAGCCTCTATATTTATCATGCCCTATCCTTTACATTAAAGGAAATCCTCCAGGAATACCAATAAAACAGGGTTGCCTAAAGGAAATTAGTGACGTGAGGCCGGCCTAATGAATATAGTACCAGTTCGGGCCGCCATTATCATCAGAAAGAGCCAAAAAAAGCCCGCCGGCGTGATTTGCCGGCAGGCTTTTTCTTTTTTACAGCTTTTCCGAAGTCTTTAGCGAAGCATGTACGAAGTCTCT
Source organism: Bacillus licheniformis DSM 13 = ATCC 14580 (assembly GCF_000011645.1). Lineage (GTDB taxonomy): Bacteria > Bacillota > Bacilli > Bacillales > Bacillaceae > Bacillus > Bacillus licheniformis. The sequence goes on from NC_006270.3 coordinate 3,787,668, forward strand.
GAACAGAGCCTGAGGTCTTGTCGGTCTTGACGTAAATTCAGGATGGAACTGAGACGCGACAAACCATGGATGGTCTTTAAGCTCGATAATTTCTACGAGACGGCCGTCAGGGCTTGTCCCGGAAAATACAAAACCGGCTTCTTCCATCTGCTGTCTGAACTCATTGTTGAATTCGTAGCGGTGGCGGTGGCGTTCATACACCACTTCATTTTCATATGCCTGATATGCTTTCGATCCTTCTTGAAGCTTGCACGGATAAAGTCCGAGGCGCAGTGTTCCGCCGAGGTCTTCAATGTCCTTTTGTTCAGGGAGAAGGTCGATAATCGGATACGGTGTAGACGGATCGATTTCGGCTGAGTGCGCTCCTTCAAGGCCGAGCACGTTTCTCGCGTATTCAATCGATGCCACCTGCATTCCGAGGCAAATGCCGAAGAACGGAATCTTTTGTTCGCGGGCATATTTGACTGTCGTGATTTTCCCTTCAACACCGCGGTCTCCGAATCCGCCCGGAACAAGAATACCGTCCGCATTTTGAACAAGATCGGCAACGTTGTCTTCCGTCACTTCTTCCGCATTGATCCATTTAACTTGAATGTCTGCATCAAACGCATAACCCGCATGGCGAAGCGATTCTACAACTGAAATGTAAGCATCCGGGAGCTCAACGTATTTACCGACCAAAGCGATTGTTACCGTTTTGGACAGATTTTTCACCTTTTTGACGAGTTCTTTCCACTCTTCCATATCGGCTTCTCTGCAATCCAGCTTCAAGTGGCTGCAAACCAGGCTGTCCAGGCCTTGTTTTTGAAGGTCGAGAGGAATGGAGTAGAGCGTATCCGCATCTCCAGCCTCGATGACGGCTTTAGGATCAATGTCGCAGAAGAGCGCGATTTTATCTTTCATGTCCTGAGAAATCGGCATTTCTGTTCTCACGACGATGACATTTGGCTGAATGCCGAGGCTGCGCAGTTCTTTTACGCTGTGCTGAGTCGGCTTTGTTTTCATTTCTCCCGCCGCTTTAAGATATGGAACAAGCGTACAATGGATGTACATCACATTGTCGCGGCCGACATCGCTCTTGATCTGGCGGATCGCTTCAAGAAATGGCAGCGATTCGATGTCACCGACGGTTCCGCCGATTTCAGTGATTACGACATCAGCGTGCGTTTCTTTTCCGGCGCGGAATACACGGTCTTTAATTTCATTTGTGATATGAGGTATTACCTGTACGGTTCCGCCTAAATAATCGCCTCTGCGCTCTTTTTTCAGCACCGTGGAATAGATTTTTCCTGTTGTCACGTTGCTGTATTTATTTAAATTGATGTCGATAAAGCGCTCATAATGGCCGAGGTCAAGATCCGTTTCCGCACCGTCGTCGGTTACAAACACTTCACCGTGCTGATACGGGCTCATCGTACCCGGGTCTACGTTGATATACGGGTCAAATTTTTGAATGGTGACATTCAAACCTCTGTTCTTCAGCAGGCGGCCGAGCGAAGACGCCGTAATTCCTTTTCCAAGCGAGGATACAACTCCTCCGGTTACAAAGATATATTTTGTCATTTCTGTACCCCTCTCTTCGATTAACGCTTATTTCTTAAAATGCTCTTTTTATGAAAAATCATTTAGATCTTTTCTAAATGATTTAAATGATTAGGAGGCGGAAAAACAAGAAAGCTCCCTTTCAATTTCTTGAAAGGGAGCTGATAGTCCGTATCACTCGAATCTCTTCGTTTTGAAGAGCCCAAAATACATACTACCTAGTTCGCCTGTGAAAGTCAAGATCGATTTAAACATGAATTCCGTTCAGAAGGCAATTACTCTTCGTCTTCCTCTTCATCAAAATCTTCATCATCATCCAGGATCTCGTCTTCAAGATCATCCAGCTCATCATCGTCGGCTTCATCGATTTCATCGAATTCATCGGCGTCAATGTCCAAATCTTCTTCGACATCGTCAAGAAGAATATCATCCTCGTCGATTTCTTCGAATTCGTCAAGATCAAGATCTTCTTCAACCGCTTTTTTCGCTTTTTTCTTTTTCGCTTTTACAGTCGGCTGGGTTTCTTCATCAAGCTGATCATACGGATACCAGCTGCGCAGGCCCCACGTTTGGTCTGACAGCGCCAAAAAGCGTCCGTCGATATTTAAATCTGTGTAGAACTGGGCGATGCGGTCTTCCAGCTCTTCTTTCCCCATTCCAAGCAAGGAAGCCACTTGATCTGTTAGCTCCTGGAATGTAATCGGTTTTTTGTGTTCCGAGAAAATTTCGTATGCGATTTCAACTAAAGCCATTTCCTTTAGCTGTTCCTCTGAGTATTGTTTCAAACTCATCGCCAGACACTCCCTTTCTATCTTCATGTATGTATCTACTATCTCTGTCATAGAAAATAAGCATGTAATCCCTGTCTTTACGACAAACCATACCTCTCATTATAAACAAAAGAAATCACTTTATGCCACCTTTATTCCCGTTAATTCAATAATTTTTGCCGGTTGCATTGGAAATCGGCGGCAAGCGGGATTGAAACATAGAACAGCCGGGAGCGTCCGGCCCCTTCAAAACAAAAAAACTGCGCCGGCATCCTGTCCGCCGGCGGCAGATCAAGCCGGGCCAGACGGCGATTTTCCACCCTTATTTCATCAGCATTCTCGAAATGACGAGCTTCTGAATTTCCTGCGTACCTTCATAGATCTGTGTGATTTTTGCATCGCGCATAAAGCGCTCGACCGGATAATCCTTTGTGTAGCCGTACCCGCCGAATATTTGCACGGCCTCCGTCGTCACTTTCATGGCCGTATCCCCTGCGTAAAGCTTTGACATGGCAGAAGCCTTTCCATAAGGCAGTCCTTCTGATTCCAGCCATGCCGCCTGGTAGGTTAAAAGCCTTGAAGCTTCAATCTCCGTCGCCATATCAGCCAGTTTAAAAGCGATGCCCTGCTGCTCGGCGATCGGCCTGCCGAATTGCTTCCGCTCTTTCGCATACGCCTTCGCCGCCTCAAATGCGCCCTGGGCAATCCCGACGGCTTGAGCGGCAATTCCGTTTCTGCCTCCATCGAGCGTCTTCATCGCGATTTTAAAGCCTTCACCTTCCCCGCCAAGGCGGTTTTTTAAAGGCACGCGGCAGTCCTGAAAGATGATTTCGGTTGTCGGTGATGAACGGATGCCCAGTTTCCTCTCTTTTTTTCCGACAGAAAAGCCGGGGAAGTCCTTTTCAACGATAAAGGCGGTTGTGCCTTTGTGTTTCTGTTCCGGGGCAAGGTTGGCAAACACGATGTAGAAGTCCGCGATTCCGCCGTTTGTGATAAAGATCTTCGTCCCGTTCAAAATATATTCATCGCCTTTTTTTTCTGCGGTCGTTTTCATGCCGCCGGCATCGGAGCCTGAACCGGGCTCCGTCAATCCGTAGGCTCCTATCTTTTCGCCGCGGGCCATCGGCTTTAAATATTCCTGTTTCTGTTCTTCTGTTCCAAATGCATAAATCGGCCAGCCCGCAAGCGATGTATGGGCAGACAAGGTGACACCCGTTGAGGCGCAGACTTTCGAAAGCTCTTCAACCGCGATGACGTAGGCGAGATAGTCGCTGCCGATTCCCCCGTATTCCTCTGGCCACGGTATACCCGTGAGCCCCAATTCCGCCATTTTTGCAAACAGTTCCATGTCAAACCGCTCTTCCTCATCCCGCTCTTTCGCAGTCGGCTCCACCTCGTGATGGGCAAAGTCGCGCACCATCTTCTGTATCATTTGGTGCTCTTCGCTCAGCTTAAAGATCATCCTTTTTCCCCCTTTGACACCTTATAAATGTTTACCGATGACGATCCGCTGGATCTCGCTCGTGCCCTCATAAATTTCACACACTTTCGCATCCCTGAAATATCGTTCAGCGCTGAAATCCTTTGTGTATCCGAAATCTCCGAGCAGCTGCACGGCCTCTCCGGCGACATACATCGCCGTTTCCGAAGCGAACAATTTGGCCATTGAAGCAGCTTTCCCCGTCTGCATGCCTTGCTGTTTCAACGAGGCGGCCTGGTAGACGAGAAGCCTGGCCGCCTCTGTCCTCGCCGCCATGTCGGCCAGCTTAAAGGCAAGCGCTTGGCCGTTCTTATACAGCTCTCCGTCCGGATACCGTTTTTTTAGAAATTGAACGGCTTCAGAAAGCGCTCCCTCGGCGATACCCAGAGCCTGCGCCGCAATTCCGATCCGGCCGGTATCCAGGTTGGACAGGGCCATTTTGAATCCCATTCCTTCCTCCCCCAGCAGCTGCCGGGCGGGAATGACAGCGTTATCAAAATTTAAAGTGACCGTTAGCGAACCGTGGAGCCCCATTTTCTCTTCATTTTTTCCGATGAAAAAGCCCGGCGTGCCCTTCTCCACGATAAAAGCGGAAATGCCTCCCGTTCCCGCCTCCGGATCGGTTGAAGCGAAAACAAGATAAATGTCCGCGGCTCCGCCGTTTGTAATAAAAACTTTCGTTCCGTTCAGCACATAGGTATCGCCGCGCTTTTCGGCCCTGGTTTTTAGACTGCCCGCATCGGAACCGGCACTCGGTTCGGTTAAACAAAAAGCTCCCAAGTACTGCCCTGCTGCCAGCTTTTTAACGTAGTGCTCTTTTTGCCGCTCATTACCGTTTAAAAGAATGGGAATGGTGACAATTGACGTGTGTACAGATAGAACCGCACCAAGAACGGCGCTTTTCTTTGACAGCTCATGTATGGTCATCATATAGGTGATAAAGTCATGACCGGCCCCGTTGTACTTAGCCGGTATCGGAAGCCCCATCCAGCCGCGCTCCGCCATTTTCTTCAAAAGAGAGGTTGGAAAACGGCCTTTTTCCATTTCAGGTACAAAAGGAGCGACCTCCTGTTTGACAAAATCCCTTACAACCTTCTGCATGCGGGTCTGCTCTTCTGTAAACTGAAAATTCAAGCTCACCCCTCCTTATGTCGGCTGCTTTTCATACGTATAAAACCCTCTGCCCGTTTTCTTTCCGAGTCGTCCTGCGCTGACATATTGTTTAAGGAGCGGACAAGGCCTGTACTTATCGTCGCCAAAGCCTTCATGCAGCGTCTCCATAATATACAGACACGTATCCAGACCGATCAGATCGGCGAGAGCCAACGGGCCCATCGGATGGTTCATGCCAAGCTTCATGATTCCGTCTATGCTTTCTTTCTCGGCGATGCCTTCATAAAGTGCAAAAACCGCCTCATTAATCATCGGCATTAAGATGCGGTTGGAGATAAATCCCGGGAAATCCCGCACCTCTATCGGAACCTTGTTCATCCGCTCCGCCGCAGCCACGACGGTTTCATATGTTTCGCCGCTCGTCTCAAGCCCCCTGATGACTTCGACAAGCTGCATGACGGGAACCGGGTTCATAAAATGCATGCCGATGACGTTTTGAGGTTTTTTTGTGACGGCAGCAAGTTCCGTAATCGACAGGGACGATGTATTTGATGCCAATATCGCTGAGTCTTCGGTCACTTCATCAAGCCGCGTGAAAATGTCTTTTTTTACGTCCATTTGTTCAACAGCCGCTTCAATGATGAGAAAAGCTTCCCGCGCTTCGTCGAGCGCAGCCGACGGAGAAAGGCGCTGGTAGATTTGCTTCACATCTTCATGCGGCAGCTTGCCTTTTTCCGCCTGTCTGAAAAGCTGGCCGGAAATGCGCTTCATTCCTTTTTCAATTTGTTCAGGTGATACGTCATACATGTAAACATTGTATCCGGCCTGGGCAGAGACCTGAGCGATCCCGGACCCCATCTGGCCGGCTCCGATGACCATGATCGTGTCTTTTTTCATCTGAAATCCCCCTTTTTATACCTCGATCATCACGGCGTCTCCCTGGCCGCCGCCGCTGCAAATGGCAGCAATCCCTATACCGCCGCCGCGCCGTTTTAATTCGTACATAAGCGTTAAAATGATTCTTGCTCCGCTCGCGCCGATCGGATGGCCGATCGCAATGGCGCCGCCGTTGACATTGACCTTCTCCATGTCAAGACCCGCGATCTTTCCGCTTGCCAAAGCAACCGCAGCGAAAGCTTCATTGATTTCAAACAGTTTGATATCAGAAAGCTCAGCTCCCGTTTTGTTAAGCAGTTCTCTGATGACAAGCCCGGGGGTTTTCGGAAAGTCTTTTGCTTCGACTGCAATTGATGTGTGCGCTTTAATGACGGCCGGCGCCTTCACATTGAGTTCCTTTGCCTTGTCTTCATTCATCACGATAAGTGAGCATGCCCCATCATTTACCCCCGGCGCGTTTCCCGCCGTAATTGTCCCATTATGGTCAAAAACCGGGGCAAGCTTTGACAGCCTTTCCATTGACGTGTCGCGCCGCGGTGCTTCATCTTGATCGACCGTTAATTCGCCGTCCCGCTTCTCTTGGATGCTGACCGGGACGATCTCTTCTCCTAGCGCGCCTGAATCCGCAGCGTGTACGGCTCGCATGTGGCTCCTGAGCGCCCACCGATCCTGCTCTTCCCTAGCAATCTCCAACTCTTTCGCAGCGGCATTTCCGTAGGAGCCCATGTGAACGCCCGTAAATGAGCATGTCAGCCCGTCTGCGATCATCAAATCTTTAACCGCCCCGTCTCCCATCCTCAGCCCCCACCTCGCTTTTTGAAGCAAATAAGGGGCGTTTGACATCGATTCCATACCTCCGGCGGCAATGACCTCCGCATCACCGGCCCTGATGATCTGATCCGCCATTGTGACGCTTCTTAAACCTGAAGCGCACACTTTATTAATCGTTTCCGTTTTGACGTCCCACGGGAGTCCCGCAAAACGCGCGGCCTGCCTCGACGGCAGCTGCCCCTGTCCGCCTTGAAGTACGGAGCCCATGATGACTTCATCGACATCCTCAGGATTTACACCGGAACGTTTTAATGCCTCTTTTACGGCGATTCCGCCGAGCTCCGCAGCCGTCTTTGACTGAAGCGCGCCCCCGAGTTTTCCAAAAGGCGTGCGTGCGCCGCCTGCAATAACTGATCTCGCCACCTGACATCCTCTCCCCTTATCATGATTTGTACATACCGAAGATAAAAGAAGGCGGAGATCCGGCTCACACCTTCTTTATTTAAAACCTGAAATCCGTCTATGAGGCATGTTCTTTTTGCTCTGACCCGAATACGGCGCGTTCAAGCAGCTCCGCTACATCATACGTGCCGACCTGATCCTCCAATTCCTTGGCTTTTGTTCCGTCGCCGAGCATCGTCAAACAGTAAGGACAGCCCGAGCTGATGACAGAAGGTGATGTGCTGAGCGCCTGCTCCGTTCTGGCAACGTTGATCCTCGCGCCCGCCTCTTCCTCCATCCACATGAGGCCGCCCCCCGCTCCGCAGCACATTCCGTTTTCACGGCTGCGCTCCATTTCCGCTAAACGGATGCCCGGAATGGAGCGGAGAATAGCGCGCGGCGGATCGTAAACCTCGTTGTAGCGGCCCAAATAGCATGAATCATGAAAGGTGACGGTTTCGTGAACCGGAAACTCAGGTTTCAGCTTTCCTTCTTCAATGAGGGCAGCAAGAATTTCTGTATGATGATAAACTTCCGCTTTCAGACCAAAATCAGGATATTCATTTTTGAAAATATTGTATGCATGCGGGTCGATAGTTACAATTTTTTGAACATCATTTTTTTCAAATTCCTCAATGTTTTTTGCAGCTAGCTCCTGGAATAAAAACTCGTTGCCAAGCCGTCTCGGCGTATCGCCTGAATTTTTTTCTTTATTGCCTAATATCGCGAACGTGACCCCGGCTTGATTGAGGAGGCGAGCGAAAGCCATGGCGATCTTCTGGCTTCTCCGGTCATACGATCCCATCGACCCGACCCAAAACAGGTATTCAAAGGACTCGCCTTTTTTCTTCATTTCTTTTACTGTCGGCACCTCAACATCGTCTCTTATATCACGCCAGTTTTCACGTTCTTTTCGGTTTAATCCCCAAGGGTTCCCCTGCCTTTCAATGCTCGTCATGGCGCGTTGGGCATCTGCATCCATTTTTCCTTCTGTGAGCACGAGATAGCGGCGGAGATCGATGATCTTATCGACGTGCTCATTCATGACCGGGCACTGATCTTCACAATTCCGGCATGTTGTGCAGGCCCAAATTTCTTCTTCTGTGATGATGTCGCCGATTAAGCTCGGGTTGTAAAGTTCTGAAGCAGCCGCTTCCCTTGACCCTTCTCCCCCTGCCGCCATGGCCAGCTGGTTGCCTTTCGTATGCTGAAAGAGCGGTGCGGGTACCCAAGGCGTTCTCGATGTCACTGCTGCTCCCTTTTCTGTCAAATGGTCTCTGAGCCGCAAAATCAGATCCATCGGCGAAAGCATCTTGCCTGTTCCTGTAGCCGGGCACATATTGGTACAGCGCCCGCATTCCACGCATGCGTAAAGGTCGATCAGCTGGGACTGCCTGAATTCCTCGATCCGTCCGACGCCGAACGTTTCTTTTGTTTCATCTTCAAAATCGATTTTTTGAAGCTTTCCCGGGTTTGTCAGCCGGCTGAAAAATACGTTTGCCGGTCCGGCAATTAAGTGGGCGTGCTTTGACTGCGGTACATAGACTAAAAATGTCAGCAGGATGAGAAGGTGCGCCCACCACGCCGCGTAGAACACTGCCGCTGAAGCGGTTTCCCCCATAAAGCCGAAGGCAAAAGCGATGCCTGATGCCATCGGTTCGTGCCATGATAATGAATGTTCATGCCAGATCATGTTCATACCGTTTCCGAGTAAAACGGTAAACATCAAGCCGCCGATCAGCATGAGCACGATCCCCGACTTAAAATTGCGCTTCAGCCTGACGAGTTTTTCTATATACCGCCTGTGAAAAGCCCAGACTACCGCAATTAAAATCATCAGTGTGACGATTTCCTGAAAAAACGTAAACGCCGGGTAGACGCCGCCAAGCGGAATGCCTTGATCAGGAACGAGCCCTTTCAAAATAAAATCGATCGCTCCGAACTGAACGAGAATAAAGCCGTAAAAAAACATGACATGGATGATGCCGCTTTTTTTATCTTTAAGCAGTTTCTTTTGGCCGAACACGTTCTCCCATATCTTTTGAAGGCGCTCCTTCGTCCGCTTATCAAAATCCTCTTTTTGTCCGAGCCTGATGTAACTGATTCTCGTTCTGATCAAATAGACGAACAGATAAACGGCGTAAACGGTTACACCTAAAAACGCAATGAAATTCAACGACAGCAAGACATTCATCAGCTGCTCCCCCTTTCATTTCCCCAACCTTAAATCCCCTTGAACTACCTTTATCTTAAATAATGAATGAGTGTTCAGTCAATATATTTTCATAAATGCAGGAAAATAGGGGGACACTATTCTTTACACGAAAAAAGGGAGTGTCTTCATTGGTGCCGCTTATGATTATGGTATGTTTTCTCATCCTGCTTCTTGCGCTCGATTTCCATTTTGGCCGCAAAGCCTTTGAGAAGAAAGCCTACGAGCCCGTTTTTTCAGAGAAGAAAAGCGATATTGAACTGATTCATAATGGAGAAGACTTGTGTGAGCGGCTGCTGGATGACATCCGCCAGGCCGAATCGTCGGTGCATGTCATGTTTTATATTGTGAAGAACGATGACATCAGCCTTGAATTTTTGAAGGTGCTGAAGGATAAAGCGAAATCCGGCGTATGCGTACGATTGCTGATCGACCGGATCGGCGCGATGAAGGTGAAGAAAAAAACGCTCTCCGGCCTGAAACAAAGCGGTGTGCACGTTTTTTTCGCCAACAAGCCGGGCTTCCCCTATTTCTTTTACCGGCTGAATGCGAGGAATCATCGAAAAATCGCCGTCATAGACGGAAAGATCGGCTATGTGGGCGGATTTAACATCGCGAAAGAATACCTTGGTAAAAAAGCGGAATTCGGACCGTGGAAGGATTACCATTTGCGAATGACGGGAGAAGGCGTTGCCGACTTGCAGCACATTTTTATATCGGACTTCAAAAGAGAAGCGCCGCAGGCAAAGCCGGCCAACAGCGTATTTCCGCCGCTGCAGCAAGGAGCTGTCACCCATACAACCCATGCGACAAAGGGATTTTCTCTAGAGGAAAAATACATTTCATTTATCGAACAGGCAAAAGAAAGAATCATGATTTGCACGCCGTACTATATTCCGAGCCCGGCTTTGCAGCAGGCTGTTCTCTCAGCCAGGGAAAGGGGCGTGATCGTGTCGGTTCTCGTGCCGATGAAACCCGATCATCCGCTTGTCAAAGAGGCCGCCTACACGCACTTTCCAGCCCTTTTAAAAGCGGGCTGCTATATTTACCGGTACTACAGAGGCTTTTATCATGCAAAAGCATTAATCGTCGATGACCGGCATGTGATGATCGGAACATCGAATTTTGACAACAGGAGCCTGTTTCTCAATGATGAAGTGAATGTCGTCATCCATGATAAAGACTGGACAAAGCAATTCTTCGACGTCGTCAAGGAAAGCATTGAACACGCCGAGCTTCTGACAAAGGAGCGGTATGCGAAGCGGCCGGTGATGCAGCGGCCCGTCGAATGGCTGGCGAAATCGATTTCATTCTTTTTATAAAACGTACGTTTATCCTGCATGACATGCGGGTAACATTTCACCAAAGTGATGATTACATACGGAGGGGATGTACGATGAACCAAGCAGAGTCGATTAAACTCCGCGCCCAATCGATGACGTTAAAAAACTTGATTGAGCTGTACAAGCTTTGCCGCTCAGCCAGACATCAGCTATATATATGCTCAAGAAAAACGATGTGCAAAATCAAAGATTTAATTGAGCTGGAAATGTTCAGAATGGCCAATCGCGAAAATGAGTGCCTGATTGTCATCGAAGGGAAAATGGCGCAGGAATTAGTAAAAAAAGCACAATCGATTCTTTCTGACGCTCAAGTTCAATAAGGGAAGGCGGAAGTTCTTCCTTTGCGAGACGCCTCCTCACCAAATCAAGAAAAAATCCCCCGTTCAATGGACGGGGGATTCGTTTTACATTTTTTCAGGCGCTGATACGCCGATCAGCTTGAGGGCATTATTTAATGTGATTTGCGTTGCTTTCATCAATGATAAACGGGCCCGGCTTTTTTCTTCATCTGCCGGATCGAGGACTTTCTCAGCATTGTAAAAGCTGTGAAGCACAGATGCCAATTCAAAAATATAGTTTGTAATGCGGTGCGGAATCCGCTTCTCTGCGGCATCAGCGACGGCCTCAGGGAACGAGCCGATCACTTTAAGCAGATCATACTCTTTCTCAGAACCGATCTTCGTAAGATCAAGGTTCCCTTCAAAAGAAATGCCTTTTTCTTCGCCTTGGCGCAGCATGCTGCAAATTCTCGCATGGGCGTACTGCGCGTAGTAAACTGGATTCTCATTAGATGTTGAGACGGCCAGATCAAGGTCAAAGTCCATATGGGTATCGGCGCTGCGCATCGCAAAGAAGTAACGCACAGCGTCAAGGCCGACCTCATCAATAAGATCGCGCATTGTGACGGCTTTTCCGGTTCTTTTGCTCATTTTCATTTTTTCGCCGTTTTTGTAAAGGTGGACGAGCTGAATGATCTCGACCTCAAGCGTTTCTTTGTCATAACCGAGCGCTTCAATAGCCGCTTTCATGCGCGGGATATAGCCGTGATGGTCTGCTCCCCATACATTGATCAGCTTTTGGAAGCCGCGGTCAAGCTTGTCTTTGTGATAAGCGATGTCAGGCAGAAGATACGTGTAGGATCCGTCTTTTTTGATCAGCACGCGGTCTTTGTCATCGCCGAACGCCGTCGAGCGGAACCATGTCGCTCCGTCTTCTTCATAGATATGCCCTTTTTCGCGAAGGGCTTCGAGCGCCTGATCGATCTTTCCGTTTTGGTAAAGCGATGTCTCAGAGTACCAGACATCAAATGGGACACGGAAATTCTCCAGGTCTTCACGAAGTTTGCCCAATTCGTACTTTAAGCCGTATTCGCGGAAAAACGCGAGGCGTTCGCTCTCTTCTTCATGAACAAAACGATCGCCGAATTCGTCGGCGAGCTTTTGGCCGATTTCCTTAATATCTTCGCCGTGATACCCGTCTTCAGGCATCGGCTTATCTTTTCCAAGCGCCTGAAAGTAACGGGCTTCGACGGATAACGCGAGGTTGTTGATTTGATTGCCGGCATCGTTGATATAATATTCGCGGCTCACTTCATACCCCGCTTTTTCAAGTACATTGCAGAGGGAATCTCCGACAGCGGCTCCGCGGGCATGTCCAAGGTGCAGGTTGCCCGTCGGGTTTGCTGAGACGAATTCCACCTGGACGCGTTCCCCGCCCCCGATATTTGTTTCACCGTAGGCCTCTCCTGCTTCAAGCACAGCCGGAATCAGCTTCGTTAAATATTGATTGTTCATGTAGAAATTGATAAAGCCAGGTCCTGCGATATCAAGTTTGTCGATCGACGCTTTTCCTTTGTCAAAGGATGCGACGATTTCTTCGGCAATATTCCGCGGCGCTTTTTTGGCGATTCTCGCCAGCTGCATAGCCATATTAGTGGAATAGTCGCCATGCGACTTGTCTTTCGGAACTTCCAGTACGACTTCTGGAATCTCGCTTTCTTCGGCGAGGCCGGCTTTCATGACAGCTTCCTTAATTTCCTGCTTCAGCACATCTTTCATTTGTTCGACTATGTTCATGACTCGTGTCCTCCTCTATACGAAATCGACATCTTATGTAAATGCTTTTGTTCATCGCTTACAATCATATCGTACTCAATGCTGATCTTTCCGTCCGGCGGCTGATGTGTGACTGATACAGCTTTAGTATCCACGCCGAGCTCGAGTCTGCCGAATGGCATTTTATAATGAGTGACGGTGCGGCTGCCCGGCCTGAAGCGCTGTTTCATTTCGATGGCGCCGGAACGCATGACCAGAACTTCGTTTTCACTTGCCTTGACGATCGTCTTCACCTTTCCAGCATCATGCTCTTCATGATAAGAAAGATATATTTTATCTTTTTTCATATAATAAAATCCAGTTGTCCGGAACTCGATCGTCTCCGTGTCCGATCCTTCCCGGATAACAGATTTCACATAGATATGAACGGGTGTCTCCTGATCCATTCCGACACTTCCTTTTTCGATCCGATTTGACTTGATTAGTATAATCATTCGGGAAAAAAAGTTCAACCGCAGCTCCTTTATATCATCTTAACAGAACGGACGGGAAGATAAACCATTTTCTAAGAAAAAAGCCGTCCTGAAAAAAGGACAGCCTGTTTTATTTCACCCAGCCGAGCAGCATTTCGCGAATCAGCTTGCTTGCCGTATTTGCGGTTTGTTCCGAATGGTCATAGACAGGAGCGACTTCGACAAGGTCTCCTCCAACGACATTGACGTCTGAGCGGGCGATTTCGTGAATCGAAGCGAGCAGCTCTTTGGATGTGATGCCTCCGGCGTCAACCGTACCGGTTCCCGGCGCATGCGCGGGATCTAAGACATCGATGTCGATCGTCACATAAACCGGACGCCCCGCGAGTTTCGGCAGGACGGCTTTAAGCGGCTCAAGCACTTCAAATTTAGAAATGTGCATGCCGTTTTCTTTTGCCCATTCAAATTCTTCTTTCATGCCGGAGCGGATGCCGAATGAATAGACATTGCCGGGTCCGATCAGTTCCGCGGCTTTACGGATCGGCGTCGAATGCGAGAGCGGCTCTCCTTCATAGTCGACGCGGAGATCTGTGTGCGCATCCATATGGATGATGGCAAGATCGGGATATTTTTTGTACATCGCTTTAATGACCGGCCATGAAACGAGATGCTCTCCCCCCATACCGAGCGGGAATTTTCCTTTATCTAAAATGCTGTCGACATATTCTTCAATCATGTCGAGGCTCTTCTGCGGGTTCCCGAAAGGCAGCGGGATGTCGCCGGCGTCAAAGAAATGAACCTCTTCCAGCTCCCTGTCCAAATAAGGGCTGTATTCTTCAAGTCCGATGGACACCTCGCGGATTCTCGCCGGACCGAAGCGGGAGCCGGGACGGTAGCTGACCGTCCAATCCATCGGCATGCCGTAAAGGATGGCGTCCGCCTCTTCCCAATCGGGGCGGCTTGCGATAAACACCTTGCCGGAATATGCTTCATCAAATCTCATCTTCAAAAACCTCCCTGAAAAAAAGCGCAGAATGCCATCCTGCGCCAAACTGTTTTATTTGATTAAATCGCTGACGAATTTCGGAAGGACGAATGCCGCTTTATGAATTTCTTTTGTGTAGTATTTCGTCTCAATATCAAAGAAGCGGCTGTCCTCCACTTCAAGAGGATCGTATTTTTTCGAACCGATCGTAAACGTCCACAATCCGCTTGGATATGTCGGAATGTTGGCCAAATACAGCTTTGTAATCGGGAAGATCTCTTTTACATCGCGCTGAACGTTTGTGATCAGTTCAGGTGTAAACCAAGGGTTGTCCGTCTGAGCAACGAAAATGCCGTCTTCCTTTAGCGCTTTTGCTATGCCGGCGTAAAAGCCTTTTGTAAACAAGTTGACAGCAGGCCCTACTGGCTCGGTTGAATCCACCATGATGACATCGTACTCATTTTCAGATTGGGCAATGTGCATGAAGCCGTCATCGACTTTTACTTCGACGCGCGGATCGTCAAGTTTGCCTGCAATGGAAGGCAAGAATTTCTTGGAATATTCGATCACCTTGCCGTCAATATCGACAAGCGTCGCTTTTTTCACGCTCGGATGCTTCAAAATTTCACGGATAACGCCGCCGTCTCCGCCGCCGACCACAAGCACATGCTCAGGATTCGGATGCGTAAACAGGGGCACGTGCGCCACCATTTCGTGGTAGACAAATTCATCTTTTTCAGATGTCATGACCATGCCGTCCAAAAACAGCATGTTGCCGAATTCTTCAGTCTCGGCCATTTCGAGCTTTTGAAAATCTGTCTGCTCTGTATGTAAAGTCCTGTTGATTTTCATTGTAATACCGAAATTTTTCGTTTGCTTCTCTGTATACCAAAGTCCGCTCAAAGCGTCATCTTCCTTTCGTGATAAGCTGTATTTCAATCTATTTTTCTCGCCTGCGGCGGCGATTATTCTGCACTGAAGCATCGGCTTTTGCCTAAGGAAAAAGTATAGAGGAATTGCAGGTGATTGTAAAGACGGATCGATTCATTTTCAGGAGTCATTCCAAGTCCATTATATTCCCAATCGCCGATTTTTCTTTTATAATGGCTAAGCTAAGCACAGATGTGCATACTGTGCGCTTTTGGAGGTGTTCTCATTTGCAGAGCAAACAACTGCTCAAATTGTATATAACCAGCCGCCGGAAAAGGTTTTTATTGATATTTTTTCTGATCGGAGCGGCCGTTTTGTTTTTCAGCCCCGTTTATATCCGGGAGGCTGCCGTTCCGTCTTTGCCGGATTGGCTTCTCGAAGTCAGCGGATCTGTTTATTTGATGCATATGGTCGCTGTCCTGTCCGCAGCCTGTTTGTTCTACGGCACAGCGAATGGATGCGGCGTTCAGCAGGTGCAATTGCAACAAACAGAACGGTGTTGCCGTTGATTTTGCTCGGCTGCACCGTTTCTGCTTTTGTGATGATCTGCCTGCTGTTTTGGAGTGCGGCCATCGGCTGGTTTACATTCGGCGGCTACGGTGCGGAGAATGTTCATCCTTTTTTTGAGCTGTCGGGTTCTCCCCTCTGGTTTGTTGTCTCACGCCTGTTCATTGACTGGTGGTCGCTTTGCTTTCTGATTTTTCTCGGCTTGGCGGGAGTGCTGATCGCAAAGAAAGAGCAGCTTGCTCTATGGCTGCCGCTTGCGTGGTCCTCGGGTTTAATGCTCCTTTTCAAATTCAATATATCCTTTAAAGGGCTGCTCCCGGGGGAAGGCATGCTGTTGTCCATCCATGCAGCAGGAGCTTCCCCGATTCTGGCCGCATCAGTCAGCGAAGGTGCAGTTTTCGTATTATGGCTGATTTCATATGTGGCGACCGCCAAAAAATAGGATTCCTCATATTGCTGTCTTAATCTCCGCAGAGGGTCTGCCGTTTTTTCCTTCCCGCTTGTTTAAATCCTCCTCTTTTTCCTCATAATGATAAGAACATTTTATTTATCCGGGAGGAGATTTGAACATGGACATAATGACGGACAAGCGGGTCCGTTTAACCATCAAGACGATACGCGCATTTTTGTTCATGGGAGCATTGATGCTGATCTTCCTTTCAATCGTTGTCATGACGGTGGTCTTGGCGGCCAAATGGCAAGGCGCTCCTTCGATTCAGGTGCCGAGGTCTACCGTGCTGTATGACGGAAGCGGAAAGCAAATGGGGGAAACGCATTACGGGCAAAAGCGGTACTGGGTTTCGCTGAAGAACATCAATCCCGCAGTCATCGATGCCACGCTTGCCGTTGAAGACCGGAACTTTTTCCGGCACCACGGCTTTGACTATATGAGGATGGGCGGCGCCCTCATTGCCGATTTAAAGGCGATGTCCAAAGTTCAGGGAGCCAGCACCATCACCCAGCAATATGCGAGAAACCTCTACCTCGGCCACGATAAAACATGGAAAAGAAAGTGGAATGAAGCTTTTTATACGATAAGGCTTGAACAAAACTACACAAAGAAAGATATTTTGGAAGGCTATTTAAATACGATTTATTACGGGCATGGAGCATACGGAATCGAAGCGGCTTCCCGGCTGTATTTTGGCAAGCGGGCCAAAGATATCAATACGGCGGAGGCTGCAATGCTTGCCGGCATTCCAAAGGGTCCTTCAGTTTATTCGCCCTTTGTCAATGAAAAAAAAGCGAAAGAACGCCAGGAAATGATCCTGACAATGATGGAGAAACAAAACAAGCTGACGGAAATGCAGGCGGCAGCACTGAAAAAAATGCCGCTCCGCTTTGAAAAACAGGATAAGCAAACAACCGAAAAAACCGCTCCGTACTTTTATGACGAAGCTGTTAAAGAAATTTCGCGATTGCTGCGTTTGACGCCGGAGCAAGCGGAAACAGGCGGCTACAACGTATTCACCACGCTCAACCCGCGTCTCCAAAAAATTGCCGAGGATACGATCGAACACACGATAGATTCGTCATCCGACATTCAGGCGGGATTTGCAGCGATCAACCCGTCCGACGGCAGCGTTCTCGCGCTTGTCGGAGGACGCGACTACGAAAAAAGCCCTTTTAACCGCGTAACGCAGGCTATGCGGCAGCCCGGCTCCACCATGAAGCCTTTCCTTTATTATTCGGCGGTTCAAAACGGCTTTACACCGGCCACCCGAATGAGGAGCGCGGAAACGACATTTGAGCTCGGGCAAGGCAGCGCTTATTCCCCGAGCAACTATCACGGCTATTATGCAGACGGTCCGATCACGCTTCTGCAGGCACTGGCTTTGTCCGATAACATTTACGCCGTGAAAACCCACCTTTTCCTCGGCATGGACAAACTGATTGATGCCGCAAAGCAATTCGGCATCAACAGCCCGCTGCAAAAAGTGCCGTCGCTTGCGCTCGGAACATCCCCTGTGAAGCCGATTGAAATGGTGAACGGATACGCCATGTTTGCCAACGGCGGGAAAAAAATCGAACCTTCCTTTATTACGAAAATTACCGATCCGAACGGGAAGGTTCTTTATGAAAAACCGAAGCGGAGCAAACAAATCCTTGACCCAAAAGCGGCTTTTATCACGGCGAACATGATGAGCGGGATGTTCGACAAATCACTCAACGGCTATACATCTGTTACCGGCCGGACGATCGCAGATCAGCTGACGCGCCGATACGCCGGAAAATCGGGAACGACCAGCACCGACAGCTGGATGATCGGCTTTTATCCCGGTCTTGCTTCAGGCGTGTGGACGGGATATGACAAAGAGCGGACAATCGATGCCGTCGCAGAGAAAAACTATGCCAAACAAATTTGGGCTGAGTTTATGGAAAAAGCGCTTGAAGACGCGCCCGCCGCAGCTTTAATGCCGCCTGAAGGCGTGAAAGGGATGTACATCGACCCGGCTACAGGTTATGCGGCGGCGCCCAGCTGCCCGTCCAAATATTTCGCTTATTTTATCAAAGGTACTGAACCCGAGCAGGTTTGCTATGGAAAGGAAATCTATAAGGAGCAAAACGCCGGGCACGAAAAGCCCGCCGCTCCCCCCCATAAGCGGCAAAAGTGGTGGGAAAAATGGTTTAAAAAAGGAGAATAAACTTTTTAGGGGGATAGACGAACCCCCCGGACTTCATGGCAGTCCGGGGGGTTTTTCCTATTGCTGGAGCAGTCCCTTTTTCAGCTCGTCTGATGAACGGTCCCAAAGCCCTTGATCATGGTTTTTCAGAAAATCGGCAAGAACGCGCTTAGAACCTTCATCCATATGCTCGACGATAATCTTCCGCTTCATCGACTTATCCATTAAATTGACGTGCTCCGGAAGCGATTTGTAGCCGCGGCGGATGCTTCTGTCGACCGTCATTTCGCATGCCGTCACACCCGCATAATAAGGGCCTTCTTCCCTGCGGTCGATCGTAACCCACACAAGCCAGTAAGGTTTTCCGTTCGGCACCTCTTCTTTGTTCGGCAAAAATTTGATTCCTTTTTCAACCGTGCTGCGGGCGTGCATGGCGCCGATATCCACAAACGCTTCTTTCTCTTCAACATCGACAATGACAGGCGAGATGTTGTCAAGGCTTAATGCGCCTGCTCCAAATCCCCCGTGTCCGTCTGTCGGATCGCTTTTAATAATGTTGAATCCGATTGTTTTTTTCTTTTTTCCTTGTTCCATCAAAAATACCTCCTACATCAGCGGCCGGAAAACGCTGTTAAATATCGATATGATCAATTCCCGCCCGTCATTCAAAAACGGCCAGAATACATATTGGCCAAGCGGTGTAATGACGATAATCAGAAAGACGATCGAGCCGTACGCCTCATATTTCGACAGCTTCGCCCGCACTTCGGGGGCGACCACATCCTGTATAACCCGAAAACCGTCAAGAGGCGGGAACGGCATTAAATTAAACAGAAATAAAAGCAGGTTGAGATTCACCCAAATCGTAAAAAATTGAAGCAAACCGCTGTAAAAACCGGCAGGCAGCGTCCCGGACAGCTTCACGGACAAAAGCAGCAATATAAAACCGATGAAAGCAAGGATCAGATTGCTGATCGGTCCGGCGATTGACACGAGAAATCCGGCCAGCCTCGGGTTTTTAAAATAAAAGCGGTTAACGGGCACCGGCTTTGCCCAGCCGAATCCCAATATAAAGATCAAAATCGTTCCAAACGGATCAAGATGCTTAAGCGGGTTGAGCGTCAGCCTGCCCTGCCGTTTGGCCGTCTCATCGCCGAATTTGTAAGCCACATACGCATGGGCGACCTCATGCACAGTGAATGCGGCAGCAAGTGTCAAAACAACATACGGAATCATTTCCAGCGGATAAATAAGAAAACGGTCTAAAATGTGGCTTTCCCTCTTTCTCATATACAAAGATTTACTATCTCCAGTATACTATAAGAGAACCTGATGCTAAAGTGAGCAGCCATTTTTTAAAAGGAGGAGGAGAACATATGCCATACGTAACTGTTCAAATGCTGGAAGGCCGCACAGATGAACAAAAAAGAAATCTCGTTAAAAAAGTGACCGAAGCCGTCTCCGAAACAACAGGCGCACCTGCAGAAAAAATCGCGGTCATCATTGAGGAAATGAAAAAGGAAAACTACGGTGTCGCCGGCAAACGAATGAGCGATATGTAAAAGAAAACGGCGTTCGCCGCTTACGCGCGGGACGCCGTTTTTATTATTTATACCAAGCTTTGTTTTTAGTGATCTGGCTATTGTGAGCTGAATCCCAAACATCGACCGTGTATGCGTAGTCGTAGTTCATAATGCAGCGGATTCCGCTTCCTTGCGCATCGTGGTTCAAGCCGAAGTTATGGGAAAATTCGTGGGTTGCAGCTTTTGCCGTGTTGGCCGTTCCCTGGTCGAGGTTTACGCTGAAGGCGCTGCCGTTCGGCTTGCTGTTGTATACGTATGCGATGCCGCCGGCGTCAAAATTACTGTTCGCCGTAAATCCGACGACGAATTTATAGCTGCGCCCGCTGAAATTGCTCTGAAGGTTTGATAGAATTTGAGAGCTGTTGCTGCCTGAAGAGGTCCAAGGCGCCACAGCTTCGACGACAAAATCAACATCGTGATCCCTGTTGAACATGACATCCGCCTGCTCAATAATTTGGACGATTCTTGTCTGCCAATCGCTGTATTTCGCCCGATACTGAGCGTCAGCCACGGCAAGGACGCTCACTTTCTGGCTTCCCGTGCCTGCCTGGGTTGAAAACGACCCTTTGCCCGTATTCTTTTTAAACGTTTTCGTTCCCGTCACATTTCCTTTCTCATCCAGTATTTTCGTATTGACCGTTCTTTCAATTTGAACTTTTCCTTTCAAGTCTTTAAAATCTTTCGCTTTAGGCAAAGAATCAATATAAGTTCCTCTTGCTTCATGATCGTGCTCGTGCTCATGCCCGCCCGTCTTGGCGGCACCGGCCGTCACACCGGGAATGAGACTGACGGAAAGTAATAGAGATAAGAATAAAGAACGTTTCTTCACTGCAAAACCCCTCCTTATTTTTTGAACGAATGAAAAATTCTGCTAGTTATCAAAAAATTCCTTCAATTCATCCAAAAAGAGGAAATATTGCATACGTTCTTTTCACTGCTTCTTTCAATTTCCCTACAAAAATTCCAAAACGCAGACAAAAAAACAAACCAAAAAACCTACCGTTTTTCGGCAGGCTTATGAACAAAGATTTCTGAGCTTTTTTATGTAAGCGACGGCTTCATCGAATTCTTCGTCCGTATACCGCTGTTTGCTTTTTACGGTAAACACTTTTTCTCTAATCTCTTCCTGCTCCAGCCCCTCAAAATACAAAATCGTCGACACCAGTTCCAAAAAACGCGATGACTGGCCGTTTACGTCGTCTAAATAGGCTTTAATATCCCGCATATCCAGCTCACACTGGCTCAAAAACTGCTTTCCCGCTTCAGTGGGTGAATAGCGGTATTGATAATAGCCGCCCTTTTTTTCTTTGACTTCATGGAGAAATCCGAGATTGCAAAGTTCTTCGACTTGAAGCGTCAGCTCCTCTGAATAAGGCCCGTAAAAATGAAAATCATACTTTTCATAAAAAGGAAGCTCCAATTTCTTTGCGATATAAATGATTTTCTGCAGCTTTTTCCGCCCGACAATCTCCCCCGAATCCGAGAAGACCTTCATCAGCTTTGCATGTTCTTTTAACAAATCTCCGCCATCTCCTTCATCCTTTTCTTTCTATTTCAGTCCGAGCAATTCTTTCATTCTTTTCGCATGACGGCCGTCAGGCAGCCCTTCGATTAAATCGAGCGGGAAATACAGCTTATGGTCCGTTCTCCGCTTGCCTGATATCGCATCGACAATATCGGACTGCCGCGACAGCTCCTTAATCTGGCCGTTGTGCGTCAGCAATTGAATCGGGAGGCGTTCCTCTTCTTCCCCCGGTCTGTAGAAATCATAAGGAAGATCTGAGGACGAATCCACCACAAGATAATATTCGGGATCAATCCCTGATTCTTTAAACAAGTTGGTCAGTTCAAAGTAAGTCGCCATTTCCTCATTCGGATTGAATTCCGCATACTGGAACAGCCTGCGGTTGATAAAACGGCGGCATAAATCAGACAAAATTTCGTCCTCTTCTTTTTCCCAGGCCTGAAAATAATAAAGAATGATTGATTCATCAAGACTTAAATAATCTTCCAATGTGACATTGCCTTCAAAAATAGAATAAAAATGCACTGGCGCATGCGTGAAAACATAGCCTTCCTCATGAAGCTGCTTTGCACGGTGAAGAATCTTCGTCAAAATCACTTCCGCACTTCTTGTCACAGGATGGAAGTAGACCTGCCAGTACATCTGGTACCGGCTCATAATATAGTCCTCAACAGCATGCATTCCGCTTTGCTTAATGACGATTTGGTCTTCGCGCGGCCGCATGACGCGGAGAATCCGCTCCATATCAAAATGACCGTAGCTGACGCCGGTGTAATAGGCGTCCCTCTGAAGGTAGTCCATGCGGTCAGCGTCAATCTGGCTTGAGATCAGGCTGACGACCTGCTTATTTTGATAGGTTTTCGCGATGACTTCAGCGACATCCTTTGCAAATGTCGGACTTACCTTGTTTAATACTCGGTTAACTTCTGTATCGCCTAAAATGATCGCTCTCGTAAAGTCTTCATGATCAAGCCGGAAGACCTTTTCAAACGAATG
This sequence comes from Bacillus licheniformis DSM 13 = ATCC 14580, assembly GCF_000011645.1. Lineage (GTDB taxonomy): Bacteria > Bacillota > Bacilli > Bacillales > Bacillaceae > Bacillus > Bacillus licheniformis. The sequence continues at coordinate 3,809,914 of NC_006270.3, forward strand.
GGAAAACGGGCCGTGCCCCAAATCGTGCAGCAATGCGGCGCAAAGGCACAGATCGCGCTCGCTGTCATCCCATTCCTCCCTGCCTTTAAAAACGTCATCAACCATTCTTCTGACAATTTCATAGACGCCGAGAGAATGGTTGAAACGGCTGTGTTCGGCTCCGTGAAACGTCAAATAGGTCGTCCCAAGCTGTTTGATTCTGCGCAGCCTCTGAAATTCGCGGGTTCCGATCAAGTCCCATATCAGCTTGTCCCGTACGTGGACATAGCGGTGAACAGGATCTTTAAACACTTTTTCTTCTGATAATTTTCCGTTTGGATACGCCATTTTTGTCCCTCTTTTTTTCAAACGTGAGGCAAACTGATCGCTGCCCATCCGTCTCTTTTTCTTCGGAAAACTAAATGTATATTGTAAGTATTGCCCGATCTGCTTGTTTTCTTTAAGGTCTGCTTCTATTATATCGAGTCTGTTTTTTTGAAAACATCCTTGAATTTACCCGGCCATTTGTTCCAGCCTGCCAAAAAGCCGTTAAACAAGCAAAAACGCCTGACCCGTTAGGGAGGCGGTTATTTTTTGAGTTTCTTTTTCACTTTTTCGATCAGCTCGTCTTCATCAGGAGCTGACAGCGGACGATTATTGACAAACGCAAACGATTTTTTTCGTCCCGGCCCGCAGTAAGACTGGCAGCCGATTTCCACTTTTGCATCCGGATCAATTTCTTTCAGACGGGGCAAAAGCGTCTTTAAATTGGTGGCCTGGCAATCGTCGCATACTCGAAATTCATTAGCCATTTCATACGCTTCCTTTCGTTTTGTTCATCTGTCTTTATGAAAGGCATTCAACTGTGCCGAACTTTTATAAAAAATGACACCATCCTTCATTTTACAAGGATTCTTTCATTCCTGCAAGGATCGCGCTAAAAAAATCAGTTCCTATTCTTTTAGCAAACTTGTATAAATATTTTCCAAAATGGACAATCTAATACCAATACTGACAATGGGAGTTGAGAAGTGATGAAACAAAGACAAGACGCTTGGTCTGAGGAAAATGATTTACTGCTTGCTGAAACGGTATTGCGGCATGTCAGGGAAGGGAGCACACAGCTGAACGCCTTCGAGGAAGTCGGAGACAGACTGAACAGGACATCAGCCGCCTGCGGTTTTAGATGGAACGCAGTTGTCCGCCACCAATACGAAAAAGCATTGCAGCTGGCTAAAAAACAGAGGAAGCAAAGAATGCGCGCCCTCGGAAACGGACAGCCGGCGAAAAAACGCTTATTATACAAGCCGCCGGTCGAAACGAATGCTGAACCTCCTGCAGAAAGCGTTGTTGAGCAGAAGAAAGCAACCGCAGATTCAAGCGAACAGCAGCCGATCGCCAGCGAGCATCTGCCTTATGTTGATGAGAGCTTTAAAGAAGAGTTAGCTAGTTTATCTCACCTTCTATCGCCAAATCAGCCGCAGGCCGGCCATACAGCCGATACATCGAAAGACATGACGATCGATGATGTGATCCGCTTCCTGCAAAACTATACAGGAAACGAAGAACAAACTGCCGCTTTAAAAATGGAAAATGAACGTTTAAAACAGGAAAACGAAGAACTGACGAAGAAAGTTGAAAAGCTTGAAGCGGAAGTCAAAAAGCTGGAAAAAGACCAGACAACCATCCAGGAAGACTACGAAACGCTCGTAAAAATTATGAACCGTGCAAGAAAACTAGTTTTATTCGAAGAAGACGAACACGCTGCGCCCGCCTTCAAAATGGACCGGAACGGCAATTTAGAAAAAATGGCTGAATAGCGCTCTCAGAGGATGCGGCAGAGACGTTCAGGCAGCAAGGACTGACAATGCATACAAACATTTTTCGATACGAGGATACCCCTTTCTTTAAAAAAGGGGGTATTTTTACCTTTCTGCGGCTTGCTTTTATATGACAAAAATTTCATAATAGGGATAGCAATTCATAAGGCGGGGTATTCGATGAAGTTTGTTTTATATGCGGTTCAGTTCGGCACTGCGGCCCTTTTGTTTTTGTTTTCTGCATTGGCAAGCTGGTATCAAGGCAGCGAGCTTTTAAAGGTGCCGTGGGAGTGGAAATATACAGCCAAGTTTACAAGTTGGCTGTACGGAGAGGACTCCATTAAAAACGCACATAATATTTCACAGCTTGATTTTTTCGTCTATGCGGCCAAGCATACGCCGGCAACCGTTATTTTAATGGCCGTCAGTTTGGCGTATATCATCGCTTTGGCGGCTTATCTTCTCATCAAAACATATGTAAAACGAAAAAGCGCTTCGAGCGCAGCATAAAAAAACCGCTCCGGAAGCGGTGAGGTGTGGCAAAATCCTAAAACGTTCAACCGTTTTAGGATTTTGCCGTCTTTGAAGCATTTTACAGCCCGCTGGTTTTTCACCGCTTTAAGCATGCCTGACAACGAATATAAAGGCGGCGGAGGCTCTTCTTCTATCCAAAAACCTTTTCATTCCGTTCAATCATGCGGACAAGGTTTTTCTCATACACTTCCTCTTCTGCGGGCGTGAGAGGGCCTTGATAAATCTCCCCGCCCAGCTCTTTCAGCTGTGTCAGAAGCAAGAGCATCAAGTCCTGCACCGAAATGTCTTCATTGAGAAGCTCAGAAAGCGAAGCCATCGTTTCCGGGCGAATATCGGGATAAACGGCTTTTGTTTTCCCGCGCATGTCTTTCAAGGCGGTGTCGTAAAAGCGTTTGATCAGCTCAGCGCGCCCGCTTCCGCTTTGATCAGCGCACAAATAAATTTGAACAGCCACTCCGCCTCTCAGGCGCCTCTGGGAAATTCCCGCAAATTTCCTTCCCCCGATGCTCAAATCAAAGCTTCCTGGACAGTAGGAGCCTTTGATTTCATAGGCTTCGATTGCTGCGTCATAGGATGACAGCATTCGCTTAACGAGCTCAAACATCGCTTCATAGCCTCTGTCGATATCAATTCCGTTTTTCTTATCCTGAAAAATCAGGGAAACGTTTAAAACCCCGCTGTCCAAAACGACGGCCAGTCCGCCGGAATTGCGGACGATGGCTTGATAGCCCGCTTCTTCAAGCAATGAAATCCCTTCTTGTAAATAAGGGAGCCTTGTATCCTGGATTCCGAGCACAATCGTGTCATGGTGCACCCAGGAACGCGCGGTCGCCGGAGATAAACCTTTCCCGACAGAAGCGCACAGCGTATCATCTATCGCAAATGATTGTTTTGCATCAAAATATGGGCCGAGACTGGATTGGTCAATGATTCTCCATTTCGGCTGGATGAGTAGATCAATCGGTTGCTTTGCCATATATAGTGTAAACCCTTTCGTTTTGCATTTCAGCCAACATCCATTATACCATTTACGAAAACATGTGGTGGAAATTTTCTTATCTCCGGCGCTTCCTTCATTCAAGTGACGCTTAAAGACGGTTCTCCGAATTCAAGCGGCAGCCCGACGTAATTCTCGGCAAGACTTTGAGCGGCCGCCGTTGAAGTCGTAACATGGTCAAGTTCAGCCAATTGAATCTGGTAGTCAAAAGGGGTGTAGCCGTGATGGCGATGCAGCAGGGATGTCATATACCAGGAAAAGCGTTCAGCTTTCCAGACGCGGCGGAGGCAAGACTCAGAATAGCCGGCCAGCCGTTCGATTCTTCCGGTTTCGTAATAGTCTTCGAGCGCCCATGCAAGCCGCTGGACATCCGCCATCGCAAGGTTCAGGCCTTTCGCACCTGTCGGGGGTACAATATGCGCGGCATCCCCCGCTAAATAGAGTCTGCCGTATTGCATTGGATCGCATATAAAGCTTCTCATCGAGACAATGTTTTTTTGAATGATCGGGCCTTCAGTCAGCTTCCATCCGTCATCGGCCGACAGCCTTAGGTGAAGCTTCTCCCATATCCTTTCGTCCGGCCAGTTCCCGACTGAATCTGCAGGACTGACTTGCAGGTAAAGCCGCTGGATTTCCGGTGTCCTTGTGCTGACGAGGGCAAACCCGTCTTCATGATGGGCATATACAAGTTCAGGCGAGGACGGAGGGGCTTCAGCCAATATGCCGAGCCATCCGTAAGGGTACACCTTTTCGTACTCTTTGCGGATCTCCTTCGGAATGCTTTGTCTGCTCGGCCCGTGAAAGCCGTCGCACCCTGCGATGAAATCGCAGTTCAGTTCTTCTGTATCGCCGTTTTCATTCTGATAAGTGATGACAGGCGCTTCTGTATCAATATTTGAAAGGCGGACGTCAGACACATTGAAAACGATGCGCCCTTCCGATTGCAGGCGGGCGGCGATTAAATCTTTGATCACTTCATGCTGGGGATAGATGGCAATGTATTTCCCCCCCGTCAGCTTGTGCATATCAATTCTGTGCCGCTTGCCGCCAAAGCGAATCTCAATTCCTTGATGAAACATAGCTGTTTTCATCATCCGTTCACCGGCACCTGTTTCATTCAGCAAATCTACCGTCATCTGTTCTAGAACGCCTGCACGGACGGTCTCTTCAATCTCCTTTCGCGAGCGGGATTCGATCACAACCGCTTCGATTCCCCTGCGGTGGAGCAGGTTAGCGAGCATAAGCCCGGCAGGTCCCGCTCCGATAATTCCCACTTGTGTCCGCAAAATGGTTTCCTCCCTTTATCCATGTTTTGATGTGGCTTCTAATGTATACCCGGCGCTTTCCGACTTAGAGACAAAATCAAATGAAGCGTGTTTCTCTTGGACGAGCATGATGCCGAGTGCAGCAAAAACACTCGGGATCGCGAACACCATGAAAGCCTGCTTCGGCTCCATGCCGGAAGCAAGGATCAATGCAAACAGCGAAGGCGCAATGATCGCTCCGAGTCTGCCGACCCCGAGCGCCCAGCCGATGCCGGTCGCTCTGATTTCTTTCGGATAATACTCAGAAATATAAGGATTGGCGATATTTTGCGCTCCGACGGTGCATGCCCCGCCTAAGGCAATCAGCAAGTACAGAAGAACGGGGTTCATCGTCATTCCAAATGCTGCAAAACAAAAGGCTCCGATGACATACATAGCCGCAAGCACATTTTTATGGCCGGCTTTATCTGCCAAATATCCGCCGAATACCGCTCCTGCGGCTTGTCCGCAGCAAAGCGCCAAGTTGAATGACAAGCTTGACGACAGCCCGTAGCCTGACGCCTGCATCATTTTCGGAAGCCATGTATTTAAGCCGTAAACCATGAGAAGGCAGCTGAAAACGGAAAGCCAGAATGCGAATGTGCTGGCTGCACGTTTTTGTCCAAACAGTTTTTTTACCGGAAAGCCTTTCTTTTCTTTCGCAATCACCGAGATTTGATAATTGTCGTCTTCCCTGTAGCGTCCCGCCGGATGCACCTGATTGAAAATCTCAGCCAGCGCTTTCGTCTTTTTCTTCAAAACGTAAAATGACAGAGATTCGGGAAACCTGCTGAAAAAGAACGGGAGCACGAAGAGCGGCACGGCTCCGATCAGATAGAGCACTCTCCAGCTTGTCACGGGCACGGCGAACATGCCGACGAGGGAAGCCAGCACACCGCCTGCAGAATAGCCGCAATACATAGCGGCTACAATCACCGCTCTGTTTTTTTTCGGCGAATACTCTGTCATCAGCGAAATGGCATTCGGCATCAACCCGCCCATTCCAAGCGCAGCGAGAAACCGCATGATCGTAAACAAAAGCGGAGAATCGATCAGACCGGCTGCTGCAGTAAACAGGCTGAACAGAAAGATACAGAAGCCCAACACCTTTTTGCGGCCGTATTGATCTGCGATCGGCGAAAAAATAAGCGCGCCGAGCATCATGCCGATCAATGTATAGCTCCCGATCGCTCCGGCTTGGATGGCGGTCAGGCTCCATTCCTCCATCAGCCATGGCAGGCTGACGCCGTACATTGCAATATCATAACCGTCAAAGGCAATGGCGAAAAAACACCACAGGAAAACAGTCAGGTGCACTTTGTTAAATTTGCTGGCCGCCATGACTTCCGCTGGATGAACTGAACGATTTTTCATGTTCCCCTCCACGATTCTTATCGTATTATGAAAGCAGCTTAACGCACGGTATCTTTTTCATTGAAAGCGTGCGTGCGAGCTTTTTGTCCCGCCGGCTCGAATGCCATGACGACATTGGAGCTCCCGGAAGACTGACCGTATCCGTAAAACGTGCTTTTACATCCGTCCTCCAGCACGCCCAATAGCATTGCAATGTGGCGGCCGCCGGCTTCAAGCCCGGCGTTTTTAGCATATTGAGGCAGCATCTGCTGAGCTGATAAAAGATCGTTGTCTGTTAAGTAGGTCAAAAATTGTGCATCGAGGGCCTGTTCGGCCAATGTCGGCATACATTCCGGCCCCCTCACCAAATGATGGCTTAGCGCCCCGCTGCTGATGAACACGGTTTTCTTTCTGCTTTCTTTCAGCACTCTTCCGGCAAGCCGGCCCCACAAATGCGTTTCTTCCAGGTTCGCGGCCAATGTAACCGATAAATCGATAACCGGAATATCTCCCTTTGGAACGAGGTAGCGCAGCGGAACGACCGTCCCGTAATCCCAGCAGTAAGCTGGATCATTGACAGGAATGACGGAAAGCCCCCCTTCTCTGCCGGCTTCAGCCAATTGCAGCGCCAATTCAGTGTCCCCGGGGTAAGAATACGGAACATCGGAAATTAAATTCGGACACTCCAAAGCCGTTAAAACGCCTTGATGGTCGGGAGCTGCATCGATCAGATGGTCAAAGCTTGACGTCCAGTGACAGGAAATCAGGACAACGGCATCGGGCTCAATTCTTTCAATAATCCTGGAGAGCCTCTTCATGCCCTTGACCAGCTCTCTTTGGAAGTCAGGGGTTTTATCTTCAAAACACATCCTCGGTGTATGCGGAACAAGCGCCGCCAATTCGATTGACATGTAGATTCCTCCCATCGCCTTCTTTAAGGTCTTAATTTTGAGACCGGTGTGCCGCCTATGCCCCAGTGGCTTTTAGAAACTTCGGTGACAAGAACGCGGACGTTTTCCTTCGGAGAGTCTAGGGTGGCGCTCAACGTTTCCGTCACTTTTCGAATGACTTCCTCGACCTTTTCAGGCGGCCGGCCTTCTAATAGTTGAATATGAACAATCGGCATATCATAATCACCTCAGGTTATGGCTTGACCGAAAATGATACATCTCCCAGCCCTTCTACTTGTGCTGAAACGCGGTCGCCCGGCTGCAGCATGACAGCTCCCGTTACACCGCCCGTTAAAATGATGCTGCCAGCCGCAAGCTTTTGTTTTTTCCGGGAGAGCATGTTGGCGAGCATGGCCGCCGAATTTGCGGGATGCCCGACAACCGCTGCTCCAGTGCCCCGCTCTTTGACCTCGCCGTTTATCATTAAAGAGACTCTTGCTTCATCCAGCTTGAAATCGTCCGGCTTCTTCACTTTTTCACCTAACACCACTCTTGAAGATGACGCATTGTCCGCGATGACGTCAGGCAAAGTGAATGAGAAATTTTCATAGCGGCTGTCAATCACTTCTAGAACGGGAATCAATTCAGCAACGGCTTCAAGGACCTGCTCCTTTGTAACACCCGGTCCTTCAATATCCTCCCCCAGCACAAAAGCAATCTCTGCTTCAACCTTCGGGTGAATCAGCTCGTTCATCCGGATGCTTCCGCCGTTTGGCACGATCATATCTTCAAAAATATAACCGTAGATCGGCTCCTCGACGTTCATCTGCTTCATTTTCGCCCGGCTGGTCAGTCCCATTTTCGGACCGATGATGCTATTGCCATCCCATAATTTAAGCTGAATCAGCTCTTCTTGGATCGCATACGCCTCTTCAACGGTCAGCTCCGGGTAGTCCTTTGTGATTCTTTCAACTTCACGCTTCTCTGTTTCGGCAAGATACAAGAGTCGCGCCGTATCTTTTAATGCTGCGGTATTCATCCGCTTCCCCCCTTTTACAGCTTGATGCAAATATTGGTTAATTCGCTGAAGAATTCGAGGCTGTGAATGCCTCCTTCTCGTCCGAGTCCGCTCTGTTTCATGCCGCCAAACGGCGTCCGAAGATCGCGGAGAAACCAGCTGTTGACCCACACCATGCCCGATTCGATTTGCCCGGCTACGCGGTGCGCCCGGCGGAGGTCGTTCGTCCATAAGGTCGCGCTTAACCCGTAATGTGTGTCGTTAGCCTGTGCAATCACTTCCTCCTCATCGTCGAACGGAATCACCGTTACGACCGGACCGAAGATTTCTTCTTTGATGAGCCTGGAATTGCGTGAAAGTCCGGTGATAATCGTCGGTTCAAGAAAGCAGCCGGATTCCTGTCCTTCAGGGCGTTTTCCTCCGGTTAAAATATTGCCGCCTTCCCGTTTGGCCAATTCGATGTAGTTCATCACACGCTCTGTGTGTTCAGAAGAAATCAAGGCGCCGATATTCGTGTCCGGATCAAAAGGATCGCCGACTTTGAGCTTTTTCGTTTTCTCAACGAACTTGTTCAGAAATTCGTCATACGCTTCCCTCTCGACATAGATGCGGGAGCCGCTCATACATACTTCCCCCTGGTTGACGAAACTCGATTTCAATGAGGTGCTGACGGCTTCATCCATGTCGGCATCGGCAAAAATAATGTTCGGGTTCTTCCCTCCCAATTCAAAGGAAAGTTTCTTTAATGTTTTCGAAGCAGCTTCCATAATGACTTTGCCGGTTGTCGTTTCTCCGGTGAAAGATATCGCATCGACATCGGGATGCTCAGAAAGCGCAGCACCGGCGGAATCTGGTCCAAATCCGTGGACGATATTAACGACTCCGTCAGGCATCCCTGCATCATGGCAGATTTCCCCGAGAAGGGTGGCTGTCATCGGCGTCAGTTCAGCCGGTTTGATAACGGCTGTATTTCCCGCCGCCAGGCAAGGCGCCAATTTCCACGTCAGCAAAAGAAGCGGCAAGTTCCACGGATTGATCAGCCCGACGACGCCGACCGGACGGCGAATCGCATAATTGATTGCAAGATCGTCAGTTTGATAAGCTTCCGTTCCGGCTCCTCTCATAAAATCCGCAAAGAAATGAAAGTTGAAAGCGGCACGTGGAATATCCAAAGTGCTTGAGAGCGAAAGCGGTTTTCCCGTATCCAATGTCTCAAGCCTCGCCAGTTCGTCTTTACGCTCAAGTATGATGTCGCCGACCTTTCTGATGATCCGAATCCTTTCGTCAGCGGTCATGTTTTTCCAGCGTCCGTTTAATGCACGCCTGGCTGCCGCGACTGCAAGATCGACCTCTTTTTTGCCTCCTTCCGCAACGCTTCCGATAATTTCCTGTGTAGCCGGATTGATGTTGTCAAACGTGCTGCCTTTCTCTGAAGGAAAGTACCTGCCGTTTATGTAGTGCTGACAGTCAAAAGGTTTTACGAGTTTTTCCGATGGAGTTTGAACATTCATATTCTGCAAACATCCTCCTTTTCAAATCCTTTCCATTAAATTAAAGGATTTTAACTGACAAGAAAACAGCAATGTTCCTCTATGCGGAACAAATCAGACATTTTTTCCGAAAATTTGATATTTTCCGCTTTTTTATTTTTTATATCGTGTTATATTATGGAATAAAAGGAAACAAAAACAAGGGAGAGAGTTGAGGAACCTATGACTGTTGAGACGAAGGACCACCAGCTGCTCGGTTCAGTAAAAAATGCGCTTCGGCTGCTTCAATCGTTTACCTTAGACACACCGGAAAAGAAACTAACCGAACTCGCCTCGTCGCTTGGCCTCGGAAAAAGCACGGTCTCGCGCCTTTTGTCTACATTGGAAAGCGAAGGGTTTGTCATGAAGGACCCGGAATCCAGAAGATACAAGCTCGGCTTATCGGTCCTGCAGTTAAACACCATTGTCAACTCCACTCTTGAAATCAACCGCGAATCCCTGCCGGTCCTCAAACGGCTGACCGATGAGACCGGCGAAACGTCGCATATCGCGATGCGCCGCGGTCTCAGCGTCGTTTATCTCAATCGGACGGAATGCCCCCGCCCGGTCGAACTTCTCTCATATATCGGGCGGCAAAACCCGATGCACTGCACAAGCTCAGGTAAGGTGCTTCTCGCCTTTGATGAAGAGGGCATATTGGACGAGTATGTGAAGGAAGGCTTGAAAAGCTGTACGAAAGAAACCATTACAGACGGGGACAAATTGAGGGATGTGCTGAAAACCGTTAAAGAAAACGGATTTGACGTCAGTTGCGGGGAATTCATAGATGGTGTCACATCAATCTCAGCTCCCGTCAGAAACCACGCAGGTCGAGTGTTGTACGCCGTCAGTGTCGTAGGCCCTGCAAAACGCATCAAGGCCCGGCAGGCGAAAATCATTTACCAAGTGAAACAAGCGGCCCGGGATATTTCCGAAAGGATCGGGTACTGGAAACGAATATAAAAATTGGGGGAATCAGCTTTGTATGATCTTCACACGCACTTTATACCGCGCGATGTGCTGCTTTGGCTGGAAGACAATGAAAAGAGAGTCCACGCTGTCCGCGAAAAAAAGGCTGGATGCCAAGCGGAGTTTTTGACGGTCAATCACAAATGGGGCTTTGAATTAAAAGAGCTTTTCTACCAGGAGGCTTTATATTTGGAAGCCCAGCAGGAGGCCGGCGTCACACACTCATTGGTATCGCCGGTTCCCCAGCTTTTCCTTTACGATCTCGCCGAAGAAATCACGGACGAATTATCTTTTGTATACAACAAAGCGCTTGCCGAATGGGTTAAAAAATACGACGGCCGCCTCTCGGGACTCGGCACAGTCCCGCTGAACAGCCCTTCAAAGGCGAGCGAGCGCCTGAATGAAGCGATGAACAACGGGCTTAAAGGAGCGATTATCGGACCCGGCGCTTCGCAACTACTTCTCTCGGACGAAGCATTTACACCGTTTTGGGAAACGGCTGATAGAAGAAAAGCGATTATCTTTATACATCCGCTCCTTTCTGAAGATCCGCGGCTCCGCCGCAGGATGCTGCCAAACTTGATCGGCGTTCCGTGGGAAACGACGATTTGTGCCGCAGACCTTTTGTTAAGCGGGTTTACAGACCGGTTTCGCAATGTGAAAATTCTTTTGGCCCACGGAGGCGGCTTTTTGCCTTATCAGATCGGAAGACTGAACAAAGGGTATGACAAATGGGCCGGCGTTTCTTCATCGCTTTCGGCTCCGCCGCGCGAATATTTGCGGAAGTTTTGGTTTGATGGTGTGCTATGGGAGCAAGAAAGCGCGGCATATTTGAAGAAGCTTGTCGGAGAAGACCGCCTTGTTCCGGGTTCCGATTTTCCTTTCGACCTTTGTCAGTGGCCGCCTCTCGATCCCGGCCGGAAAGGAGCGGAGTCTCTGCTGAATGTAGCGATTGAAGCATAAAAAAAGGCGAACCTCTTCAGGTTCACCTTTTTCAGGAAGCCTATTACAGAGCTTGAGCCGCCGTAATCAGCGCAAGATTATAAACGTCCTCAGCGTTGCACCCTCTGGACAGGTCGTTTACAGGCATGTTCAGCCCTTGCAGAATCGGACCGACCGCTTCAAAGTTGCCGAGGCGCTGAGCGATTTTATAGCCGATATTCCCCGCTTCAAGGCTTGGGAAAACAAATACGTTTGCATCTCCTTTAATGACGGAGTCCGGCGCTTTTTTCTCAGCGACAGACGGAACGAATGCCGCGTCAAATTGGAATTCGCCGTCAAGTGTAAGCTCAGGCGCTTTTTCTTTTGCGATTGCAACCGCGTTGGCTACTTTTTCAGTTTCGTCTGATTTTGCCGAACCTTTTGTTGAAAAGCTGAGCATGGCGACACGAGGTTCGATGTCGAACATTTTCGCTGTGTTCGCACTTTCGATTGCGATTTCCGCAAGGTCCTGGCTGTCAGGCGCAATGTTGATCGCACAGTCTGCGAATACGTACTGCTCATCGCCGCGCGCCATGATAAAGACGCCTGATGTTTTCTTCACGCCTTCTTTTGTTTTAATAATTTGCAGCGCCGGGCGAACCGTATCCGCTGTTGAATGAGCCGCACCGCTGACAAGGCCGTCGGCAAGCCCTTTATAAACAAGCATCGTTCCAAAGTAGTTTTCGTCTAAAAGGATTTGGCGGGCCTGCTCTTCCGTCGCTTTGCCTTTGCGGCGTTCAACGAAAGCCTGAACAAGGTCTTCCATCCCTTCATATGTATGAGGATCGTATATGTCAACGCCATCCAGCGTTAAATTCAACCCGTTTGCTTTATCTTTGATTTCCTGCTCGTTTCCTACAAGGATCGGCTTTAACACGTTGTTTCCGGCCAATTTGTTGACAGCTGTAAGAATACGCTCGTCCAAACCTTCCGGAAATACGATTTTAACTCCTTTTCCTGCTACTTTTCCCTGCACTGTTGTAAATAGATCTGCCACTATATACCCTCCTTGAAAGTGTCACAAATACTTCATTTCTCTATTAAGCATACTCTTTTGTGATATAAATTCAATCCTTCTGTATTTTATTATAACGTTTACACTTTTTAAACGCTTTTTTTAATTAATTTAATTTCAGAAAGGCTTTAAACACTTCTATTAGTATATAACAGCCTTTCCCAGTTATACGACAGATGGTCACCTTTTGTTCAAAACTTCTAAACGGATAAAACGCGGCAAACTATGATATGATGAAGACAAGTACATACAAATTGGGAGTGATTGCAAAATGAGCGAACAGCAAAAAACGAATGAAGCCGCACAAACGCTTGACGGCTGGTATGCCCTTCACGATTTCCGGACAATGGACTGGTCCGCATGGAAAATGCTTTCAAGCGATGAGCGCCAGATCATTATCAGCGAATTTACCGGCCTTCTTGAAAAATGGGGAGCTGCCCAAAAAGAAGGAAACGGAAGCCATACGCTTTACAGCATCGTCGGCCAGAAAGCGGACTTCATGCTGATGATTTTGCGCCCTACGATGGAGGAATTAAATCAAATCGAACTCGAGTTCAATAAATCCAAACTCGCTGAATACACGATACCTGCTTATTCATACGTATCCGTTGTCGAGCTGAGCAACTATATGGGAAGCGGAGACGGAGACCCTTACGAAAATCCGCAAGTGCGGGCGCGCCTGTACCCTGAGCTCCCGGATGCCAAATATGTCTGCTTCTATCCGATGGATAAAAGAAGATCGGGCGATGACAACTGGTACATGCTGTCTATGGAAGAGAGAAGAAACTTGATGCGCAGCCACGGAATGATCGGACGCGGCTATGCGGGAAAAGTAAAACAGATTATTACCGGCTCAATCGGATTTGACGATTATGAGTGGGGTGTCACGCTCTTTTCAGATGATGTGCTTCAGTTCAAAAAGCTCGTCTATGAAATGCGCTTTGATGAAGTAAGCGCCCGCTACGGTGAATTCGGTTCGTTCTTTGTCGGCAACCGCCTTGCAAAAGAACAGCTGCCTGCATTTTTGCATGTGTAATGATAAAAAAGCTCCAAAGGCCGAGGTCTTTGGAGCTTTTTTGCCTATTTACTTGCAGTTGCACGGCTGTGTAGGCGGAGTCGCCCGTTTTTGCACTTCGATTGAAGATTCGGCATAGAAAGTCGATCCGAGCCCCAGTACTCTGTTCTCCGCCCGGAATGTATACTTTCCTGCGGCAGGCAGCGTTTTGTTGGCCAGCACCAGCTTAAACTCCGCAATGCCCAGCAGATCAATTGTAAGCGGCAGCCTTACCGTTTTTCCGTTGTTCAAAATTTGCCCTGTTGTCAGCGCTCTTCCATTCACCGTATCTTTCGTTGTGGCGGAAAATCCCGACGGCAAAGTAAATTCAACCGTTCCCAGCGCCAAGATTGAGTTAGGACGATATGTTAACTCAATATCCGAGAACGACCACTCCTGTTTGCTGGCGCCTGTTATCACCGAATACAAGGAAGCGCTCGCAGCCGGGCGGTAGACAGATTCAGTTTTTGTTGTTTGGGCGCTGGCCTGGAACGAAGGCAGGAAAATCGAAGCCATCATCACGAGACTAACCGCCAAGATTGACAATTTAGAACGATACATTCTTTTCAACACAGCAATTCCCCCAAGTCATCATTTTTTTCATATTCGTCATGACGAAAGCGTGCAAGAAAGATGTAAAATCAAGCAACGCCTTCTTTCCAAAGCGCCGGCACTTTGGTGATTTCTATTAAAAACTACCATTTTTTCTGCTTGTAGTAAATGTTTTCCATGTCATATTTTTAAAATAAATGCAAAATAATAGAATTTAACCAGGCGTTGTTCCTCTTGATTTTCTCCGCTGTGCTTTAGTAAAGGACAAAAGGCCTGCCCGCTTCCCTTCTCTTCATTCTCCTGATTTTTTGTTGACAAACGATGGATCTGGCTGTACATTATTGACATTATTGAAGCATCACGAACCGAGTTTATGATTGACATAACCTTGCTTTTTCTCCATTCATGTTTTGAATGGATGAAGAAAGGAACGAAAAATGCCTAAATTGGTTTCTTCAAATCTTGTAAAAGGTAAGATCATCAATATTAGTCCGCCGCAGACGCTGGCTCTTAGTTTCTTGATTATCATTGCGATCGGGGCTTGTTTATTGAAGCTGCCTGGCGCCTCCACTACTTATATCTCATGGGTGGATGCTTTATTTACGGCCACCTCGGCAACTACGGTAACTGGCCTTGTTGTTGTAGATACAGGGGCAGATTTTACAGTTTTCGGACAAACCGTTATTATGTGCCTGATTCAAATCGGCGGGCTCGGCTTAATGACGTTTGCCGTCCTCGTCGTCATGATGATCGGCAAAAAAATCGGCTTGCAGCAGCGGATTCTTGTTCAAGAAGCATTTAACCAGACTTCTTTAGGCGGGCTTGTCCGCTTGGTCAAGCACCTGTTTATTTTCACGATTGTCATAGAATTTGTGGCGTTTCTGATCCTTTCGATCAGATGGGTTCCTGAATATGGTTTGCAAAAAGGCTTGTTTCATAGTTTGTTTAACACGATTTCAGCCTTTAACAATGCGGGATTTTCCCTGTGGCCTGACAACTTGTCTCAATATGTCGGCGATCCGATTGTCAACCTTGTCATCACAGGCCTTTTCATTACAGGGGGAATCGGCTTTACCGTTCTGCTGGATTTATGGACAAAGCGAAACTTCCGGAAATTATCGCTGCATTCCAAGCTCATGATCGTTGGAACATTGATCATCAATACGACAGCCGCGTTGCTGATTTTCATTTTAGAATACTCGAATCCGGGTACGCTCGGCGGACTGCCTTTGGCCGACAAAATGTGGGGCGCTTACTTCCAAGGCGTGACACCGAGAACTGCCGGATTCAATACGCTTGATATCGCCCAGATGACAACGCCGTCCCTCCTGTTAATCATCGTTTTGATGTTTATCGGAGCCGGAAGTGCGTCAACGGGAAGCGGAATTAAACTGACAACGTATATCGTGATGATCTTGGCGACGATCACCTTTTTAAGGGGGAAAAGCGAGACGGTTGTGTTCAAAAGGGCGATTAAGATGAAAACCATTTTAAGAGCTTTAGCCATCATTGTGATCAGTTTTTTATTCGTGCTTTTCGCATTATTTATATTGACGATCACAGAGAATGCCCCATTTTTGAAAATCGTCTTTGAAGTATTTTCCGCTTTCGGAACAGTCGGCCTGTCGATGGGACTGACACCTGATTTAACGGCCGCAGGCAAAGCGGTTATCATGATGATGATGTTTATCGGCCGCGTCGGGCCTCTGACTATGGCGTTTACGCTGGCCAAGCCGAAGAAGGCGCCGATCCGCCATCCTGAAGATGAAGTGATTACAGGCTAATATGCAGAAAGACCGCTCTATTCACGAGCGGTCTTTTTGTTTTTCTCTTTCCAACATGATGTGTCGTCATATTCCCTCCCGCCCGTTCATACTGTAAAAGGGATGGGAAATATTGATCTATCATCTTGAGTCAGCCCACAGCTTTTCAGCCGGATCGTCTTCATAGCAGCACTTTATCATTCCTCATGTATAGATGGTAGGCATGACTTTGACACAATGAAATGAGGAGGAACGAGATGAAATTTAAAAAAAATCAGTTTCAGCCGCTTCAGGAGCTTGAGATGCCGGATTTCCGGCAGCAAATGGGCCCCAATCCTTATCCGCAGATGGGGCAGATGGGGCAAATGTACCAGCAGCAGGGACAGCAGCCTTTCACCCAAATGGGAGGGCAGCAATCGTATCAGCAGCCCGGTCCCCAGCTGACCCAGCCGCAGCCGGCAGGCGTCCAGGTCCCTCCAATGCCTTCAGGACAGCAGCCTTCACCGAGCATCCCAGGCATGCTGCCGCTTGAGCAATCCTACATTGAAAACATTTTGCGGCTCAATCGCGGAAAAGTGGCAACCGTATATATGACATTCGAAAACAATCCGGAATGGAATGCGAAAGTCTTTCGGGGAGAAATTGAAGCAGCCGGCCGCGACCACATCATTTTAAGCGACAGAAAAACGGGCACACGCTATTTGCTGCTCATGGTGTATCTTGACTATATTACGTTTGATGAGCCGATCACTTATGATTATCCGTATTCAATGGCCTCATATACACCAAGATAAAGGTTCGGTTTAACTAAGCCGAACCCTTTTTTTATAGATGTTAAGCGAAGTTTCTCACATCATTATTGCGTTTGAATTTGTAAATGACGATGAGGAAAAAGACAGCAGCGAAAGCAAACAGAATCATGATATTCAAATACAGACCTTGAAGCTGCTGTCCCTCCTGCAATTTTGCCAGCGTATCCAACACCCACCGCTGCGGAAGAAAGTCCGCGATTCGCTGTGCGAAAGACGGCATGATTTCAACCGGCCAAAAACATCCCGACAGCATGATCGTCGGCATAAAAATCAAATTTCGCAATACCCCGGATGACCTGGAGCTGTTTGCAAAGACGACTGTGATCAATGCCAGGCCGACCGCGCTCAGCGCAAAGATCAGCAGCACCGCTGCCATCTCCCAAAATGAGATGCCGGTTTCCATCCGGAAAACATATTTCACCATAATCAATGTTAAAAAGGTTTGGCATGTGATGACAGACATACTGACGGCCACATTGGACATGACGTACTGCCTTGCCGTTATCGGTGTGGTCAAAAGCCTGAAATACGTTCTGTTCTCTTTTTCCTTTACTAACAGTTCGGTCAAGCTTCCCGCTGAAAAAAGCATCGCCATCAGAAGAAAACCGACCGTCCGCTCCGTCATGTTTCTATTTTTCGCCGTGTCTTCAATCGTAGATGTTTTGACACTCGTTTCAGAATTCCGGTAATTTTTATACATTTCCTCAAAGCGCTTTTCATTCCCCTGCGCCGATTTGCCGATTGCGGCGATATTATCAATATAATGATAGACATACGATTTCACGAATCCGGTGATTTCAGCGCCTTTGACAGATGCGATTGCGATGTGAGCCGGTTCGCCGCTCTGCACGCTTTGAGAAAAGCCTTGTTCAAACGTAATGACGCAATCAAGCTCCCCTGCCGCAACTTGACTTTTCCCTTCTGCTTCACTGACCGCACTGATGTTGACATTCTCGATCCCCTTCAAAAAATCCTTAGTATCTTCGGCGATTCGTCCGCCGTCATGATTGATGATTCCGACGCGCAAATCCGTCTTTTCCATGCTTCCCTCTGTCAAAAGCGATACGAATATGCCTAGCAAGGGCAGACATACAAACAGAAAGATATTGATCTTCTTTTTAAAAGTGACATTCAGTGTGTTTTTGACAAGCCATAGCATTTCTTTCATCCTACAGCCCCTCCCTTCTCTGCAATGAGACAACGGCAATCAGCAGAAATAACAGGGATAAGCCGATGTTCAGCAAGATGGCAGGCAGCCCTGCCGCTAAATCGTCCGCAAATATGATGTTCATAATAGCTTCGTTCGTCCAGGCGAGCGGAGACAGGTCTGTGATCAAAGCTAAAACACCTTCCGCATCGTCGACAGGAAAATAAGCGCCCCCGAAAAATGCAACTAGCGGAATCAACACGTTAATGATCGCCACTGCCGCTTCCCCCGTTCTCGTCAAATAACTGACGCCGAGGCCGAGGCATACGGCAAACAATACGATGCTGAACAGCACGGCCGCTACAAGCCCAAGATGCTCTCCCCAGTACGCTTTAAATACGTATTTGCTGACTGCGACGACGGCAAAAATACACAATCCGTTTGTCACAAGATTGCCGATCAGCTTACCCGCAAAGATCTCGCCTTTATGAACCGGTGCCGCGATCAGCCGGTCGGCTGTTTTTCTAAGCCGCTCCCCCCTTATTAAATAGCTGGCGCTTAATGCACTGTAAAGCGCGATCAGAGTGGTCATGGCAACCGCATAATAATCCATGGAGCTGGGCTTTCTGTCTGAGCTGAGCGACGTCTCCTTGATATAATTGTCGCCCGGTGCGTCCCCGAGCACGGCGCCCGCTTGCTCAGGAGCAGCTTTGATGATCTCCGCTGCGGCATTGTACCGGTTTGCAAACGCGGTCAGCATTCCTTGAATAATGCTGTTTTTCATACTGTTTTTATCCATTTGGTAAAGCTTGATGCCGCTGTTTTCGATCTCAAGATAAGCATCGTAGTTCCCCTGTTTGATTTCTTGTTTTTCATCCATATCGGACAACACTTTTTTAAAATGAACGCCGGATGTTTTCGCTTCCTTTACGAATGTTTTAAAGCCTTGCGAAAACGCTCCGTCAGAATTGTCTTTATACAAAACACGAACCTCGCCGACCGCTGCTTGTTGATCGAAAGCATTCGTCAGCGCAGTGCCTAAAATCATAATCAGTACAATCGGAAATGCCAGCATAAAAAGGAACGTCCGTTTGTCCCGAAAAGCAGATACAATTTCTTTTTTCGCAATGATGAGTGTATTCAAACCTTGGACCTCCTTTCTAATCGCGCAACTGTCTTCCGGTCAAGGTCAGGAACACGGTTTCCAAATTAGGCGCTTTTTCTTCCAATGAACGAATCTCGGCCCCGTTTTTCATCAGCTTTTCAATAATCTGGTTTAAATTATTGACGCCTGCATCCGAGTTGATTTTGATCGTATTGTCTTCAAGAACGGCCGCTTCCACGCCGCTGATCGTTTTCAGTTCGCCGATATCGATATTTTCCGCAGATTTAAGAACGACTTGAATATCTTTTGTGTTGGTAATGATCGATTTCAGCTGCTCCTTCGTTCCCTCGGCGATAATTTTTCCGTGATCAACGATGGCGATCCGAGTACAGATCTCTTCAACTTCCTCCATATAATGGCTCGTGTAAATAATCGTGCATCCCATCGCATTTAACTTTTTGACGGATTCCAAAATATAATTTCTCGAATGCGGATCAATTCCAACCGTCGGTTCGTCCATGATGATCAGCTTTGGCCTGTGGGCGATCGCGCAGGCGATATTGAGCCTTCTTTTCATCCCGCCTGAAAAATTTTTCGGGAAGCTTTTATGCTTATCACTTAAACCGACGAACTGCAATGCTTCTTCAACCCGATTGTGTAAATGGGCCCCGCGCAGACCATAAAGCCCGGCAAAAAATTTCACATTTGCATATGCCGTTAAATCTTCGTAAATGGCCAGATCCTGCGGGACAATGCCGATGTTCATCTTGGCGAACTTGCGGTGTTTCGCAATGTTTTTTCCGAGAATCGTGATCTCGCCTTCATTGCTTCTCAACAAACTCGAAATCATGTGAATGGTCGTACTCTTTCCCGCCCCGTTTGCGCCGAGCAATCCAAATATTTCGCCCTCTTCGATCGAGAGTGATATATTGTCGACGGCAACGAAGTCGCCGAATTTTTTCGTCAGATGATGGATTTCCAATACATTCATGTTCTCACCTCATTTTGATTTCATTATAAAAAAAAGATGAATGGTGCGGCAGTGCAGCATTTCATCTTTTTCACATGAGAAAATTCATATTCAATTCATGAAATCATTCATGCTTGGGCAGCAGGGTGGTGACAGAGAAGCCGTTTGAACCGTCAACGATCACCTTTCCGTTAACAGAAGCGGCCCGTTCCTCCATCCCGATGATCCCCATCCCTTTCTTGATTTTCTGCCGCCCTTTTCCGTTGTCTTTCACTTCGGCTTTAATGAGCGTATTCAGCACATGAATACAGATGGATACATGTGTCGCTTCAGCATATTTCACCGAGTTTGTCAGCGCTTCGGTGATGTTTTCAAAAATAATCTTCCATTGAATCTGAGAAATAACATCCAAATCGCCTTTATGCAAAAATGAAATATTCATATGGTACTGCGCCGAACATTCATCGATAAACAGCCTCAATCTGTGGATGCCCATCTGTTCTGAGGGCGGCTTGACGCTTTTTAACGTCAATCTAATATTTTCGATCCCGTCCTTGGAGATGTTAATCGCATTTTGCAGGAGCTCTGAAGCTTTTTCCTTGTCTATGTCAAGGACGCGCTTCGCCGCTTCGAGCTGAATCAGCGCTCCTGTCATGGAATGACCGATTTTATCGTGTATTTCCTGGGAAAGCCGGTTGCGCTCCTCAAGCTTATAAGTATATTCGGATTGTCTGATAAACTCTTTGTTTTCACGCAGCATGTTTGTCAGCTTCTGCAGGTCTCTTCTCGTTTGATCAATATGATGTTCAAGCTTTTCAATCCGCGCTGCATCATGGCTTGCCGCCCAGTACAGCAAAAATTGAAAAGCGGCCGTCAACGCGTAGACCGCTGAGATGCTTTCATTGATAAACAAGACCGGAACGATTGAAGCGGCAAGTACCGCCCACTTCGGCAGCCCAAAATCGGCTGCTCCTTCACACAGGGTAAAAGGAAGGAATAAAATAAATAGGGGGTGCACTTCTGCATAAGAAACGATTGAAATGATGACAGAAATGATAATAAAAAGCTTTTTTGTTTTTCCTTTAGGTAAAATCGCAATCCCGAGGTTGATACAGACGTAAACAAGAAGGCTGAACACAAGCCACGGCAGATTGTCACTTTCCGAAAAAACGCATTGATAGATGATAAATCCCAACAAAATCAGTTTGCCGGTCATAATCCGCAATTCCATGGTGATCCCCCAGGTTAAAAGTTAACTTTACCGGTTAAATAATAAATCGCAATTTGCGTCCGATGTTCAAGCCCTGTTTTCCCCAAAATCGAGGAAATATAATTGGCAATCGTACCTTCAGAGATAAACAGCTCCTTCGAAATTTCTTTATTGGACAGCCCTCTGGCGATCAGCGCCATAATCCCGAGCTCGCGTTCGGTAAACAGGCTTTCGTCTATCTTAGGTTCCGCTTCTTTATGCTCCGCCAAATTGGACTTAATCTTGTCGAGGATGATATCCTGCATCACAATATGGCCGTTGAACACACTTTTAATCGCGTCTCTGATTCGCTCGGGTTCGGCATTTTTCAGCAAATAGCCTTTTGCGCCGTTCCGTATCGCAGCGACGATGTATTCGTCGTCATCAAACGTTGTTAAGATAAAAGGCTTGGCGCCCGTTTCTGAAATGAGCCGCGCAGCTTCCACTCCATCCATGTTGGGCATGCGGACATCAAGGAGTGCAATATCCACAGCTTGGGCGCGGCAAAATTCGACCGCCTGCAAGCCATCCTCCACCGTCGCCAGCACTTCAAATTCATCATAAGTGCTCAATATGATTTTCATGCCCTCTCTTATGAATGAATTGTCATCCGCAATGATCACTTTAATTTTCATCGTTTGTACGGAGACCGGTCCTCCGCCGTGCACATCCCTTCTGTCAAAATGCAAAAGCCGGGTCTTTCGCCCTGTTCATAACATTAAATTACCATGAATCAGCCCCTGTTAAAATAAAAAAAGCCAATCCTTTTCAGAGATTGGCTTTTTTAGTAAAACTACAAATATTTGACCGCTGAGACAACGACCATGATCCATGCGGCAATAAACGCCACGCCGCCCAGCGGAGTAATCGCACCGAGGACGCTGATTTGCGTAAGGCTGAGGACATATAAACTTCCAGAAAATAAAACGATTCCGGCAAACATCAGCCACCCTGCCGCAGAAACGCTTCCCGCACCTGCCAGTTTTGACGCGATGAGCGCGACGGCAATTAAACCGAGCGCATGATACATATGATACTGGACGCCGGTCTGCCAGATTTGCAAATATTTCTCGGGAATTTTCCCTTCAAGACCATGGGCTCCGAACGCTCCTAAAGCAACCGCAAGCATAGCATTGACAGCACCTAAAATCAAAAATAATTTCACGATCAAATCGCCCGCCTTTCCTTTATCATCATAGCGTACATGTCATGAATTTCAACTTATGCAAATCTCATGACACGATATTGTCATATTTCTTTTTCCTAAGCTGTATTTGTTCCGCAGCAATCGCTACGATTGTTCCAAGGACAAGCCCATTGCTTAAAATGGAAACAAAAACAGGATGCATCCCTTCCAAAGCACTCTCAGGTACAAACATAACCCCCACACCGGCAAGGAGCGCAATCCCGGTAACAAAGCGGATGCGGCCGGCCTCGTCCTTTTCATAAGAATCGAATTCGGCAAATGCCAGGCCGACCATCGTTGAAAACACGACGAAGTTCACCGCAAAACCGACCGGAGACGGCAGGCTGGCAAAAGTATTCATGACCAGCGGGAAGAAGCTGATGACGATTACGATCAGACTCCCGAGCAAAAACGGTTTTTTGGAAGACATCCTCGTCGTTTGAATAAACCCTGCAGCTCCGGATATCGGCACGGTCCCTACAGCTCCGAGCAGTCCGCTCAGCAAATGGCTGACAGAGGCGATAAACCCGGCCGGACGGGCCCGCTTCCTCTCTTCCAGCTTCTCAAACTGTTTGACTGCTCCTTCAACCACCCGTATGCTTGCGAGCATATTGACGATTAACAAAACTGTAATGAACAACGAAGTAACAACCAGCCCGCTGTCAAACATCGGCATGCCGAAAGGAAAAATATCCGGAAGGTGGAACAGCTGGTTCGCACGCTCGGGCGCCTTCGCCACGCCGAATACGGCAAATAAGATCCAGCCGCCGAAAAGCGCAATTAAAATTGAATATTGCTTGAGAATCGGAACGTTTGACCGGCTCATCAGAAACGTAGCCAGCATAATCACAACCGCCAGCAAAAACACGGGTATATCGACCTCGTTTTTCCGGTAGCCGATCCCCATGACACCTTTAACGATCGGATCGCTAAGCTGGATGACCAGCAGCAGTAAATAAATGCCTGTCACAACAGGAGTAAACATCACAGCCAGCTTATCAATGACTTTAAATAAACTAAAAATAAAGAAGAAAACCGCGCTTAGCAGCATCGCTCCCTGCAGCCCCTGGAGCGTTTCGATGTGAGTCGCGAATACGGTCCCTGTAAGACCGGCATAAATCGTGTAGACGCCCCACCAGAGGCCAGCCGGACTCTCATTAATCGGCAGGCGGTGTCCCAATAAACATTGGATAAAAGCCGTTGTGCCGAGCACGAAAAAAGTGCTTTGAACCAACCCCGCGGTCTCTCCCTGGTTCAGCCCGAATGACTGCCCGATTGCAATGGGCACCACGATTGCGGACGCAATAATAAATGCCGTCCATTGTAAAGCCCCAAAAAGCAGTTTCAAGTTGATCAACCTCTCTTTTTTAAAACAGACGGACGGCGCCTAGAAATCAAAAATAGAATCTCCGTTGCCGTCATCTTCATGCTTTTGTTTCTCTTGTTTTTTGTATTGTTCAGCACCGGCGCTCCCCATCATTTTTTCGAGCATCAGCTGATCGCTCGATGGTTTATTGGCCGTTTGAACATAAGGCGAAGACTGGACGGACGGCCCCTGCTGCGGTTCCACAATGACGTCGCAAAGGGAGCGGATCACCGCGATGTGCATTTTCAATTCGTTTTCCTGGTGGCATTCCTTTGCTTTTTTCAATTCGTCCTCCATCTTTTGCAGCAAACTTGATATATGTATGTTCATCAAATCGATCCTCCAAACCGTTTTCAGTTTCCATTTCATTTTACCAAATTAACTTCTCTCATGCCGAATGCACTTTTCAAATATTCCTTGCGAAAAATTGCCTCTGCTGCTATGAAGCATTGTCTTTTACATTTCAAAAAAGAATATTCCCCGGCAAAACGCGGGTGAAAAAAGCCAATTTTCTTCCGGACAGAAGTTGACAGCTGAAAAGGCTGTCACCCATAATGAAAAAAACTTCACTCGAATTTCTAAAAGCGAAAGGAAACAGGGAATGGCAGAACGAACAACCTCCATCGAAACGACCGTTACCGAGCAAAAGCAATATTTTTTAAGCGGGGCAACACTAGCTGTTGAAAATCGTCTGGAACAGCTCAACATTCTAAAAGATGCTGTAAAAAAGAATGAACGGAACATACTTGAGGCCCTTCAGAAAGATCTTAATAAATCAGAGCACGAAGCCTATATGACGGAAATAGGCATTGTACTGGAAGAAATCCGCTTCATCAGCAGACGATTAAAAAAATGGGCCAAACCGAAAAAGGCCAAAACGGCCGTTTCGCACATCGGTTCAAAAAGCATCGTCATTCCTGAGCCTTACGGCACGGTTCTGATCATCGCGCCATGGAACTATCCGTTTCAGCTTGCCGTCTCGCCCCTGATCGGCGCACTTGCTGCGGGGAATACCGCCGTCATCAAACCGTCTGAGCTTGCTCCCGCCGTATCAACCGTTATATCCGAGATGATCAAAGATATCTTTCCGCCCGAATATGTGTCCGTTATTGAAGGGGGAGTGAAGACAAACCAAGAGCTCTTGCGGCAAAAATTTGACTATATCTTTTTTACGGGCAGTGTTCCCGTAGGCAAAGTTGTCATGGAAGCCGCGGCAAAACAGCTTATTCCAGTCACCCTCGAGCTTGGCGGAAAAAGCCCCTGCATCGTGCACAAGGATGCTGATCTCAAGCTTGCGGCTCAAAGGATTGTTTTCGGAAAGCTGACAAACGCAGGACAGACTTGCATTGCGCCTGACTATCTGCTCGTACACAAAGATGTAAAAAATGAGCTGATGCGCGCTCTGAAACAATCGATCCAAACATTTTACGGAGAAAAGCCGGAAAGCCATCTGGCTTACGGAAAAATCATAAGTAAACGTCATTTCGAACGGTTAATCCGCTTTTTACAAAACGAGAATATCGTCACAGGCGGAACATATCAAAAAGACGCACTCAAAATTGCTCCGTCCATTATCGATGAACCTGACTGGGAATCGCCGGTCATGCAGGAAGAGATTTTCGGACCGATCCTTCCCGTCATCGGCTATGAAACGATCGAAGACGTTATCCAAATGGTTCAAAGCCGCCCTAAACCGCTCGCGCTCTATTTGTTTACGAATGAAAAAACGGTACAGAGGCACATCCTCAGCCGGATTTCATTTGGCGGAGGATGTATCAATGACACGCTGATGCACACAGCCACACCTTACCTCCCCTTCGGCGGCGTAGGCGAAAGCGGAATCGGAAGTTACCATGGGTATCACAGCTTTAAGACGTTTTCCCATGAAAAAAGCGTTTTAAAACAGACAAACCTGTTTGACATTTCATTCCGTTATCCTTCATCGAAAAACGGGCTGCGGATCATCAAAAAACTTCTCAGGTAGACAGGAGCCAGACAAACGAAGAACCGCTTTTTTAGCGGTTCTAGCGATTAAAGATTCGGAAGGGACCAGTCAATCGGCTCATCCCCGATTTGTTCCAAATACTGATTGGCTCTTGAAAACGGTCTGCTCCCGAAAAACCCGTTTCTAGCCGAGAACGGGCTCGGATGCGGCGATTGGATAATAAAATGCTTGGATGTATCGATTCGTTCTTTTTTCATTTGGGCATGCCGGCCCCAGAGAATAAAAACGACCGGTTTGTCTCTTTTGTTTAAAACATCTATTATACTATCTGTGAGCTGTTCCCAGCCTTTCCCTTTATGCGAATTTGCCTGGCCCCGTCTCACGGTCAAAACGGTGTTCAGCAGCAGAACGCCTTGCTTAGCCCAGCTGACGAGAGAACCGTGATTCGGGATGTCGGCGCCGATGTCATTCTGCAATTCTATAAAAATATTTTTCAAAGAAGGCGGTGGATTGACGCCGGGTTGTACGGAAAAACTTAAGCCATGGGCCTGACCCGGACCGTGATACGGGTCTTGGCCGAGAATTACGACTTTCACATTTTCATAGGAAGTATAATGCAAAGCATTGTATATATCGTTCGGTTCAGGATATACGGTGTGTTCAGCATACTCCCTTTTCAGCATTTCCCTCAGTTCTTGATAATAAGGCTTATCAAACTCGTCCTTCAGCTGTTGCCACCAGCTGTCATTCAAAATCTGTTTCAATGTTCAGGCCTCCTTAGTTCAATTGTCTTGCAGCAGTGAGCCTGGATGCAACCGGTTTTCCATCCCAGACGATTTCGCTTTCCGCTTCCCTTTTTTTCATGGCAGGTTCTTCGAGTAGCACGAAAAAGTTCTTTGTCGGCAGCTTGCCAAGCTGATGCTTTTCACTCAAGACATCCAAGTAATACTGCCTCATTCCGCCAAGATCTCCGGACTGGTTGTCACCCTGGTCTGAAAACGCATAGATTACGCTTGCGAAAGGAACTCTTTTCACGCGAAACCGCTCAGCCGCTCTCAGGAAAAAGTCCCAATCCCAATAATTGTGGACGGCAGGATCGAAGTAGCCGATTTCGTCATGAAGAGATCGTTTGTACATACTTCCTGAAGGAACATATGTAGAAAACTTCCTCATTTCATCCAAGTTAAAGGAATACGCAAAAAGGTAACGGCTTGTCGGAATTCTCATATCCTCTTTTTCTTCAAAAGACACAATCTCAGCATCCGAATAAACAAAATCGGCGGTCTCCAGCGCATTCAACATTCTCTCCATATGGCACGGCGTGAAAAAATCATCATCATCACACAGCATAATAACGTCTCCGGAAGCTTCTTTCACCCCTATATTTCTCGCTTTTACATGCTTCACGTTTTCTTTCAGATGTATAACTCTGATCGGAAGCTCTGAATAAAGGCGCTCAACAAAGTCGACGCTCTCCCCGGCATCATTAACAATAATAACTTCAAACGGTTCAACAGACTGTTTTGCAATAGATTCAAGCAATTCGCACAAAGCGGTGACCCGATTATGCGTGACAACTACGATAGATATGTTCATGTTTGTGATATACGCTCCTTCTTATTTCATTCTAAACATATTAAAGCATAATGCGAATAATTTCACATGGATCAAAAGATGGTCTGGTTTTTTATGCCAATCCATTCACGAAATTTTGCAGAGGACCGCTGCACTATAAAGCGGCAGCCATTTCATTGTGATCTTGCGAAAAGCTGTCTATAATAAGTAATAAACCAACTTTGGATGGAATCTCTTATCGTGGAGGATTGACTGAACATGACAATGCACAAAGCACTGACAATCGCCGGCTCTGACTCAAGCGGAGGCGCCGGCATTCAGGCGGACTTAAAAACGTTCCAGGAAAAGAACGTCTATGGAATGACGGCCCTTACGGTTGTTGTCGCCATGGACCCTGAGAACAATTGGAATCATCAGGTGTTCCCAGTTGATACGGAAGTCATCCGCGCTCAGCTGTCGACGATTGTGGACGGCATCGGTGTAGATGCGATGAAAACGGGCATGCTTCCGACAGTTGACATAATTGAATTGGCGGCAGACACAATTAAGAAGCACAGCATGAAAAATGTCGTCATTGATCCGGTTATGGTATGCAAAGGGGCAAATGAAGTGCTGTATCCCGAGCACGCAAAGGCTTTAAGAGAGCTTTTGGCTCCGCTTGCCACGGTCATTACGCCAAATCTTTTTGAAGCCGGCCAGCTCAGCCGCCTTGGAGAAATTAAAACGGTTGAGCAAATGAAGGAAGCGGCAAAGGCCATCCACGGCCTCGGCGCCCAACACGTCCTCATTACAGGGGGAGGCAAACTAAATCACGAAAAAGCGGTAGATGTATTATTTGACGGCCGGGATGCAGAGGTGATCGAAGGAGAAA
Organism: Bacillus licheniformis DSM 13 = ATCC 14580; assembly: GCF_000011645.1. Lineage (GTDB taxonomy): Bacteria > Bacillota > Bacilli > Bacillales > Bacillaceae > Bacillus > Bacillus licheniformis. Next base: position 3,837,898 of record NC_006270.3, read on the forward strand.
GAATCGACACCCCATACACGCACGGGGCGGGCTGCACCTACTCCGCGGCAATTACGGCTGAGCTTGCCAAAGGTTCAAATGTAAAAGAAGCCATTTATTCTGCAAAAGCGTTTATTACGGAAGCGATTCGCGAATCGTTCCGTTTGAATCAATACGTCGGGCCGACAAAGCACTCCGCTTTACGACTCAGCGGCAAATAAAAAAAGCCCCTTTTATGTAAAAGGGGCTTTCATTTAGCTTTCCCGTTTGATCGTTCTTGCAGATGATCTTAAGAAAGATTCGATCGATTCCACAAAAAGAGCATATTCTTTCATTTGTTCATAAGTGTCCTGAAGTTTCTTTTGTACTTCCTCATCATTTGGAATTGGTTTATCTTCAATACCGCCGATCAGCTTCTTCATCTGGAGGAGCAAACCATTGTATTCCTCTCTCGTATCCTCAATATGGTCCGCTATTTTTTTCAAACGCATAGCGGTCAATTTCTGCTGGTTTTGATCCACAAAAACAACCCCTTTATACTGCACTCTCTCTAAAAAAAGCATATCATAAAGGGATTGTACAGAAAATAGCAAACAGCAGCCGCTCCCTTTATGCCATTGTCCAGGATGTCACATTCATTATGATTTCTTTTCTGGCACTGATCCAAACATCATTATTTCCCGGGTAAGGAAAATATCTTGCCGTAAAGACTTCCTCTCCCTCATTGACGAAGATTTCAATAGAAGAGGCGTCTAAAAAGATGTTTAAATTGCGAAGCTCCTGCAAACGGCACTGTCTGGCTTCCGTTTTTTCATCAACATAACTGTTTCTCTCCAAGGTTATGATGCCTTCTGCTTTATTGTATATGAGTCGGGCTGCACCCCTGAAGGAAATCTCAAAACCCTCTTCAATAACTTTCGGACTGATGAAAAGCTCAGCTTTGTCCGGTTGAACAATGTCCAATTTTTCGGTGCCTTGATTAAGCGATATTGCCGCGTTTTTTTCGTTTTGGCGGAGCGTTCTAAGCTCCTCGACCGGTTTTTGAACGATTTTATCGTTTTGTAAATGCAATTCCCTCGGCAATGTCATACAGTGCACCCATTGATGCGGAATCGTCGGCTGGCTCTGTTCATCTTGGTCTGGAACACCCATCCAGGCAACCAATATCCTCCGGCCTGATTCGTCTTTTGTCGTCTGCGGCGCATAAAAGTCAAAGCCGCGGTCAAGCTCTTCGAAATCTCCGTGTGTAAACCAGGGTTTCAGCTCGTTCAATTCACCGACAAAATAGCCTGACTGATAGACGTTTTGGTAGAGCATCTCTTCTGCTTCAAGGCCTTGCGGACAGACAATTAAGACGTCTTTGCCGTCCAGTTCGAACATGTCAGGGCATTCCCACATATAGCCGAATTCCCCGAGCTGATCTGTATTTGAACCTGTGATATCGCCGAGGAACTGCCAGTCCTTCAGATTATCCGATTGAAACAGCACCGCCCTTCCCTCAAGATTTTCAGTCTGGGCGCCGAGCACCATGTACCAGCTGCCGTTCTTTTTCCATACTTTCGGGTCGCGGAAATGAGCCGTATACCCTTTCGGAAGCCTTGCAACAACCCCCTGCTTTTCAAACGAGATGCCGTCTTTTGAGACGGCGAGACATTGATAGGTCTCCCTATTTCCCTCGCCGTCTCTGACATTCCCCGTGTAAAACAGATGCAGCACATCATTTTCAGCGATCGCGCTTCCTGAATAACAACCGTTTTTATCAAACCAGTCGCTCGGCGTGAGGGCGATCTCTTCATGCCGCCAGTTAACCAGATCTGCTGAGGAGTAGTGTCCCCATAACTTTGCACCGTGCCCCGTTTTAAAAGGCATCCACTGATAAAAAAGATGGTACACCCCTTTCCACTGAATGAACCCGTTCGGATCATTCAGCAGTCCGACAGGAGGCATGATATGATAATGCAGCCGATAGGGATCAAGGTTTACAATATCCCGGTATTCTTCAACCCGGTTCATTGCCTTTTGACGAAGCTCCTGATCTTGATTCATCGTTTTCCCTCCCTCCGTCACTTTTTCTCGTCTTCATTAATGCCTAAGATAAAGGCTGTGATAAATGCGACAGTCACAGAAATCGCCATTCCGATTAAATAGTGGATCAGGTTGCCCATTCCAAGCGGGGCGACAATCGCAATCATCGGAATTCCCGTCAAACCGTATGCGTTTGCTGCAACATTCATAAAGACAACGTATGCAGCTCCCAGCGCTCCCCCGGCCATTGCCGCGATAAACGGCCGGCGGTAACGGAGGTTGACACCGAAAATAACAGGTTCGGTAATGCCGAGAAAAGAAGAGAAAGCGGCAGGTAAAGCAATTTCTTTTGTTTTTGCACGCTTTGCCAAAAAGAATACGGCAAGTCCGGCCCCGCCTTGGGCGACATTGGACATAGACCAGATCGGGAGCAGGTAGTTCCTGCCGATATCAGCGATAAGGCCGGCCTCAATCGCATGGAAACTGTGGTGGACACCAGTTAGAACGATCAGCGAGTATGTTCCCCCGAAAATCAGTCCGGCAACAGGCCCGGCAACGTCATACACATATGTTAAAATGTTCGTGATCCCTGTACCAAGCATTCTTCCTAAAGGACCGATCGCGATAAAAGCAATGAATCCCGTTGAAATAATCGTGACAAACGGTGTTACTAATAGATCGATCGCATTTGGAACGATTCTTCTTACGCCTTTTTCGATTTTACTCATCACATATACGGCAAGCAAAATTGGAACAACGGTTCCTTGATAGCCAAGCATCTCGATTTTGAGTCCGTAAAAGTCCATCACATCCGGTGATGCAGTTGCAAGTCCCCAAGGATTGAACAAGCTCGGGTGAATTAAAATTCCTCCAAGTACAGCCCCCAGGTAAGGATTGCTGCCAAACTCTTTCGCAGCACTGACACCGATCAAGATCGGAAGGATAATAAATGCCGCGCTCGAGAACATATCAAGCATTTTATACAGCGCCGCATCAGGATCGACCCACTGAAATGCCTTCATCATTCCCAACAGCCCCATTAATAAACCGCTTGCAACAATGGCCGGGATGATTGGCACGAAAATATTTGACAGCGTTTTCGCAAATCGCGCTAAAGGATTCATTTTTCCCTTTGCGGCATCGCTGTGCTGAACCGTTTCCTTTTGGTCAAGATTCAGCTCTTTGGCAAACTGTTCATACACTTTATTAACAAGCCCTGTTCCGAAAATAATCTGGTATTGACCAGAGCTTGAAAAGGCTCCTTTTACACCTTCCAGCTCTTCGACCTTTTCCTGGTCGATTTTTGCTTCGTCCTTAATCACCAAACGAAGCCTTGTCGCACAATGAGCTGCACTGATGACATTATCTTCTCCGCCAAGAAGCTGTATAAGACGTACAGCGATTTCTTTATGAATCATGATGACTCCTCCTTTTTTTTTAAAAAAAAGCAGAAAAGACCTAAAATTCACCAACGAATGGAGGATAGATTTTCCCCATTCATCTAGCAAATTTTAGGTCTTGCCTGCTTTACCAGTCACAATCCCCGGTATTTATTTTTTAATACGCTTTCATTTTATTATGTGATAACGCTTTCGTCAACTACTTTTTTATTCTCTGTGAAAATCGACCTAAAAAAAGCCTGATCGCGCGATATCAGGCGGTATTACCTATAGGAATCATTTAAACGCTGGACATGCAGCGTAATATATCCGACTTCTGATTCCGGAAGATGAAGATCATATTCAGTTTTTACGTAATCCGCCAGCCCTGCCGCACATCGGTAGCTTTCAGGATACTTTTGCCGGATGAAATAAAGCATGTCATCGTCCATGACATGAAACGCTTCATTTGATTCCAGCCGGTTGATGGCATACCTGAGATGCGTGACAAGACGCTGATATGAGATGCTGTTTTCGTCAATCTTCTGATTGAAACAGCATTCGATTTTTTCTATCAATTCTTTGATGATGTTCGTGTATTTTAGAGTCTTCTGCATGTTTTCCGCATCCATTTTTGCGGTATGAATATGCAGCGCAATATAACCCGCTTCATCATCAGGCAATTCGACTTTCAGTTTTTCTTTGACCAAATCGATTGCCCAGAGTCCGATCTCATATTCTTTTTTATAAAGCGCTTTGATTTCATTTAACAATTTATTTTGAATGACGAATCCTTTGCGGACTCGCTCGATCGCAAATGACAAATGATCCACAAGGGCGATGTGGATATGATCGCTCAACGGTGCGGACAGCTGCCCTTCCGCATAGCTGATGATCTCTTCGGCAGCTTCAATATGTTCTTCCGGAAGTGTTTCGAGGATTTGTTTAAACTTTTCATTTTCTTCATGAATGGTAAAAATTTTTTCTACCTTGTTTCTTGGAATGGTATCGTTTTTGCCTTTTTGAAAAGCGATACCAGGTCCCATGACAATTTTTTCTTGACCATCCTCCTTTATGATTGCTGCATTGTTGTTCAATACTTTATAGATTTTCAAAGCTGTCACCCACTTCCCATTATGAGTGGGATTTTACCTTGTTTAAGTTCCCGTGTAAAGAGTTGGTCCGGCTCTTACCCTTTTCACCGCTTTTTTGCAAACAGCCCGGCTGGGTTCTGTCGTATAACTGCCGGGCTTCATTCTCTTACAGCCCGACATCCGCTCTGTCTTCTCTTCTCTTTTTTCCGAAAAGCCGCCTGCCTGATAAGCATCGGCAGCCTGATATGTACCGCCGGCGAACGCCGTCACCTTCATCTGATTTTCTCTGACAGGCATCACCGCATTCAGCAGCACGGCTGTCCATAATTTTAAAAATGATATCAAACCTTTCATACCGATCCCTCCAGTTTCGTTTTGATAAAACTAGCAACTCTATTAAACTTTCTTGCTCTATCTTATCCCAGCAAAATGAAAATGTTTGTCACAATGTGTGTGCAAAATGATTCTAGTTTTTAGAAGTTTTGTTGAAAACTGAAGGAATCGCATGATTCAGCGGATACAAACCATGAATGTAACTTACTCACAGCTTATCCTAAGGATAAACACATATTACCCACAGGATATATCCACATATCCACATACTTATTCAATATTTAGTATAAGAACGTATATTCCCTACAATATCTATACACAAGTTTATTCACTTATACACAGTAAATTGTGCATAAATCTAGAGAAATTCACTCCAATACATTGAATCTTTGAAAATTATTTCTATATATAGAAGGATTTTTTTGAAACTGAGAGAATATTTTAAAAGTTCGAAACTCTAATAATTACAAAGAAACATTTATCCAGAAGGGGGAAAACAGATTGAGAAAAAGTATCGTGCGCTATTTTGTTATGGCTTTTATTCTATTATTTGCGTTATCCACATTCCTCACCGGAGTGCAGGCAACTTCCGTTCCCGATAAAAAGTCGCCTGAGCTTGAGAAAGCTGAAATCTACGGTGATATTGATGTGACGTCTGATAAACAGACGACGGTTATCGTGGAACTGAAAGAAAAGTCGCTTGCCGAAGCAAAAGCGGACGGAGAAAAACAAACGAAGGCTTCTCTAAAAACAGCTCGAAGCAAAGCGCTGAAAACACTTAAAAAAGCGAAAGTAAACCGCGAATACGACCGTGTATTTTCGGGCTTTTCTATGAAACTGCCGGCCAGTGAAATTCCAAAGCTGCTCGCCGTCAAGGAAGTTAAAGCGGTTTATCCAAACGCAACTTACAAACCTGACAGCGTAAAAGGAAAAGACGTGACACTTGCAGCAGACGCCATTTATCCACAGATGGATAAAAGTGCCCCGTTCATCGGAGCGGATCAGGCATGGAAATCGGGCTATACCGGTAAAGGCATTAAGGTAGCCGTTATTGATACGGGCGTGGATTACACCCATCCCGACTTAAAGAATAATTTCGGCCCATATAAGGGCTATGACTTTGTGGATAATGATTATGATCCACAGGAAACACCGACAGGCGACCCGCGCGGCGGAGCGACTGATCACGGCACTCATGTTGCAGGAACAATCGCCGCGAACGGACAGATTAAAGGCGTGGCGCCTGAAGCAACGCTTCTTGCTTACCGCGTGCTCGGCCCCGGCGGCTCAGGCACAACCGAGAATGTGATTGCGGGCATTGAAAAAGCCGTTGCAGACGGAGCAAAAGTGATGAACCTCTCATTGGGAAATTCGCTGAACAGCCCTGATTATGCAACAAGCATCGCACTGGACTGGGCGATGGCTGAAGGGGTTGTCGCCGTTACGTCAAACGGTAACAGCGGACCGGAAAACTGGACGGTCGGCTCGCCGGGAACATCAAGGGTTGCGATTTCCGTCGGCGCATCACAGCTTCCGTATAATGAGTATTCGGTGACGCTTCCTTCGTATTCATCAGCAAAGGTGATGGGATACCAAGAGGAAAAGGATCTTGAAGCATTGAACGGTCAAGAGGTGGAACTCGTTGAAGCCGGCCTCGGACAAGCTGACGATTTCTCAGGCAAAGATGTGAAAGGAAAAGTTGCGGTTATCCAGAGAGGCGTCATACCATTTGTTGATAAGGCTGAAAATGCCAAAAACGCCGGCGCTATCGGAGCCGTGATTTACAATAATGCAACAGGGGAAATCGAGGCAAACGTCATGGGGATGGCCGTACCGACCGTCAAATTGTCAAAAGAAGAGGGCGAAAAGCTTGTTCAACAGATCAAAGAAGGGAAACACTCCGTTGTCTTTTCTTTCAAATTGGACAAAAAGCTGGGGGAAACAATTGCCTCATTCTCGTCCCGCGGGCCTGTCATGGATACATGGATGATTAAACCTGACGTTTCAGCGCCAGGCGTCAACATCGTCAGCACCATTCCGACCCACGATCCGAAAAACCCGTACGGTTACGGTTCAAAACAGGGAACAAGCATGGCTTCCCCGCATGTCGCGGGAACGGCAGCCATATTAAAGCAGGCCAAACCGGATTGGACGCCTGAGCAAATCAAAGGCGTACTGATGAATACGGCGGAAAAACTGACGGATGAAAATGGAAAGCCTCTCCCTCACAATACGCAAGGAGCGGGCAGCATCCGCATCATGGAGGCCCTTAAAGCTTCATCCATTGTAACGCCGGGCAGCCATTCATACGGAACATTCCTGAAAGACAAAGGGAAACAGACGAAAAAACAAGCGTTCACGATTGAAAACCTTTCTTCACACAGAAAAGCCTATCAGCTCGAATACTCCTTTAAAGGAACGGGCATCACGGTATCAGGAACGGAACGAGTCGTGGTACCGGCCAATCAAACAGGTAAAGCAGCGGCAAAAGTAACCGTCAATTCCGCGAAAACGAAAGCAGGCACATATGAAGGCACGGTTTACATCCGTGAAGACGGAAGAAAAGTCGCCGAAATCCCGCTCCTATTGATCGTCAAAGAGCCAGACTACCCGCGCGTCACATCCGTAACAGTTGAACCGGGAGCAAAGCAGGGCGCTTACACGATCGAAGCCTACCTGCCGGGCGGGGCTGAAGAGCTCGCATTTCTCGTCTATGATGAAAACCTGAACCTTCTCGGCCAGGCCGGCGTTTACAAAAACCAGGGCAAAGGCTATCAATCTTATCAATGGAACGGCAAAATCAATGACGCCGCATCCCTTAAGTCCGGAAAATACTATATGCTTGCCTATGCATCCGCCAAAGGGAAATCAAGCTACGTATTGACGGAAGACCCTTTTATCGTCGAATAATGACAAGCCTTGTTGAGAACCACTCAACAAGGCTTTTTTATGTTAAAATACGGATAATGCGTTCAGGAGAAGCTCCCCCTTCTCTTCAAAACGTGAAAAAAGCAATCGGAGGACATCGTGTATATGCTTTCTTTTATCGTATTATTCGGCTTATCCTTCATTATTGTCTGCTTTATATTTTTCACGATTTTGTACTTCGCCGTCAACCTGCAGAAGCGCGAGCCCAAGCCTTTTCAAAAAGCTGCGGAGCAAACCGTCGATACCATCATCCTCATTCCGATCAGCTGGCTGTTTACCGCTTTATACATATGCATTCTGTTTATTCTTTTCCCAATCCGCCATTTTCTCGATTTTTTTCAGCAAAAACGCTAAATTGACTGATGAAACGCTTCGGCCAGCAGCCGGTATGAATCCAATCTGTCTTGAAAATCGTGGGTGATCGTCACCGCCATGATTTCGTCCGTTCCGTAAGCGCCGGCCAGTTCAAGCAGCTGTTCCTTTACCTGCTGCGGCGTTCCGATGACCATCCGTTTTCGATTGTCTTCCACTCTCTTTCTTTCATAAGGAGAATATTGATAGGACAGGGCCGTTTCCAATGATGGAAAGCCTTCGGTCACCATCCCCTGTTCATTGGCCAATAAAGAAAAATCCAAGCTTTTGGCAAGGTTCTCCGCTTTCTCTTCTGTCTCAGCGCAAATCACAAATACGGCAACGATCACATTTGGCTGTTCCCCTAATACAGAAGGTTCGAACCTCTCTTTGTACAGTCTGGCCGCCTCTTCTCCGCCTTCACCGTTAATAAATTGAGCAAATGTATATGATGCCCCTGTTTGGGCGGCAAGCCTTGCGCTTTCCCCTGAGGAGCCGAGCAGCCAAACAGCGGGCGCTGTGGCGATGTTCGGCGTTGCGGTCAAGTTGGGAAAGCGGTGATGTTCATCGGCTTGATCGTATAAATATGTGACGAGGTCCTGAATTTGTTCTGGATATTGGTCAGCCATCCGTCTTCCTCCATTTTGAAGGGCCATTGAAGCGATCGGCATCCCTCCCGGAGCACGTCCGACACCTAGATCAATCCTGCCGGGCGCTAGTCCTTCCAAGACGCGGAAGTTTTCCGCCACCTTGTAGGCGCTGTAATGCGGAAGCATGACGCCGCCGGATCCTATACGGATCTTCTCTGTTTTAGCCGCAAGATAACCGATCAGAACCTCCGGACTTGACCCTGCCAAGTTCCTGGAAAAATGGTGCTCAGAAACCCAAAACCTCTTGTATCCGAGCCGCTCCGCCGCTTGCGCAAGCTCCACCGTATGCTGCAAAGCCAGTTCAGGTTTGCTTCCTTCAGAAACAGGAGTCTGATCCAGTATGCTTAATGACAACATCTTTTTCACCCCAAATCTTCGTTTACTTTTTCTGCGCAAAAAGAAATAATAGTATCATGGATAAACTAAAGGAGCTCCCAGTACTGATGAATGAGACGAAGCAAAAAACGCACCCGCCAGCCGTAGAAGAACGCTTTGCAAAAGGCTGTTTATTCGGAATCCTTTTCAGTCTGCCCTTTTGGCTGATGTTTTATCTTTTCCTTCAATACATGCTGATAAGATAAGTCCCCTCCGAGTCGGAGGGGAGGTTCCTTACCTTTTGTTCAAACCTTTTCCTTTAACGAATTCATTCATATACGCACGCGGCGGCTTTTTGAGGCTGCCGGTGATCTGGTCTGTCCATTTGTCAGACCGTTTGCCGTCCGTCCGCTTTTGATAATAGTTTGAAATCGTTTCGTCATATGCGGACAAATGCTTTTCAAACTCGGCATCATCCGCTTGATAGACATTTTCATGATAAATGTGATCAAGCGGCAGACGCGGTTTTTTGGCCGAAGGGTTGGCCGGCTGGCCGACGACAAGCCCGAACAGCGGAAGAACGTATTCAGGTGTTTCAAGAAGCTCGGAGACTTCGTTCAAATTGTTGCGAATCCCACCGATATAGCAGATGCCGAGGCCCATTGATTCGGCCGCTATTGACATATTTTGAGCGGCAAGCGCTGCATCGATGACGCTGACCATAAAGGTTTCCGTCCCTTCAAGAGAAGCTGTAATATCTACACCCTTTTTCCGAGCGATTTTGTCATGCCTGTAAAGATCTGCGCAAAATACAAACAGATGGCCGTTTTTTTCAACATATGGCTGGTTCCCGGCCAATTCCGCAAGCTTGCGCTTCTTGTCCGGATCGGTGACACCGATGATTGAATATGCTTGAATATAGCTTGACGTCGATGCGCTTTGAGCGCTCTCCACAAGCAGGCGAACCTCTTCTTCGGTCAGGAGCCGATCTGTAAAAGACCTGATCGAACGGTGATTTAAAATAGTTTCAATCGTTTTATTCATCCTCTTACCTCCTCAACCTTTATCATATCCAATATCTGCTTTTCTCTAAAGCAAAACGGTTTGGCGGACTGCAGATGGATTCAATTTCATATGGTAAAATGATAGAATTGTCTTACTATTTTCGAATCGGAAAGGGAGATGACGGTGAAATCCGTAATTGAAGAATTAGATGCATTATTTCCGGAAATGATCGAACTAAGGAGACATTTTCACCAATATCCGGAGCTTTCCCATCGCGAGGTCAATACACCGCTCACCATTGCAAATTACTTGGAAAGCCTCGGGATTGGCGTGAGAACGAATGTCGGCGGCCAAGGGGTCGTCGGTCACATTAAAGGCGGCCGCCCCGGCAAGACGGTCGCCTTGAGAGCCGATTTCGACGCTCTGCCTTTACAGGATCAAAAAAATGTTCCGTACCGGTCGACTGTCCCCGGCGTCATGCATGCCTGCGGGCACGATGCCCACACGTCTGCTCTCCTCACAGCCGCAAAAGCCCTGGCAAAGCATCGAAAAGACTTGAAGGGAAATGTCGTGCTGATCCATCAATTCGGTGAAGAGGTTACACCAGGCGGCGCCAAGCCGATGATTGAAGCCGGCTGTCTCGAAGGCGTGGATGCCATTTTCGGCACCCACATCTGGGCTCCGATGCCCGTCGGTCAAGTCGGTGTCAAATCAGGCCCGATGATGGCAGCCGCTGATAAATTTAAAGTCACGATATCCGGGCGGGGCGGACACGGAGGCGCGCCTCACCTAACGACAGACGCTTTAATCACGGGAGCCTCGGTCGTCAACCATCTCCAGCAAATCGTCAGCCGCAGAATCGATCCGACAGAAGCAGCCGTCTTGTCGATCGGAACATTTCATTCAGGCCAGGCATTTAACGTCATTGCCGAAGAAGCGGTCATTGAAGGAACGGTCCGCACCTTTTCAAAGCATGTCCAGGAAACGATCATCGCCGAGATCGAACGCGTAATTAAAGGCGTCTGCGACAGCAACGGGGCCTCGTTTTCACTCGATTATGAAAAAGGCTACCCGCCTGTCGTCAACCATGAAAATGAAACGGACATCGTCCGTCAATGCGCCAAACATGTCGTCGGCCCTGAAGCCGTCATCGAACTCGAACCGAATATGATCGGCGAAGATTTCTCTTATTATCTTGAACATGTCCCTGGATCATTCTTTTTTACCGGCGCGGGCAATCCGCAGACTGGAGCCGTTTACCCGCACCATCACCCGATGTTTGACATCGATGAAAAAGGCATGCTGAACGCGGCGAAAATTCTTGTGTCGGCGGCTCTAGCATTTTTAAACCAAGACTAAAAAGACAGCCTGATTCGGCTGTCTTTTTTATTTAAACATATAGCCTTTATATTTCGTCAGCTGGCAGCTGGCGTTATAAACGATCGCATAGCCGATCAGCGCGGACAATACAGAGCTCCCTCCGTAGCTGATGAACAGAAGGGGAACGCCCGTAACCGGCATCAGCCCGACGTTCATTCCGATATTTTGGAATGTGTGGATGACAATCAGCGCCGTATACCCAACACAGAAAAACGATGCAAACTTGTTGTACGGGTGTATCTTATCAATCAGCACGACAAGCCGGTAAATGAGAAGGAAAAACATGATGACGACAAATGTACAGCCGATAAAGCCGAAACTTTCGCCGATGACGGCATAGATGAAATCGGTTTGGCCTTCAGGAACGTATACTTTCAAATTGTTAATGCCCGTTCCGAAGATTTCTCCTGAGCCGATCGCCGTAACGGCTTTTTCGGTCTGATACGTATCATTCGCGTCCTGCTGGCTCGAATCGACCCATGTCATCACCCGGTTGATCTGATATTGCTGGATATGCAATGTATCCTTTGAAAACTCCGGAAAATTGATCACCAAAAACAGAACGAGCAGTACGAGCGTGATGCCCGATCCCGCGACTATGAAAATCAGCTTCCAGTTCACGCCTGATAAAAACACCATAACGGCGACAAAGAACATGCAGATACCGGCCGTACCGGCGTCCTGCATTAAAATCAATCCGACCGGAACCGCCGACACTCCCGCGATTTTCAGCAACAGGCGAACATCCTCCTGCATCGAGCGCGAGCCTTTCGGACTTGCTTTGGAAATCACCGAAGCCAGCATCATAATCAGGCCGATTTTCATAAATTCCGACGGCTGCAGCGTGATCGTACCAAATTGAAACCAGCTTTTTGCGCCGTTTTTAATCGGAGCGATCGACTCCGGACTAACTTTTAACACGAGCAACGACAAGATGCCGAATAAATATATGTAAATGCTTAACTTTTCAAGCTGCTCCAGATCAAAATAGAGAAAGCCGACGATCACCGAAATGCCGAGCAGATAAAAGAACAATTGCTTTGCCGGATAACCCTTCGGTGAAAAAGACGGCTCCGCAGCGTAAACAGCGATCACACTGATTAAAAAGAACATGGCTAATATAAAAATCAAATCGCCCTGATAATAGGGACTTGTCGTATTTTTCTTCTGGCCCATTATACCCCGCCTTATTTCTTCATCAAAAGCACTAACTTTCATTATAGCATGAACAACCGTTCACATTGCGAAAAAGGGTGAATAAAATAACAGCCCGCATACATCAGGCTGTTATTTGAACATATAGCTTTGATACTTTGTTAACTGGCAGCTTGAATTGTAGACAACCGCGAAGCCGAGCAAGGTTGCTACGACTGAGCTGCCCCCATAGCTGACCAAAAGCAGTGGGACGCCGGTCACGGGCATAATGCCGATATTCATTCCGATATTTTGAAAGGTATGAATGACAATTAAAGCGGTAAAGCCCGCACAGAAAAATGAGGCAAACCTGCTGAACGGATGTATTCGGTCGATGAGCACGACAAGCCGGTAAATTAAGAAGAAAAACATAATGACAACAAAAGTGCATCCGACAAACCCGAAACTCTCGCCAATGACGGCAAAAATAAAGTCTGTTTGCGCCTCAGGTACATAGACTTGAAGATCGCTTACACCATTTCCGAATACTTTTCCTGAACCGATCGCCATTTGCGCCCTTTCGACCTGCATTTTATCGTCGGCATTCTGTTCGCTCGGATTGACCCAGGTCATAACGCGGTTGATTTGGTATTGTTCAACCCCGAGCGCTCCCGCAACATCGGGAAATTTGATGATGACATATAAAATCAAAGCAACGGCTGCAAGACCCGTTCCGAAGATAAGAGAGATCAATTTCCAGTTCACGCCCGACAGGAATACCATCACAAGGATCACAAACGCGACGATCCCGGCTGTACCCGTATCCTGCTCTAAAATCAAGCCGAACGGAACAATGATGATACCGGCGATTTTCAGCAGAAAAATCCAGTCTTCTTTCAACGTACGCTTGCCGACAGGGCCGTTTTTAGACATGAAGGAAGCCAAGTACATGATCAGCCCGATTTTCATAAATTCCGACGGCTGCAGCGTAAACCCGGGAAGCATAAACCAGCTTTTGGCACCGTTGATGACCGGCGCAAACCTGTATGATCCGATATATGCCGGACTGAACTTTAACACGATCAGCATCAAAATGCCGAGCAGATAGAAATAAAAGCTGAGCTTTTCAAGCTGCTCCAAATCAAAATAAAGAAACACGATGATGATGAAGGCCCCCAGTAAATAGTAAAGGGACTGTTTCATCGCAAAGGGTTCATTATATTGATTAAACTGCTGAGCAGCGTACACAGCCACAACGCTTATGATAAAAAAGACAATATAGACAAAAATCAAATCCCCCTGGTAAAAGGGATTTGTAATATTCTTTTTCTGACTCATTCGAAATCCCGCCCTTATAATATGACACAATGAATTAATGCAGGAAGACGGCATCCGCTTCCTCACAAATGATATGACGTACAAAAGAACAAAATGTTTCGATTTTATTGCGAACAAATTCCTATTCTATTTTAAAGGATTTTTCCAACTATTGTCGAATGTGATAAATTCATTGATTTTTGCTTGAAATGTATTAAAATGAGTAATGTTGCATAAAATTAAACTTTTGCCTCCGGCAGAAGTGGTACAGAATCACCAATTCATAAGGAGTTTTTCATTTGGATAAAGCACTTCAAAAGCGTAAACGGCTTGATATCATAAAATTTTTGGTCCCTTCGCTTATCGGAATTATTCTGTTTATGATTCCCGTTAAAATTGAAGGAAATTTAACGATTCCAATTGCTGTTTTTTCAAATGCATTGCAGGAGCTGCTTCAGCAGCAATTGCCGCTGATCATGACGGTCATCGTAACCGCAACATTTATCTTAACCTTTATCACCAAAACCTTTCATCCGGCTTTCATCAAAAAAAGCGAGTTTTTCTATAACCTGCTGAATGTATCTTTATTTTGGTATATCGTCCGCCTAGTCGGCATGATTTTCGCCGTGATGGCGTACTTTAAGATCGGACCTGAAGCGGTGTATGCCAAGAGTACCGGCGGAACATTATTATTCAGCCTGCTTCCCGTTCTCTTCTCCGTCTTTCTATTTGCAGGCCTTTTTCTGCCGTTTCTGTTGAATTTCGGCTTGCTCGAACTGTGCGGCGCTTTGATGAAAAACCTGATGAGGCCTGTCTTTAAGCTGCCGGGGCGGTCATCGATCGATTGTATGGCTTCATGGCTCGGCGACGGCACGATCGGCGTGCTCCTGACGAGCAAACAGTATGAAGAAGGATTCTACACGAAGCGTGAGGCCGCCGTCATCGGCACGACTTTCTCAGTCGTCTCCATCACGTTTTGCCTTGTGATTATTTCACAGGTTGGCCTTCCTCATATGTTCGTTCCGTTTTATTTGACGATATTGCTGGCGGGTGCCGCAGCTGCGGTGATCAGCCCGCGGATTCCGCCTTTATCAAGAAAGGCTGATACTTATATTACAGATCAAGCGGATCAGGATCAAGAGAAGATTCCCGAAGGATACACTCCGTTCCAATGGGGGCTCAGCCAGGCTGTCGCAAAAGCAAAACAAAATACAAGCGTCAAAGATTTCTTGCAGGACGGGGCTAAAAACGTACTCGATATGTGGATGGGCGTCGCTCCCGTCGTCATGGCGCTCGGCACAGCCGCGCTGATTGTCGCTGAATATACGCCGGTTTTCAAATGGCTTGGACTGCCGTTCATTCCTCTTCTCGAGCTGCTGCAGGTTCCTGAAGCCGCTGAGGCCTCACAAACGCTTGTCGTCGGGTTTGCCGACATGTTCCTGCCGTCCGTGCTCGGAAGCGGCATTGAAAGTGAAATGACCAGGTTCATCATCGCCTGTGTATCGGTTACACAATTAATCTACATGTCCGAAGTCGGCGGCCTTTTGCTAGGTTCCAAAATCCCGGTGACGTTCCTTGACCTCGTCTTGATTTTTCTCGTTCGGACGCTTATTACGCTGCCTGTCATTGTACTGTGTGCCAACTTTATTTTTTAGACAAATAAAAGGCTCCCGGCGCCAAATGCCGAGGGCCTTTTTTGTTTAGAAAAAAATCGTTGATCCAAGGGGTCTGCGGCCTTATCGTACGATCCGCCTGTCCGCTTCTTCGCTTCCCGTAAGCCTGCCGGCCTCGTATAGGAAACGCGCGGTTCTTGGCTAACTTTCGCATGATCAATCTCCTCCACGCATTTTCGCTATTCACTTCTTCTCCCCTTCACCCTTTATGTCCTAACTGAATCACCGTGAAAATTGAGCCGATAGTTGGAGCGGAAAATGCTTTCCAGTATGTATCATTTTTCGAAGAACGTGGTATAATAAATGTAACAGAATGTTCACAAAATATTCTCCAATTAGACACAATTGATGTTTCATTCCGCTTTTTTTGACAGCGCTATCATTATCGAAAGGGGCTGAAAACGCATGGATATGTTTTTCGCTTACTTGCTGATTGCAAGCGCCACTCCTTTATTTTTATGGCTGGACAACAAAAAGGTCGCAATTTCTTCTATTCCGCCCATCATTTTAATGTGGGTATTCTTCTTTTTCTATATGACCAGCAGCCTTTCTCCTACAGGACACTCTCTCATGATCGCACTCTTTATTCTCAACGTTGTCATCGCCCATGTCGCCGCTTTCATCATCTACGGACTTCCATTGATCCGGAAGCACATGAGCCGATAAAAAAAGTGCCGGTTTTTCCGCCGGCGCTTTTTTGCTGTTAAACGCAACTATAGATCAAAGTTAAATGTTGAATGCGAGTAATCTTTGATGAATGTTTGATACCGGCTGCTGAAGTCAAGCAGGCGGTATATTTTCGATTTTTCCGCAAACCGCTTATGGTTGTCTCTGGCCGGATAATAAACGGACATGCCGCTTCCTCTTGGATGCTCCGGAGATTTGATGTTCATGATGACAGCCTTCTTGACGGATTTTACGACCTCTTTTGCTTCTTTCTCGGCTCCGATCTGCTGACCGATCAAGCTTGACAAATCCGCCAAATCAACCATATCCGATTCATCTGCATAATCTTCAGCAGCGAGACGCGCGTAGTGGAGCAGGCGCTTTCCGTCAGGCTCTTTCAATGCCAGGTTCATGTTTACGCTCAATCTGTCGAGGGCATCGACAGCGTCTTTGACACGGTTCAATTGAATTAAAGACTGCTGCAGGTCTTCTGTTTCACCGTTTTCTTTTGACTGCTGTACGTAGCCTGCAGCGATTTCCCTGCCAAGCTCTTTCGGATCGATTGAAGGGTCGTCTTGTACAGACTGCAGCGCCCTTTTATAATCCCAGCCGTTTTGATTCGTATAGTCGACTGAAGCCAGCATGTACTTACCATAATCCCTCAAGGCATATGCCGTTTCAATCCCGGCCATTTTGCAGTTGTCAAAACCGATTAAATCAAACTTTTGCTTCGTATGTTCATAGGCCGTTTTGATTCCCGACTGCAGCTCGCTTATTTTCATTTTCTTATTGCCGAAGTTTTCGTCTCCCCCGTAGCCGTCAACTGAGCCAAGCCCATGCCCCCAAAAGATCAATACATATTTTTTAGCCGGATATGTTTTGACTCCCCATGTGATAAAATCTGTGACGGAGCCGGGACTGTCCATATTTTTCTTCCCGACATTTTCGAGGGGCACCAGCTTCTGATGTTCAACTTTCCACCTCTGATTCACCTTGTGACTGATCGACGGGTTCGCCCATTTTTTTGCTCCTCCTGTCTGAAGAACGACATTGACGTTTGAAGATGAACCCGCATCCATCATTTCCTGAATGTCATCGCTTGCCATATGAAAATCGCTTTCCATGTCAGAACCAATCATATAAACAAGAATAGTATAGTCGTCCTTTTCTTTTAATAGAGCGGCTGGTGCCGGCTGAAAAAAGGCGAATGAAATAACGGAAAACAAAATCCATTTGATCAAGTTCATCTTCTTATGCTCCTTATTTAAGATTCCGGGAAATAAATAAGAGAGTAGTAGCAGTCTTCGTCCGGCTGTTCGTGTTCCAATGAATACCCGACGGATCGGAAGCACGCTAAGCACCTCTTGTTATCCTCTTCAATTCCGGCGAACCATTTGTTGATCCGGCTCATTTCCGGCAATGCCATCGTCCTTTTGATGAGCGCTTTTCCATATCCCCCTCCGCGCAAAAACGGATCGACTAAAAGGGCAATGTTCCCGGTCAAGTCCTCCTCAACTTCAACCATGACAACGCCGACAGGCTTGCCGTCCTCTAAAGCCGCCCATACCCGGTAGTTTTCATTACCGCCTGCAAAATTGAACCATTCGTCAAGAGGGAGCATCCCTTCCAGCCGCCTTTTCACCTCTGCATCCTCAAACCAGGTCTGCAGCCATTCAATATCTTCTTTTCGAAAAAGACGAAGTTCTTCTATATTGCTCATTGCTTTCTCCTTTATTGCGCGTATTTTTCAGCTTGCAGGCGATAAAGCTCTGCGTACTGTGCCTGATTTTTCATCAATTCTTGATGGGTTCCGGCCTCCGCCACCCTTCCTTTTTCTAAAAAGATGATGTGGTCGGCAAAACGGGCCGTGCTTAACCGGTGCGAGACAATAATGACTGTTTTGCCCTGCGTCAGCTTTTGCAGCTTATCAAATATCTCTTCCTCAATAAATACATCCAGCGCAGAAGAGGGTTCATCAAATATTAAAATGTCGGCAGACTCATCACGCATAAATGCGCGGGATATGGCGATCCGCTGCCATTCTCCCCCCGACAAATTCCTGCCGCCGAACAATCTGCCAAGCTCTGTTTCATAGCCGTCTTCAAGCTTATGCAAAAACTGATCCACTCCGCCGAAAGCCGAAGCACTTTTTATTTTGGCCAAGTCGGTGCATGAAGAAATGTCGCCCAGACCGATATTGTATTTCAATGTCATTTCGTACCGCAAAAAATCCTGAAACACGGCCGCGGCATTTGACCGGTAATGCTCTATATCATACTTATAAAGCGGTAAACCATTATACGAGATCGTGCCTTGATTGGGATCAAAATAACGCAGAAGCAATTTAACGAGTGTGCTTTTGCCTGATCCGTTTTCTCCCACGAGAACGGTCGTCTTATTCAATGGAATATCAAGCTGTTGAATATCAAGTACCGTTTTGGTTCCATCATAAGAAAATTCCACTTGATCACATGTAAATCCTTTTTGCTTTTGAACAGCTGGAGCGGTTTCCCCATTTTCCATGGAATTTTTGCTGTTTAAAAAAGAATGCACATTTCCGAGGTGCCTCGTTTCTCTTGCTCCGATCGCAAAAGCAGCGAACATTTCATTGATTCCTTCATTGAACTGAACCGCGGCTCCGATAAACAGCATCACATCCCCGATGGATAATCCCCCATGAAAAGCCTGGTGAACGATGTAAATCAGGACGGCACCTGCGGCCAAAGATTGTAATACCGACCAGAACAGCTGATACAGCGCCAGTTTTTTTTGATCGTTGGACAGCGTATGGAGGAGCTCCATTGAGGTGTTTTTATAAAAGGATTTAAAAAAAGGAACAAGATTGTATATCTTGACCTCTCCGGCTGTTTCAGACATAAGAGGGACACCTGCATAATATTCCGCGCGCCGCCTCAGTTCCTGAACCTCTTTCCGTCCTTCAAAGGTCGCGTTGTTTAACTTCGCCTCCCAGTACAGTTTGGGAACGGCCAATATGAGAAACAGCAGCGGCACCCACGGTGCAGCCATGCCAATCAATAAACTGCTGGCTGCAATCATCACCATTCCGCCGAAGGTTTGAGACACGATGGAAACCCACATCGTGACAAAATATTCATTATAGCGGATGATTTGTGTATTGGTATGAAAAGATGCGTCTTCAAAAGCCGCGATATCAGGAATGGAAATTGCCTTTTTCATGAGCATTTCATCAAGATAAGCTTCGAGCTTGGCGGTAAGGAGCCTTTTCTGCATTTCAGCTACAGGCTGAAGGGCATCTACGATCAGCGTAAAAGCAATGTATGCAAAGGCCGCCCAAACCAGTGCATTCCAAGAAGACAGCTCAAACGGCGCCCGTGCAATCTCATCGATCACCTCTGCACTCAGCCAGACTAGGAGAGGTCCGAGCATTGCATTCAGCAGTGTAATTAAAAACAGAACCGCCGACTTAAAAGGATCGCAGCGCCAAAACAACGTTAAACCGTAAAATATGATGGAAGCGGTTTGAGGCAGCTTTTTGAAAAACGAATAAAATTTCAGCAATATACCTCATCCTTCCCCTGAAACGATTTGGCCTGCATGCGGAACATTCTGCTGTATTCCCCGTTCTTGTCCATAAGTTCCTGATGGCTTCCCTCTTCTGCGATTCTTCCGTTTTTCAAAACCAGTATGCGGTCAGCCATCTTTACCGTACTGAACCGATGGGAAATCATGATCACCGTTTTTCCCTCTGTGAAGCTTTGAAACTGCCGGAAAATATCATATTCAGCCCGAATATCCAAAGATGCGGCCGGCTCGTCCAATATGACAAGTCCGGCATCTTTCATAAACGATCTGGCTAAAGCGATCCGCTGCCATTGGCCTCCAGAAAAATCGGTGCCGCCCCATTCAGGGCCGATCATTGTTTCCAGCCCTTCAGGCAACTCTTCGACAATCGGTTCCAGCTTGGCGGCCCGAGCGGCGGCGCGAAGTTTTTCTTCATCGCCTAAAGCTTCCGTTCGGCCTATCGCGATATTGTGCCGGAGTGACAATTCGTATCTGCCAAACTCCTGAAACACGACCGCCATTTTGTTTCTCAGCTGTTGAAGATCGACCTTGCGGATGTCTTTGCCGTTCACTTTAATCTCACCCTCATCATACTCATAAAAACGGCAGAGCAGTTTGATGAGCGTTGTTTTCCCAGATCCATTCGCCCCTACAATGGCAATTCTTTCTCCCGGTGATACTGAAAAGCTAATTCGATTCAGAACATAGCCTGTGTGCATGTCATACGATTCAGGCTGTTCGTCTTGTCCCCGCATCTCTTCATCTTCAAGCTCATCGAGCATATCCAAGTCTTCCTCATCCACATCAGCTTCATTTACCCGGGAGCCGGCAGCCGCTTCTCTGAAAGGATAGCGGAAGGTGACATTTTTGAATTCGACTGCCAGCGGTCCTTCGCCCTCGAGAGATTCGCCATTGGAAGGAAGCCTGATATCCTTTTCGGCGTTCATAAAAAGAAAAAAGTCTCTTCCCATTCTCCATATATCCAACGTATCTGCACCTTCTTTGGCGATATCCCGGAGTGCCGTTGATAATTGGAACACGGCCCCCAAGTACAGCGATATATCCCCCACAGAAAAACTGCTTGAATGGGATTGGGACAGAATCCAAAAGTACCCCAAACCCGTTCCCGCCCCCGATAAGAAACCCGTTAAAACCGACCAGCGCGCGCTTCTGACCTGAATATTCCGCAGCACAGAATATAGGCCTTTAAAAGCAGATTGATATAAATCAAGAAAGAAAGACCCCAGGCCAAAAAGGCGTACTTCTTTGGCCGATCGTCTCCCGAGCAGAATGTGGCGCGCATATGCGGCCCTCCTTCTTACAGGGGCATAATCCTTGTGATATTCCCACTCCATTTCATTGTAATGATTATGGACAAAAGCAAATGGAGCGGTCGACAAAATAAGGATGAAAGCAAGGACGGGCGACAGATAGGCGATGATCAAAACGACGCCCGCCAAAGACATAACGGCGGTCACCAAGTTCGAACTGATATTAATGAATTGGGAAGGAAGCCATGTCGAACGATCCCGCAGTGTTTCCAGCCGGTCCCTGTACTTTGGATCCTCAAAAAAACGCATCCCCGGAATGCGGTCAAAAGCGTCGATCAACAAACTGTTGACTGTGATCATCGACCTCTCAGAAAGCATTGCCTTCACCCATTTTTCCAATGATTTAACGACACTGACCATGACCAGGCTTCCCGCATAAATGACAGCCCATATTTCTGCATAGATGACGGCTTCCTGATCGACAATGCCGTCGATCATTTGCTTTGAAGCGTACAATTGGATTAAAGGTGCTCCGGCTTCGATCAGCATGAAGATAACCATGCAAATCATCAGCCGCGGACCGGATTTCCAGACCATTTTCCCAAGCAGGCCCGCCGTTTGCAGCGGCTCTTGAATATGCTTCATCTTCCACACATGCTTCACCTTCATTTTCTATACCTATTGTGGTCATTGATACGAGTATATTTTGGCTTTCTCCGGCGTATTGACGGTTTCGATATCAGCCATGACCCTTGGCTTTACCGGACGGCTCCGGTCGAGAAGGTGCTCCTTCCCCTTGGATGCTTCTCTTAGCCATATTTCCAAGTCAATAACAGATCTCATGTACTGATAGCCCATGCCCAGATCATTATTTGGATCTTCAGAGCGGATAGCCATAGCCAGCAAGTGTTTCCACCATATATCGCGCTTAATGATGCCGAGTTCTTCAACGAAGACGCGCTCTCCCGGCTCAAATAACTGAAGAACGTGTCTGCGGTCATTCATAAAGCTTTTCCTGGCCATATGGGCATATGTTGTTTTCGTTGATCTGTTATAAACATAGGCAGGCAGGATATCGGTGAAAGATTTGCGAAGAAGCATTTTAGAGCCTGCATAATGTTCTTCAAGCCCTTTTAAAACATCAAAATGCTGTTCAGGCGGTACAGAAAATGAGAACTCGATCAGCCGCCGGTCCAAAAATGGATGGTACGTATGCAATGTCACACCAACAGCATCCATGTACCTCGCTCTCGGCCACAAAAAGTCATAGTGAAACCTCTTGCCCCACACTGAGAGCTCCCGGCTTTTTCGATAGCGTAGATGATCCTCTTTATTGATCTCCCATTCTCTCTTTCGGTGTTCTTCAGTGAAATATTCAGGCAGCTCATATTCCGTATCTGACCACAGCAGGTCGTAATAGAGCTTTTCTCCAATATAAGGCATGAAAGGGGCGATTCCGTATTGAAATCCGAGCTTCAGCATCTCTTTCATGCTGCCGCCTGACCATTCGCGAAGCAATTTGTAGATTTCAGAAAACCGTCTCTGCCGAAGCAAGGAATCGATCACTGACACTTCTCCGCTAAAAATGAAATCCCCGCCCTCACCTGTAAGGACAGACGAGGCACCATACTCCTCAGCGATCACTGTAAAAGTCTCATTAACCAGTGAATTGGCTCTCGGATCAGGACCGTCTACAAACCAAAGCGGATCACGCCCAATTTCCGCGTTTGGAATTTTGGCTGTAGCGTCTCCAAGAATGATCAGGCCGGGGATATCCATATCTCGCATCATATTCTTTACAAGGTCCCTGTCGTGGCTTAATATCATGTCGGGTTCGGCAAATGATATATTGACGGCCAGCAGCTGTTCCTTGCGTCCGCCTGCAACTGCGGCGGCGGTTACGGCAGCTGAATCCAGTCCGCCGCTTAATTCGACAATATGCCTTTCATCCTTTAAACGATCTGCTGTCACTTCCTGAAAAAGCTCCCGGAACCTCGGAACAGCGTCTCCAGCAAGATCTTTCTCGTTTAATAGCTGCGGAAGCCCCCAATAGCTGTGCACGTGAACCGCTTGATCCCGGCCGAGAAAAGCGTAGGACGCCGCAGGCACTTTGCGTATTCCTTTAAAAAACGTCCGATCTTCAAAGCCGTTTTCTCCTACAGCAAAGCCCGAAGTAGGAAACATTCTGCACACATCTTGATCGATCGCAAAAGGAATGTCATGAACAAGCAAAAGGATGCGCATGTCATTCGCTGCATACCATTCTCCTTTCGGACTGACCCAGTAGTAAACCGGACGGGTTGCGTATGTATCAGTCGCCAAAACAAGGCTATGCAGACTGTCATCCCACCAGACCATCGTATATTCGCCATGCGAGTGAGACAGCATGGCAGCTTTGTCCTGCTTCAATGATGCGTACAGCTTGTCATATTGCTCGATCTTTCGGGTGCCATCCGATTTTGCGTTAAGACCGCCGCTGATCCAGCCGTCTAAGATGACGGGGTGCAAAAGATTTATTTGAGTTGAAGGTCTAAAAGCTTCATCGTATCGGATATGCGCTTCAGCCATGTTTGCGATCCCGCAGCTGTAGCTGTGAATCCGTTCCGCCCGTCCCCATTTCTTGACGGCGGAAACCCACTCTTGCCATAAAGCGGTGTTGTTTCCCTGCATTCCAAACCATATTTTCATACTAGAGATAACACCCACCTTTCAGCGTAAGCGCTCATCTTATATGTCTGTAAAACTTTTAAATTCTTATTTTTATGATTCGGATCGATCGATTTGCCGTTTTCCATTTGAACCCACGCGTGAGAAAACAGCTTGTCATCAATTTTCTTGACCCCGATCATGAGATCAGCATCAGACCCATTGCTGAATAATATAGATTGAATCGTTAATGCAATAGAAACGCATGAAGTGACCAAATGGTCGTCTTCATCAAGGGAATACAAATATTCGCCGTTCCGGTGCAGTTCGTCTATATCAAGAAGCCCTGCACCTCTTTGCTTTGCGCTCGCATACAGCGGAAACAGGTGGATCGCAATTTTTTCATAAGCTTCTTCAAAGTCATAATTTAACAGCATCATACGTACAAAAGCATGAACGGTTGTAAAATATTCGTGGTTTTTGACAAGCGCTCTTTTTTTCATCAGCTTTTATCCTCTATTTTAATGAGCTTATGATGTGTCAGTTCCTGTATCGCCTCATTTAATATCGCTGATAGTTCTTCTTCCGTCTGATCGAACGCCGATTGCCACTTGATCAGAATATCTTTTTTATCCTTTCGCTCATTTTCAATTTCGATCCACAGCTCTTTTAAAGCCCCTTCCAATCCGAAATACTGCCCATTGTCCAGGTTTAGGACGATGCATTCATTTTCCAACACGGTTGTCGCTGTCTCTTGATTTCGAATAATTTTCAAAGATTAGACCTCCCCGGTATGCATGATTTCAGAAAAATAAAGGAGAAGAGAGCCGGCAAGCTCTCTTTCAGCACTTTATGCATGATGTTCTTTCCACGCCCTCGTTATCATTTCAGCGCTGGAGCGTTTTAAAAAGAGCCTGCAATGCGACGATGCCCCTGAATTTACCAACTGATCACATGAATCAGATTATCACAGGACAATATTAAAAAAACCGCAAAAAACTACCGAAAACCGACATGATTAGCCAATGGCATCAATGGGCCATTATTACGGGATTTATTCGGAGGAAAAAGAAAAAGAGAGCCTATCGACTCTCTTTTGCAGGGAAAAACGAATATATACTTTGTCTATACTTTCTGCTTGATCAAATTAAGCATCGTCCCTTTTTTTACTGCGCAGTACCGCGACGTTACTTTGAGCTTTTTATAGATTTTGCTCAAGTGATACTCTACGTTCCGCGTCGACATTTGCAGGTCTGCTGCGATCTCTTTATTTGTTTTACCGCTGGCCACCTTCTGCAAAATATCCAGTTCTGTGTCTGTTAAATGCTCGTCCACCGAGAGATCGGAGTCGAGTCTCAGTTTTTGCAGCAAGCCGTCGGGAAATAACACAGCCCCTTTTAAACACAATAAAATACTCGAAGCTATCATGCTGTCTGTATACGATTTATCTATAAACCCTTTAACTCCGGCCTCGATCAACTTATTAAAATATGAGTGAATTTCATCTCCCGAAAACATAATGATAATTTTGGATTGAGGTTCGATTTCCAGCGTTTTAAGAGACAGTTCCAACCCGTTCATCCCCGGCATTTTTAAATCATAAAGAAAAACGTCTATATGTACCTCTTGGTTTTTTAAGAGGTCGAGAGCTTCATTTCCTTCGTGGCAAACGATGACATCCATATTATATTTTTTTAATATTTCCTTCATTCCGGATGTCAGAACCCTGTAGTCGTCTACTAACAACACGCGTATCATCAGTAACACTCTCCTTAAATCAGTTTCCTCCGAACAAATACCGCAATAAAAACCCCATGAATAGAATTGAAGGATGATGTCGGGTTTTAGTGCCTTTTTGTGGTTTTTACCACTATATTCTATGATAGCATGATTATGTAATCAACTGGAAGTAATAAGGAGGTGACACAGATGCGCAAATTGGAAAGTGCTCAAGTTAAAAGCTATGGTTCATTCCTGACTGTTACTCTTTCTAAAAAGAGCAAGCCGGGCGACGGCAAATTCGGCCGCGGCGTAAAACGCGGTTAAGAGTGTATGAAAAAGAGTGCGGATAGTTGAAATCCGCACTCTTTTGCCAATCAATTAATGTCCGCTGTGCTCAGAATGTTTTGCACCTGGAGAACCGCCCTCAGGGTTGTCTCCGTGATAGTTGTGAGCAGCGAAGATCCAGACGGAACCGGCAATAATCGCAACCGCAATAAACGCGGCAAACAGCGTATTCCCGACTTGGATTTTGCCGCTGTCACTCTCAGTCATATGCATAAACATTAAGAGCTGAAGTCCAGCTTGAATGATCGCAAAACCGAAAATAATCCACAGCTTTGCAGCCATGCTTAAATCCGTATAGATCACCCACAAGGCCAATAAGGTCAGCACAATGGACAACACGAACCCGACAATATGCTTCCAAGGAAAGTGGCTGTGTTCAGCCGATTGTTTTGCTGCCATTATACATTCACCAACCCTATCAAATAGACACCGGTAAAGATGAAGATCCATACCACGTCTAAGAAGTGCCAATACAAACTTGAGATAAACAGCTTAGCAGACGTTTGCGGGGTGAGGCCGCGCTTTTTCGTCTGAAGCAATATGCCGATAATCCAGAAGATACCAATCGATACGTGCAGTCCGTGGGTTCCCAATAGAACAAAGAATGCTGACCAGTAAGCACTTGTCGATAAAGTGGCACCTTCGTGTACATAATGATTGAACTCATAAAGCTCATAGCTGACAAAGCCAGCACCGAGCAACAGGGTAATGATCATCCAGATCATCACGCCTTTCAAACTGCCGCGGCGCATTTCATGCACTGCAATGCCGCATGTGAAACTGCTCGTTAACAGCAGGAACGTCATGATTAAAACGAGCTTCGCGTCGAACAGTTCTGCCGGCAGTACGCCTCCCGCTGTTCTGTTATGAAGAACAGCATAGGTCGCAAATAACGTAGAGAATAAAGCAATCTCCGCTCCAAGAAAAATCCAAAAGCCAAGGATATTCAACCTTCCGATTTCAGAACGGTATTCCATAGGAGCGTTAGAATTGCTGTGTTCTGCATGTTCCATCAATCCCGCCTCCTTTACTTGGCATTCTTTCGTTCAGTCTCTTTTATTTCCTCAACACTTACATAGTAGCCGTCGTCATATTCAAATGAACGAAGAATCATACAGAGGAATACACCGATCAGACCGACGATTCCCATCCAGAACCATTCAAAGACAAGCCCGAATCCAGCAAATCCGAAGCATAATGACATGATAAACGGACGGCCTGAATTGCTCGGCATATGAATCTTTTTAAACTTGCTTTCAGGATGAATCTCGACATTGTCTTCCTTCATTTGCGCAAATGCGTCAGGTGAAGTGACCTCAGGCAGAACCGCAAAGTTATAGTGCGGCGGGATCGCAGAAGATGTAGCCCATTCAAGCGTGCGACCCATTCCCCAAGCATCTCCTGATTCCTCGCGTTTTGAATGACGGAAGCTGTAGAAAATGTTATAGCAGAGAACGATGAATCCTGCGGCCATCAGCAATGCGCCGAATGTCGCAATCATGTTCAATGCAGTCCAGCCGTCTTCTGCTCCGTATGTGTAAATACGGCGAGGCATTCCCTGCAATCCAAGGAAATACATCGGGAAGAAACAGATGTTAAAGCCCGTCATGAACAGCCAGAAGAACCATTTTCCGATGCGTTCGTTCAGTTTGTGACCGAACATTTTCGGATACCAGAAGATCAATCCGGCGAAACATGCAAACACAGTACCCGCGATCAGCACGTAGTGGAAGTGCGATACGAGGAAGTATGTGTTGTGATATTGATAATCCGCAGCTGCCATCGCAAGCATAACGCCCGTAACACCGCCGATGACGAAGTTCGGAATAAATGCAAGCGACCACAGCATCGGCGTTGTGATTTTAATTCTGCCTCGATGCAGCGTCAACAGCCAGTTAAAGATTTTAACCCCGGTCGGCACCGATATCGCCATTGTCGTAATCGAGAAGAACGAGTTGACCGCCGCGCTGTTGCCCATTGTGAAAAAGTGGTGCAGCCAAACGATAAAGCTGAGAACCGAAATCGCCACAATGGAATAAACCATCGCTTTATAGCCGAACAGCTGCTTTCTCGCAAATGTTGCAATGATTTCTGAAAAAATACCGAAAGCAGGCAAAATAACGATGTAAACCTCAGGATGTCCCCAAATCCAGAACAGGTTCGCCCATAGCATCGGCATACCGCCGTTTGCCAAAGTGAAAAAGGCTGTTCCGAACAAGCGGTCAAATGTCATCAGCGCCAAAGCCACTGTCAAGACAGGGAAGGCGAAAATGATAATCACACAAGTGATCAGCGTTGTCCAAGTGAACATCGGCATCCGCCATAGAGTCATGCCTTTTGTACGCATTTTCAGGATGGTAACCATAAAGTTGATCCCGGTGAGAAGCGTACCGATACCCGCGATCTGAAGTCCGAGCAAGTAATAGTTCTGTCCAGGTCCAGGACTCAGCTCGTTGCCTGCAAGCGGCATGTAAGCCGTCCATCCTGCATTCGGCGATCCGCCGATGACGAATGAAATGTTAAACAGCATCGCTCCGACCATGAAGGTCCAGAAGCTCAAGTTGTTCAAGTAAGGATAAGCAACGTCCCGCGCACCGATTTGAAGCGGTACGACCACGTTCATTAACCCAATAAGAAACGGCATCGCCATGAAGATGATCATGATCGTACCGTGAGTCGTAAATACTTCATTATAGTGGTTGGAATCTAAAAAGCCGTTATTAGGAAGCGTGAGCTGGGCACGCATCATTAACCCGTCGACACCGCCGCGGAAGAACATAATGACTGCGGCAATGATGTACATGATTCCTAAACGTTTATGATCGACGGTGGTAATCCACTCTCTCCAAAGCCATTTCCATTTTTTGAAGTATGTCAGCACAAATACGATTGCAATTGAAGTAAGCAAAATGGAAATCTGTGCTCCAAGAATTAATGGGTCACCTGTAATTATGAATTCGTCCCATTTCAAATTCATGCAAGCTTCCTCCTTTCCTAGTGAGAATCTTGGTCTTCAGATTGTTTTTGATCTTTGTTTGTCTTTACGTTTTCAAACGGATCTGATTTAGAGTGCGGAGACAACGGTTTATAGCCCAGTCTTTCGCGCGCTTTAATGGCGTATTCCGCATCATTTCCGTGATTAACGTACTTCAGGTGTGTAGATGAGAACGTCATTTCGTCCGCATGCTGAGGAAGCATCAGTTCATCGTACTGGGTTTTCGTCAGCTTGGGAGCTTCTTTCTGCGTTTTCTTCACCCAGTCATTAAACTTGCTTTCAGATACCGCATTGACATTAAACTTTTGTTCTGCAAAACCTTCGCCTGTGAAGTTTGCATTTCGGCCTTTATAAGTACCCTCATGGTCTGCCTGTAAATATTGCTCCATTTCCATTCCGGACATGGCGTATTTTTGCCCGCCAAGCTGCGGAATCCACAGAGATGCCATAGAGTCGGCAGATGAGATTTTAAACAAGATCGGTCTGTCTGTCGGGATATTCAAATAGTTGACCGTTTCGATATCCTGTTCCGGATAGCTGAATACCCATTTCCAATCGACAGATGTAGCATATACGACCAAAGGTTCCTTGTCCTTTGATGCTTTTGGAGCCTCTTCTAGAGAATAAATTGTTTGAACTGTCGGCACTGACAGCGCAATAACAATTAAAATCGGAACCACTGTCCAGACGATTTCTAAAAATGTATTGCCTTCTACTTCCGGGCTGTAAGGAGACTTTCTGTCTTTACGCTCACGGTATTTCACAATCATCACAGTAAAAAGGACAAATACGACCGCTACGATAAACAGCATAAATCCAATCGATAATAGAATAAGATCTCTTTGCTGCGAAGCAACCGGTCCTTTAGGATCCAATACCGCGATTTGACTGCAGCCGCCCAATAAAAAAACGGAGGAAAGCAGAGTCAGCATAATCAGTGGTTTAAATGCTCTGAACAAGAGGATCACCATCCTTCCTTAATGATGTCTAAAATTTGGTCAGAATATCTAAGATAAAAGGATTCTGAAAAACTTTTTTCTTCTACCTTGCTATGCTATCAAAATCTTCACCAATTAGCCTTATTTTTTTCGATTGTTCACCTTTTTTTCACCCAAATGTCACAAAATCGTCAAAATTTGTTCATGATATTATGAATAACAAAGGAAAAAGACTGGTAATTTTTTAGTTCTTTTTACACACATAGCAAGCGCTGACAAATCCCTCCGGAACAAAAAATCTGTCAAATTTAGGTTTACCACAATAAAAAACTTTGGTCAATCATTAATTTCACATTGTTAAATTTTTTCATGGTGAATCATTATCCTTCTCCCTTCCTTTTCCCTGCTGACAACCGGTTTTAAACTAAAGAACATCAAAAAAGAGCTTTCTTCTGTGACTGAAAGCTCTTTTTTATCCTATATAATAGGCGTTATCGCATTCTAGCTTTGATAGCCGTTCGGATGTGCTTTAAACCACTTCCACGCGCTGTCAATGATCGTTTCCAGTTCGGCGTACTTCGGCTGCCATCCAAGCTCTTTCACCGCTTTTTCCGAAGAGGCGATCAGCTGTGCCGGGTCTCCTGCGCGGCGCTCTGCAACCTCCGCCGGTATCGGACAGCCTGTCACTTTCCGGGCAGTTTCAACGACTTCTTTGACTGAGAAGCCCGTTCCGTTTCCGAGATTGTATACGGCGCTTTCTCCGCCGTTTCGAAGCCTCTCGACAGCGAGAATATGCGCGTCGACCAGATCCATCACATGGATGTAGTCTCTGATGCACGTGCCATCCGGAGTCGGATAGTCGTCGCCGAAAATCATAATCTTGTCCCGTTTGCCTAGCGCGACTTGAAGAATGATCGGAATCAGGTGCGTTTCAGGCTGGTGGTCCTCGCCGATCAAGCCGTCTACATGCGCCCCGGCAACATTAAAGTAGCGAAGGACGACATGACGGATTCCGTATGCCTTTTCAGACCACTTCAGCATTTTTTCAATTGCAAGCTTCGTTTCCCCGTACGGGTTTGTCGGATCCGTCGGATCTGTTTCCATAATCGGCACCCGATCCGGTTCTCCGTATGTTGCAGCGGTTGATGAGAAAACAATTTGCTTCACATCGAACTCTTTCATGACCTTTAACAGGCAAACAGCTCCGTAAACGTTGTTGTCATAATATTTGAGAGGATCTGTTACGCTTTCTCCAACCAATGAATCGGCCGCGAAATGCATGACAGCCTCAATGTCGTTTTCCTGAAACACCTTTCTTAGAAATGCTTCATCGCGCAGATCTCCATTATAGAAAGAAGCTCCCTTTAAAGCCGCCTCTTCATGTCCAGTTTGCAGGTTATCAATAATTACGACATCTTCATTGCGGCTTAACAGTTCCGCTACAGCATGGCTTCCAATATAGCCCGCCCCTCCGCATACTAATATTGCCAATTCATTTCTCTCCTTTCAGCGGCGTTATCCTTCTATTTTAAAATCTATAAAACGCCTGTGAATCTCTTTTTCAAACAAAGATGATATATTTGCTTTTTTCATTTTACCACCTTCAGCATTTTCCGGCTTGTATTTTCATCATTTCTTCAAATAAAAAGTTGGGGGAAAAACGAATTGAGAGACCTTCATTCCATTAAATACCTTACAAGGAATAGTTCGGGTTTTTATCCATATCAATGGTTTTCTCTTGGTGAATCAACGCGATTTTGAGGCAAAAGCTATACTTTTTTCACTGCATTTGAAACCAATGTTCTTTTTTTCCACTTAATGCTGATCGATAATAGTATTTTCGTATTACCCTTCTTTAACCCATACAGCAACTAAGCCCAAAGAACCCTCTCCACCCATTAGATCTTTAATCTAAATAACCCCTTCAAACCATCGATTTTCCAATATTTCCACACAATGACCTCTCAAAAATCCCTTCCTTGTTTTTAGAATATTCAAAGGATATTCGGCTGCAATTGAGAAATTCTTAATAGGGAAAAATGATCATTTTTATTTGAATACTATCCAGTCAGTAATTGATTGTTTATTATTATAAGTAAGAATCTAAGATTTTTTGGTTTTTTTAGTCAGTTATTTAGGGAATAGGTAGGTTTATCAATGATGACTTTGTGAATTTTTTATGAAATTTGTCATTGTTTTCACATGGCTGTTGTTTTATAACTTTTATTGCATCTCAAGGAAGAACCGTTTTTTCTTTGAGGTGAACAACGTCTTATCATATTGGAGGAAGCTATGAATACTCAAACGAAACACAAGTTGGACAAAGATTGGGTGATTTTGATGAAGGAGGCGAAAAAACTTGGGCTGCAAATTGAAGATGTGAAAGAATTTCTTCGCAGTCAGCCCATCCAAAGCGATGCTGAAAAACAGATAAAGCAATAAGCGTTTAAAAGCATCAGTTATCCAAAAAAACAGGCGGTTCTGTTGAATCTTGGTCTATCAAGATGATCCAACCGGCTGTTTTAACGAGTGTTTTAATTGATAATGACGTATTTGAGCAGCAGGCTTGCTGCCTGTGTATAGATTCTGTCTGCTCCATAGAAACGAGCATTTTAAGGAGCAGCCTTACCTTTTGCCCTGTACATAGGTTGTTTCACTTTTTCCAGCTTCACTCTCTTAAGGGGTACCAGACCGGATTGATTAAGGCGTTTTAGAGGCATTGCTGACCAACGCTGATGCCAGCAGCCCCATACACTTTCTTCTGTATCGGTTTCGATTGCCTTTCTCCTGAAAGGGGGCGGAGCTTTTGGCCTTAATCCTTTTGATACCATCCTCGGGCTTCCTTTCCATACTCCCTTTTCTGTTAACCATCCGCCTATATAATCGGTTTTTTCGATGTTAAATATCTAAAATATCAATTTTACTGATGGTTGTTGTTATCTTAAACTGAATTCATGACCCATTCCAGAGGAGGATGATGAATATGGGGATAGCAGCAATCTGCGGAAGCTCCCGCGAAAACGGAAATACGGAAGAGTTGGTGAATCGATTAGTAGACGGACTTGATGCCGATAAGATCTACCTGCGAAACTATCACATTGAGCCCGTATCGGACTACAGGCACGGCAATACAGCCCCTTTGTATCCTGATGATGACTACAGAGACCTGATCAGCCGGGTGCTGGAGAAGGATATCCTGATTTTTGCCACTCCGATCTATTAGTACGGAATGTCGGGTTTGATGAAAAACTTTATTGACCGCTGGTCACAGACATTGATTGAGCACGGGAGATCTGCATTTAAACAGCAAATGGCGAAAAAAACGGTCTACGTCGCGGCTGTCGGAGACGATGATCCCCGCTTGAAAGGGCTGCCGCTTATTCAACAGTTTCAATATATCTTTGATTTTATGAACATGACATTCGACGGCTATTTGCTCGGCAAAGGGAACAAGCCCGGCGGCGTGGTGACAGACCGGACAGCGATTGTGTCTGCAAATGAACTGAGAAGGAAGCTGGCAGAGGCGGAAACGGGGCGGAAAGCATGGCAAATAAAAAGGCGAACAAACGGTTTTATTTATGGAAAAAGCATTTATTCGAGATGATCAGGTCTTTCATCTTATATAAATAAAAGGCTTTGTGAAAATTGAAGAATAAATCCGGAGCTTGTTACATACCTTTGTTGTATCTTTTCAGACAAACACAAGGAGGGTCAAAGAACAAATGGGAGAAGGCAAAATAGATTACAGCAAAGCTGCGGCATCTCCGGAGTTCCAGCGGTTGTTAAAGCGGAAACGGGCTTTTATTGTACCGATGACGATTTTCTTTTTGCTCTTTTATTTCCTGCTGCCGGTTATGACATCATACTTCACATTTTTGAATCAGCCGGCAGTCGGGGCCATCACGTGGGCATGGGTTTTCGCGATTGCTCAGTTTGTTATGACGTGGACGCTGTGCATTGTGTATACGAAAAAAGCCGGTCAATTCGATCAAATTGCAAGCGATTTCAAAAAGAAGATTGGAGGCGTTGATTCATGAGTGCCACAGCCTTTATTTTGTTTCTTGCCATTGTCGCCCTCACGCTTGTCATTACGTATTTCGCCGCTAAACAGACAAAAACGGCCAATGAGTTTTACACGGCGGGAGGGGGACTTACCGGCATTCAAAACGGACTGGCTATTGCGGGAGATTACATGTCAGCGGCTTCTTTCCTCGGAATTGCCGGGATGATCGCTTTGAACGGGTTTGACGGTTTCTTCTACAGCATCGGCTTCCTCGTCGCTTATTTAGTTGTCCTTTATATTGTGGCAGAACCGCTCCGAAACCTCGGCAAATTTACAATGGCGGACATGATTGCCTCTCGTTTTAAACAAAAGAAAATTCGCGGTGTCGCCGCATTAAACACAATCACGATCTCCACCTTTTATATGATTGCACAGTTAGTCGGCGCCGGCGCGCTGATCAAGCTTCTGCTCGGCATCGATTATACGCTGGCAGTGTGCATTGTCGGGGTTTTGATGACCATCTACGTCGTATTCGGAGGAATGATTGCAACCAGCTGGGTCCAGATCATCAAGGCCGTTCTTTTGATGGCGGGGACGCTAATCATTTCGGTCATCGTTTTTTCAAAATTCGGCTTCAGCCTGACGAACATGTTCGAACAAATGAAAACAGCTACTCCGCTCGGGGCGGATTTTCTAAACCCCGGCAATAAGTATAAAGTTCCTCTTGAAACACTTTCACTCAATTTGGCGCTCGTCCTTGGAACAGCCGGCCTGCCCCACATTCTCATCCGCTTTTATACAGTAAAAGATGCCAAAACGGCAAGGAAATCGGTTGTCTCGGCAACATGGATTATCGGTATATTTTATATTATGACGGTCTTTCTCGGTTTTGGTGCTGCCGCTTTTGTCGGTTTTGAAAACATTTTAGCTGCCGATAAAGCGGGGAATATGGCCGCACCGCTGCTTGCTCAGGCGCTCGGCGGAGATTTTCTGTTCGCCTTCGTCTCAGCCATCGCTTTCGCCACGATTTTGGCGGTAGTTACAGGACTTGTCCTGTCGGCGGCTTCTGCTTTTGCGCATGATATATACAGCCAGATTATCAGAAAAGGCGCGGCTACGGAAAAAGAGCAAATGATTGCTGCAAGGTGGGCTTCCATCGGCGTATCCGTCCTTTCAATTCTGCTTGCTGTCTTTGCCCAATCGCTGAATGTCGCGTTTCTTGTCTCGCTAGCATTTGCCGTGGCGGCAAGCGCCAATTTGCCGCTTATTATCTTCACCGTCTTCTGGAAAAGATTCAATGCCGCCGGCGCTTTGGCCGGCAGCCTGACCGGCCTTTTAAGCGCTCTGATCCTTGTCTCCATCAGCCCGAGCGTATGGGACCCGGCCGGAAACGCCATCTTTGTTGGAGACCCGCTCATCCCGCTTTCCAACCCGGGAATCATCTCTATTCCGCTCGGCTTTTTAGGCGCTTATCTTGGAACGATTCTATCTTCAAAAACCCCTGGTCAAGACGCGTTTGCAGAAATTCAGGTCAAAGCGCATACAGGCATCCACATGGATCAATCTTAAACCGTGTGCAGCCGAAAAAAACTTATGAGCCGGCCGGCCCATAAGTTTTTATTTATTCCCGAAAGCTTGCCAGCCGCTCGTTCAGCGTTTTCGTGTGCCGGTAGACATCTCTGTAAATTTGAAAGAGAGCTTCGTATTGTCTGCTGTATTCACGGCGGGGCGAAAAGGTTTCTTTGATGAGAACGAATCGGTCTGCACAAGCCTCAAGCGACGGAAACCAGCCGCACCCGACGGCCGCGATCATGGCTGCACCGTATGCCGGCCCCTGTTCGCTTGTCAGTCTGATGATGTCGGCGTTGAAGATATCCGCCTGGATTTGCAGCCATTGATTGCTTTTGGCGCCTCCTCCGATTGAAATCACACGGCTGATGTCTTTTCCCCCGGCACGGAATTGTTCAATGCTTTCATGAAGGGAGAATGTAATGCCTTCAATAACGGCTCTGACAAAGTCCGCCCGTGTATGTGCGCTGTCCATCCCGATGAAGCTGGCGCGAATATCTGCGTCGGCATGAGGAGTTCTCTCCCCTGACAAGTAAGGGGTAAACAGCAGTCCCCCGGCCCCGGGACGGGAATGGCCAATATCGCTGATTAATTCGTCAAATGACGCCTGCCCGGCAAATACATCTTTAAACCAGCTGAAGCTGCGTCCTGCAGAAAGCGTCACTCCCATCGAATAAAACGCATCGGGGGCTGCATGGTTCAGAAAATGAATATTGCCATTAAACTCTTGATCACGGTTTGATTCATATGTGAGAACAACCCCCGAGGTGCCTATGCTGCAAAGGGCGGTTCCTTCTTTTAAAATACCGGCGCCGACAGCGCCGCATGCATTATCAGCGCCGCCGGCAAACACCTTGACTTCAGGAGACAGCCCGGTTTCGGCCGCGAATTCCGGTCTGAGGCCGCCGACACAAGCGCCCGGTTCAATCAAATCCGGACATAAGGACTCCGGGATGCCGAGCTTTCTGCAGATTTCCCCGCTCCATGTTTGATGTCTCACATCTAGCAGGAGCGTTCCGGCCGCATCTGAATATTCGCTGTGAAGACGCCCCGTCATGGTGTACCTGACATAGTCTTTCGGCAGCAAAAAAACGGCCGCCTTTTCAAACAGCTCTTTTTCATATTCTTTCACCCATAAAAGCTTCGGAAGGGTAAAACCTTCGAGCGCCGGATTTTTCGCGATCTCGAGCAGGCGCTCCTTTCCGATTTTGTCGTTAATCAGCCGGCATTGTTCGGTTGTCCGTGTATCGTTCCACAGGATCGCGTTTCGCAAAACCTCTCCTTTGCCGTTTAAAAGTACCAATCCATGCATCTGTCCGGAAAAGCTGACCCCTTTAATCTGAGATGCTTTTCCCGGGAAATGCCCGACCAATTCCTTAATGGCTTCCTTCGTTTTGTCCGCCCATTCTGCGGGATCCTGTTCGGAATAACCGGAATGGGGCTCAATGATGGAAAACGGTTTGGAGACCTCGCCGCACAGCTCTCCCCGCTGATTGACAAGGATGATTTTAACCGTGCTGGTGCCGAGATCGACCCCGATTACGTATTCCACTAGTGTGTCTCCTTTCCTGCCGGCGCTTCGCGCAAAGCGTTCAATAAGTAACGGTTAACGGTCGCCTTCAGCCGTTCTTGGCGGCCTGACTGATTTTCAATATGGTCGTTTTCAAGAGCGTAAGCGGCGAGCTTTTTCAGATCGGTGCGGCCTTCTTTGATTTCAAGCCCGATGCCTTTCGTATAGCTCTCATAACGTTCTTCGATAACCTGATCGAGCGCTTTATCTTCAAGCAGACGGGAGGCGACTTTCAAGCCGACTGCATACGTATCCATTCCTGCGATATGAGCGTGAAACAAGTCCTCATCGGCAAATGACGGGCGCCTTACTTTAGCATCGAAGTTGATGCCGCCGGTTTTAAACCCGCCTGCTTTCAAAATTTCATACATCGCCAGAACCGCAGAATACAGATCGGTCGGAAACTCATCGGTATCCCAGCCCAAGAGCAAATCGCCCTGGTTGGCATCAATGGAACCCAGCATATCGTGCAAGGCAGCCACCCTTAGTTCATGCTCAAATGTATGCCCGGCCAATGTCGCATGGTTCGCCTCAAGATTAAGTTTAAAATGGTCTTTTAAACCGTAAGTTTCTAAAAAAGCGATCGTTGTGGCTGCATCAAAATCGTATTGGTGCTTCGTCGGCTCCTTCGGCTTCGGCTCGATTAAAAATTGGCCGTCAAAACCGATTTCACGCGCATACTCAACTGCCATTCTATAAAATGAAGACAAGTTTTCGAGCTCAAGCTTCATATCTGTATTCAGCAATGTTTCATAACCTTCTCTTCCGCCCCAGAACACATAGTTTTCCGCTCCAAGCTCTTTGGCGATGTCCAGGCCTTTTTTCACTTTTGCAGCTGCATAGGCATAGACGTCTGCATTGCAAGAAGTTGCGGCCCCGTGGACATATCTCGGATGCGTAAACATATTGGCTGTATTCCAAAGCAGCTGAACATGGCTTGTCTCCATCATTTCTTTGAGAAAAGACGACATTTGATCCAAATACGTGAAAGTTTCACGCAATGTTGCTCCTTCATCGACAATATCAACATCATGAAAACAGAAATAGGGCACGCCGAGCTTTTCAAAAAATTCAAAAGCCGCTTCCGCCCTGGCTTTCGCTTTATCCAAAGGATGTGTCAGCCGGTTCCACGCCCGGAACATCGTCCCGTCGCCGAAAGGGTCTTTCCCGTCCGCATCAAAGGTATGCCAATACGCAACAGCGAAGCGAAGGTGTTC
The DNA here is from genome assembly GCF_000011645.1 of Bacillus licheniformis DSM 13 = ATCC 14580. Lineage (GTDB taxonomy): Bacteria > Bacillota > Bacilli > Bacillales > Bacillaceae > Bacillus > Bacillus licheniformis. The sequence goes on from NC_006270.3 coordinate 3,875,946, forward strand.
CTTCATCGTTTTGCCGCCGACAAATTCATCAGGGTTGTAATATTTAAATGCGTAAGGATTTTCCGAATCGGCCCCTTCATACTCAATCATTCCGATATTTCTAAAAAACATTCCGATCTCCCCCTTCACTTTTCCTTGCAAACGTTAAAAAACAATGTTTGTTTAACCATTAAACTAACTTCCTTGTATGTATTTTACAGGATCAATTAATCGCTTTCAATGGAAATAGAGGAAAAAATAAGTTTTCAAAATTTGTTATACTATAATAAATTCACAGCTTCAAAGCAATGGAGTGATTGACATTGAATACAGCGGATCAAGCCCTTGTAAAAAAAATGAACAAAGCCCTGATTTTTGAGCAGATTATTGAAAACGGACCCGTCTCAAGGGCCAAACTTTCGGAAATAACAGGATTAAATAAAGCGACCGTTTCCTCCCAAGTGTCTTCCCTGCTTCAAAAGGACATCATTTATGAAACCGGCCCCGGCGAGTCAAGCGGCGGCAGAAGGCCCGTTATGCTGAAATTCAATCGAAAAGCCGGCTATGCGGTCGGTGTAGATGTCGGAACCAATTATATAATTGTTGCGTTAACCGACCTTGAAGGGCATTTGATTGAACAATTCGAACGAACGCTTGATGAAGAAGACATTCAGGCGACAGAAGAGGCATTAATCGAATTGACGGGGCTTGCCGTTGACAAAATACCGCCTTCCCCATTCGGATTGACCGGAATCGGCGTGTGCGTGCCCGGCTTGGTGGACAACGAACGGCATGTAGTCTTTACGCCAAATAAGCCGATCCATTTGATTCCGATAAAAGAAAAACTGGAAGAAAGGTTCGGCGTTCCCATTTTAATTGAAAACGAAGCCAACGCCGGCGCCGTTGGCGAGAAGGAATACGGGGAAGGCGGCCAGCTTGAGCATGCCGTGTTTGTCAGCATTAATACCGGGATCGGTTTAGGGATTTTAATGAATGGAAAATTGTTTAGAGGTGTGCAAGGTTTTTCCGGAGAAGCCGGGCACATGTCCATTCACTTTGACGGTCCGTTATGCCGGTGCGGAAATAGAGGCTGCTGGGAGCTTTACGCTTCAGAAAAAGCCGTCTTCTCTCACTATGCAGCGAATTCCGGGGCCCAGCTTTACGAAACCGTTAAAGAACTTGCAGACCGCGGTGATCCGGGCATGATGGAGACGTTTGAACGCTTTGGCTTTCATATCGGCATCGGGCTTCTCAACATCTTGAAAACGTTGAATCCCGACACCATTATCTTGCGGAATACCATAGTGGAATCCTATCCGAGCATCGTCGATGCGATCAAAAAAACGATTGCCTCAAGAAGCGCAGCAGAAGCCTTGTCTAATTATCATTTAAAAATCTCCACGCTCGGCCGCACCGCCTCAGCGCTTGGGATGTCCTCCCTTGTAACCGAACGTTTTCTGGAACGGTTTATGAACGAGAGATTTTAATCTTCATATAAAAAAGCGCATATTCCATTTAGGAATGTGCGTTTTGCAGATTGTTGATAAAATCCCAAAACGGCTTTTTGTTTTGGGATTTTATCATCCTTTCAGCGTGATTGAAAACCCTTGCAGTCTAGGAAGGTCGAGCATCGGAGCGGAGCGAATGTTGGAATTCGTGAGCACCGACGCGCAGGCCTGACAACGAATGCGAGGGTTTCTCGACACGCTGAAAAGCGCATATTCCATTTAGGAATGTGCGCTTTGTTTGGTAGCTTGGACTTTCTCGCTAAACGCCTCGGCGGCCTGCTTTGGATCGGCGGCTTTGCTGATGGCGCTGATGACACTGATGCCGTCCGCCCCGGCCTCGATGACGGGGACGCAGTTTTCGACCGTGATCCCGCCGATTCCGACCACAGGAATGCCAATTCCCTGCCTGCGGATCTCTTGAATGAGCGAGACGCCCTGCACAGCTTTTGTATCCCGCTTTGTTTCAGTAGGGTAAACAGGCCCCGCACCGATGTAATCCGCTCCATCCTTTTCCGCCTTTAAGACTTCTTCAAGTGTATGCGCGGAAACGCCGAGGATTTTGTCCCCGATTCTCGCTCTGACGTCTGCGGCCTTATCATCATCCTGGCCGATATGCACGCCATCTGCGTCAAGTTCAAGCGCGAGTTCTACATCATCGTTGATAATAAACGGTACATTGAACTGTTTGCACAGCGCCTGCACCTGTCGGGCAAACGCCGTTTGATCTCCGGCTTTCAACGCACCCTCGCCTTTTTCGCGGAATTGAAAAAGGGTCGCACCGCCTTTTAAAGCTTTTTCAATAACAGTTAAAGGATCCCCTGCGGTATTGTTTGACCCCATAATAAAATAGACCGACAACAGATCTTTCATTGCTTCTTCTGAGACTCGCGTCATCTTATTCCACCTCTCTGATCCTGCCGCGTTCTTTTATATCCATAGCTTCAACGGCAGCAAGCTGATTCAAAAACTCGATTTGGAAACTTCCGGGCCCCCGGCTTTCCGTTTTCGCCGCGGCCAACTCGGCCGCTGTTCCATAAAAAGCGGCTGCAGATACAGCGGCACGGCAAACGTCTTTTTCAACGGCGCAAAACGCACCGATGACAGAGGTAAACAAGCAGCCTGTCCCCGTCACTTTCGTAAGCAGCTGATGTCCGTTGCCCACGGTATACGTTTTTGTACCATCCGTTATCACGTCTTCAGCACCGGTTATGATGACTGCTGTATCCCATAATTTCGCGGCTTTTTTTGCGAGCTCCGTTCTGTCGCCGCTCTCTTCACCCGCGTCCACGCCTTTGATCAGCCAGTCTTCCCCAAGCGTGTTGGCAATTTCCGCAGCATTGCCTCTGACGGCAGAAACCTTCACTTTGCGCATGATCGCTTGAGCCGATTCCGTTCGAAACGGCGTCGCCCCCGCACCGACCGGATCAAAAATAACCGGCACCCCATGTTCATTAGCTGACTTTCCTGCAATAATCATCGCTTCAACAGATTCACGGCTGAGCGTGCCGATGTTCAGCACAAGGGCTCCGGCGATCTTTGCCATGTCGGCGGCCTCTTCCCTCGCATACGCCATCACCGGCGATGCGCCGAGAGCCAGCAAACCGTTTGCCGTAAAGTTGGTGACGACATTGTTTGTCATATTGTGTACGAGCGGTTTTTGCTTTCTGACTAACTCAATTCCCCTTGCGGCATCTTCCATATTCATTCGCCTGCATTCCTTTCTGTTTTTGAATTCTCGCTCCATATATACGATTTTGTATGATCAATCCACGCCCTCGCCGCGAACGACAGATAGCGGTCTTTTCTCCAAATGACGGCGACATGCCAAGGAATGGCCGGCCTCACCAGCGGAATGATCCTCACCCTTTCAGGGTCAAGATCCCGGCAGATCCTTTCGGGCAAAAGACCTATCCCAAGGTTCGCGGAAACCATTTCGCTGATGAAATCCCATTGTGAGGTTTCATAAATGACATTCGGCTGAAATCCCGCCTTCAAGCAGGCCGTAATGATCCGTTCGTGAAGAACAAAGTCTTCCCGGAAGAAAATAAACGGTTCTTCGCTTAACTGCCGAAGCTCGATCTCTTCCGCATCGGCAAAACGATGGGACAGGTGGACGATTAGCATTAAGTCTTCTTTAACAATTGTAAAGGAGTGAAAAATCTCCTCTTTTGCAGGCAGGACGACAACGCCGATATCAAGCGATCCGTCCTCTACTCCCTCCTGCACTTTCACAGACCCGTGTTCAACAAGCTGAAAGGTGACGTTCGGATACTTATCTCTGAAATCCCCTATCACTTTCGGAAAAAACCGGAGCCGATCATCGGCGGCAGACCGATCCTCACATGCCCTTTTTTGACGTCCATCAAGTCGTTCAGCTCAGAAGTTAAATTTTGAAATGACTTGGTGATTTCCTGGGCCTGCACATACATGCTTTGCCCCGCATCAGTCAGCTCGATCTGCCGGCCGCGCCGGTAAAACAGCTCGATGCCCAGCTCTTCTTCAAGGTTTTTAATCATTTTGGAAATCGTCGGCTGAGATATGTATAATGACTGAGCGGCTTTTGTGAAGCTTTTCAGACGGGCTACCTCCAAGAAATAGGTTAAGTGGCGTATGTCCATTTGTTTGACACCCTTTCAGAGTTCCTGCGTGTATTCATATTCTAAACCAAATTCATTGTTTTCTGCACCCCCGCGAGAGCCACAATAAAAAAAACGCCGCCGGCATACAGCCGGCAGCGCCTATCTTCGGGCAATCGCCTCATCCTGTTCCTTCAGCGTGTCCACATTTGAGCGGGTGTCCTCAATGTTTTTACGAACAGCCTCTTTATACTGTTTGACCATATTGCAAATTTCGGCTTCTCGTTCAAGCCACTTTTTCGTAAAATCAAGGTTGTTCCGCCCGAGCGCTCCGGCTGGCGGGCTTTTTAAAGATACGGCTTGAAGCGTGCTGCTTACTTGTTCCAGCTTCTTCATAACCGCTGCATGGTTAAGTTTAATCGTTTTGCTCATTTCAACCATCCTTTTAAACCGTTGATTGTGCTGTGCAGAGCGTCGACGGCTTCCTCTCCTTTTTCCATCAGAAAGTCCGCCCGGTCGGCTGACCAGCTTGCAGCCTGAACAGCTCCTTTTTCAGCATCTAAAGCAAATATCTTTAAATCGATTTTATGAATATACCGATCATACTCATCGGTGAAAATTCTGTACATTGCCGTGTGCGCTTCATCACGTGCTTCGTCAAAATCGGCTGCCCTGCTTCCGGTCCACGACTCATTAAGATTCGGCCGCAAAATCTGCCTGATTTCTTCGATTCCGAGGTTTTGTTCCCGCTCTACATCGCGCTTTGCCCGCTCCAGCCTTGCAATTTGTTCTTCCAGCTCTGCCGCCTTATGGGAGAGGACACCGTGTATTTTTTGCAGCGTGTCTGAGTAGTCCATTATTGTCACCTCTGAAATTGCAGTATGATTCGCATTGATTATTTCCTTGTCAAATCATGATCCGGTTTGTTTTTCATAGATTCACATCTTTGACTAGACTTGCTCTCATTTCCAATATTTATAGTTTAAGTCGAAAATCACGGATGTTGAATAGGCTTTAAAGACTGTTTTTAGGGATATATACACAGTTCGCCATCATCCTCACACCGCATTTCAAGGACATATAACCCGTCTTTTTGAATCATCTGTACACCGCTTTCATTGCGGACAAGTCTAAAGGCACGGGAACACGGCGGTTTAATGGTCACAAAAAATCGCCAAATGATTCCGTATGACGTTTTCCAATTTTAGTTATTAAACTGTTGCTTTTGACCTGATTTGCGCTTTTAACTATAGACAAAATGAATAATATATATTCTGTATATGTATTTTACCTATACTTGAAACTCATGTACACTCTTGTTTAGAAAGGGGGATAATGACATGAAAACATTCATTAAAGGATTAGGTCAGGTCGCTCTTTTGTTTTTATTCGCCCGTTTCATGAATCTGATTGTCGAGGTTCTTCATATAAACATTCCCGGCAGCATTCTCGGGATTATCGTCATTTTTGCGCTTCTCCATTTCAAAATCATTAAGCTGGAATGGATTGAAATCGGCGCGCTGTGGCTTCTCGCGGAGCTGCTTTTGTTCTTCGTCCCTTCAGCCGTCGGGATTATGAACTACGGAGATATTCTGGCTGAATTCGGCACAAGCATTATACTCGTTGTCCTCATCAGTACATTCGTCGTCATGGTGTCGACCGGAATGCTGACTCAATTGATTGCCAAAAGAAAGGAAAGAAAAAAAACATGCTCATCGGATGCTTAAGCCTGATCGCAACAGTTTTAATCTATTTGGGCGCAAAAGCGGTGTATTCACGCCATCCAAAGGTGTATGCGTCACCTTTATTGGTCACGCCGGTGATACTGGTCGGCCTGCTGCTTTTCATCAACGTCCCTTTTGAAGCGTACAATGCGGGCGGACGCTTGTTGACGGACATGCTCCAGCCGGCAACCGTGGCTTTTGCGATTCCGCTGTACAAATACTTTCCAGTCTTGAAAAAATACGCGGTTGAGATCATTATCAACGTGGCTGTAGGCTGCTGTATCGCGATCCTGTCAACAGCGTTTATCGCAAAACTCTTCAAGCTGAATGAAGACCTGATCGAGAGCCTCGTTCCCAGATCTGTCACAACGCCAATTGCAATGAACGTTTCTGAAATGATCGGCGGAATGCCGGCGGTGACCGCTGTTTTTGTCATATTGACCGCCTTGTTCGGATCAGTGATCGGACCGATGGTCATTCGCTACTTCCGGATTGATAATGAAATCGCGAGGGGCGTACTGCTTGGCACAAGCGCCCACGGCGCAGGTACGTCAAAAGCATTTGAGCTGAGCTCCGTGTCCGGAACGATCTCAAGCGTGTCGATGATCCTGGCCGCGATCATCACGCTTTGCGCAGCGCCGTTTCTGATTTCCCTTATTGCAGTGTAATAGCCGAAAAAAAAACCAAATTGGTGAAGGTTTTTCCGCCAATTTGGTTTTTTCATTTAGAAATCGATCAGCCATATGAATATAGACATCATCAATAATACAACGGCCAGAATAAAAGAAATACACCTAAAAGACCTGTCATGCAGCAGTTTTGGGGAAATTGCTTTTAACAGTTTGACGTTCAGTAAACCGATCAAACCGAAAAGTGTGAAGACTCCCGATCCATCCGCCGCCATTTCCGAGAAAAATCCATCGCCTTTTTCTTTGGAAAATGCCCACAGGAATCCTGCGAAAGCCCCTGTGAGAAAAGCGGTCGTCAACAATACTTTGACAAAGGCCATCACTAGATTCTCAACCTTTCAGCTGTTCAACCGCAGTCTCAAATTCCTTTTCAATCTCTGCCCGCGGCTTCTTTGTCATCAGGCTGACGGCGATGATCACGACTGTACAAACAATAAATCCGGGAATGATTTCATAAACCGGGTCAAACGCTTTCACTTGCTCCCACACAATAACGGTCAGCGCTCCGGACAGCATCCCTGCAAGCGCGCCCCACTTCGTCATTCGTTTCCAATACAGGCTCAGCAAAACGACAGGGCCAAATGCCGCCCCGAAGCCTGCCCATGCATAGCCGACAAGATTCAGAATCGTTTCATTCGGATGAAGCGCCATCAAGAGTGCGATCAGTGAAATGGCGAGGACAGACAGCCTTCCGACAAGTACAAGTTCTTTATCAGAAGCCCCTTTCCGGATAAACGCTTTATAAAAATCCTCTGTCAGCGCGCTTGAGGTTACAAGAAGCTGTGAAGAAATTGTGCTCATCACCGCTGCTAATATGGCGGCCAGCAAGAACCCCGTAATCATTGAAGGGAACAAAAGGTCGGCAAGCTTAATGAATATCGTCTCGGCATTCTTTAACGTAAGATGATTCGCACTGAAATAGGCAATGCCGACGAGTCCTGTCAGCATCGCTCCGCAAATCGAAAAGATCATCCAGCCCATGCCGATTCTTCTGGCACTCTTCAATTCTTTCACGCTTGAAATCGCCATAAACCTGACAATAATATGAGGCTGTCCAAAGTAGCCGAGACCCCATGCCAGTAAAGATATGATACCGATTACGGTTGTTCCTTGAAACGGACGGAGGAGATCCGGGTTAACCGCGTTCACTTCCGAAAACGCCGGCGCAATTCCCCCCAGTTGAACAAACACGACTACCGGCATTAAGATGAGCGCGATAAACATGATCGTCCCTTGAACAAAATCGGTCCAGCTGACAGCCAAAAAGCCTCCGAAGAGCGTATAAAGAATGACAACCCCGGCCGTCAGCCAGATGCCGATCCGATAATCCAGGTGGAATGCGGTTCTGAACAGCTCTCCGCCCGCCACCATTCCGGATGATGTATAAAAAGTGAAAAATACTAAAATAACAAAAGCCGACGTCATCCGTAACAGTCTTGAACCGTCTTTAAAACGGTTTTCGAAATAATCGGGTATAGTAATGCTGTTGCCGGCCGTTTCCGTATACGTCCTTAGCCTCGGCGCGACATACACCCAGTTCAAATAAGCGCCGATTGTCAGACCGACAACGATCCAGCCGCTGCTCAATCCGTTCAGGAACATCGCACCGGGCAGCCCCATTAATAGCCAGCCGCTCATATCGGAAGCTCCTGCGCTTAACGCGGTAACGGCGGGACCCAGATTTCTTCCGCCAAGCATGTAATCGGTCAAATTTGATGTCCTGCGATATGCAAAATATCCGATGAAAAGCATTCCCGCCATATAAATACCTATCGATATTAAAATTCCGTAATTCATAGCTTCCCCCTGCCTGTGTGATTTGCGTAATATCAATATACATGAATAATTGACCGACAGGTATTGTTTTTATCGCAAATTTTTTCTCCAGCCTTACATTAACGATGGCGAACCTGTAAAAAGACAACTTTTAAATAATCGCCCTCAGGATAGCTTTTCACCGTTTTAAAATCTTCGGGAAGCGAATGCTCCTCAAGCACTGTAAAGCGCGTCCCCGTTTCTTTGCATGCCTCTTCGATAAAGCCTTTGAATTTTTTCATTCCAAATGCGCTGCTGTTCGTCGAAGCGACGATCACACCTTGATCTTTAGTGATTCGAATCGCGTCTTTTAACAGATTTTTGTAATCCTTTGCCGCGCTGAATGTATGCTTTTTCGTTCTCGCAAATGAAGGGGGATCAAGGATGACAAGGTCAAAGGCGAGTTCTTTTTTGGCCGCGTATTGAAAATATTTAAAAACGTCCATGACTTTAATCTCATGAGCTTCATAGTCCAGCCCGTTCACACTGAATTGTTCGATCGTCCTGCTTAAGCTGCGGTTTGCAACATCAACGCTCGTCGTTTTTTCAGCGCCTCCGAGCGCCGCCGCCACAGAAAATGCGCCGGTATATGAGAATGTGTTGAGCGCGGTTTTCCCTTCCGCATACCGGTCCCTAACCGCCTTGCGGACATGGCGCTGATCGAGAAAAACGCCGGTCATCGCTCCGTCATTGAGGTAAACGGCAAAATGAATGCCGTTCTCTTTCACAATGATCGGAAAGTCTCCTCTTTCGCCTTTGACAAAGTCGTCATCTTCCACATACTGCCCGGCCGTATTAAACCGTTTTTTCTCATAAACAGCTTTATAATCCGTCAATTCATCAAGGGCTTCCATAATCGTTTCTTTAAGCGTATAAATCCCTTTGCTGTACCATTGGAACAAATAGTAGCCGTCATAATAGTCAATCGTAAAGCCGCCGATTCCGTCGCCTTCCCCGTTAAACAAACGAAAAGCGGTCGTATCCGGGTCTTGAAAAAGCGATTTTCTGGCTTGAAATGCTTTCGCCAGCCTGCTTAAAAAGAATGACTGGTCAATCGATTCCCCCTCGTTTCGAGTCAGAATCCAGCCGATCCCTTTGTTTTGCTCGCCATAATAGCCCTTTCCTAAAAACCTGCCGTTTTCATCGGTTATCCTGATCAGCGATCCTTCTTTTATGCCGTTTTCTTGCGAAGAAACGGCCTCTTTTTCGATTAGGGGATAGCCCTTTTTCATTTTTGCAGCGAATGGATGTTTTATTTTTAATGTATGCATTTTAATTCAGTCCTTATCTTAAAGTCTTCTCTATCCTACCATAACGCCTGATAGATGTTCTTATTCATCATGTAATCGATATAATTGACAGATGATTCCGATTTTTCTAAGATGATGGAGAAACTAAAGGAGGAATGGCGAAATGGCGCGAATCGACCACGTAGGACTGATGGTGAAAGACATTGATGCTTCGATCGCATTCTACCAGAATGTGATCGGAATGACGCTGAAAGGCAGAATGACCCATACAAACGGCGTCATGAAACTCGCTTTTTTAGGCTTTGAGAACAGAGACGAGACAGAGCTCGAACTGATCGAGGGATATAACGACAACCTTCCTCAGGAAGGAAAAGTTCATCATTTTGCCGTCTCGACCGATGATATCGAGGCTGAATTTGATCGCGTAAAAGGCGCCGGCATCAAGCTGATGGAAGATGAGATTACCGTATTGCCGAACGGCTTCCGCTATTTTTTTCTTTTTGGGCCCGAAGGAGAAATGGTCGAGTTTTTTCAAAGAACATAACCGGACGCGGCTTATCGCCGTTTCCGGTTTTTATTGAACGCGGAAAGCCGGCTGCTGTTTTTCGATAAACCTTTTGATGTTTTGATATGTCATCTCTTCGATGCGCCTGATGCTCTCATACGTAGCGCCGCCGATATGCGCCGTGCAAATGACATTGCTGAGACCGGCGATCCGGGCAGCCGGCGGTTCGGTTTCAAAGACGTCCAATGCTGCGCCTCTGATCTGTTTTTGCTCAAGCGCTTGAATAAGCGCGCTTTCGTCCACCACTTCTCCGCGGGCAATGTTGATCAGGTACGCGGTTTTCTTCATTTTTGCCAGTTTTTCTTGATTGATTAAATGATAGGTGGCAGGTCTCAATGATGTGCTGATACATACAAAGTCCGATTTTTCCAGGAGATCGTCAAGCTCGGCGAACCTCACATTCAGCCGTTTGGCTGCATTGTAGTCTTTGTATGTGCCGTACGCCAAAACGTTCATATTAAACCCGGCAGCCCGCCTTGCAACCTTTTTGCCGATTTCCCCAAAACCGATAAGCCCCAGCGTTTTTCCATCGAGCTCATAGCCCATCGCCGCTTGCCATAAGCCCGCTTTGACTGCCGCGTTTGACTGCGGGATCGAACGGGCGCCAGACAGCAGAAGACCGAATGCCAAATCGGCGACCGCCGAGGCATTTTAGCCGGGTGCATTCGTGACGAGAATCCCTTTTTCGTTTGCATATTCCACATCAATATTGTCGATTCCCGCGCCGAATTTCATGATATACCGGAGTCCCGGAGCGGCGTCGATCAGCTCCCGGTCCGCTTTTTCAACGCCGGCGATATAAATATGGACATCCTTGATATGAGTCAGTAAATCCTGTCTCGTCAACCGATTTGAATCCAAAAACGCAAATTCGGCGCCGAGCCGTTCGACCCTTTCTCTCAAGCGCGGCGCAGCGCGGTAAAACAGTCCGTTGAGCGTCAACAGCACTTTAACCAAAAGCTCTCCTCCATTCAGCAGGAATTTTCCCGACCAGAAAAATGCTTGTTTCCGAAGGAAACAAGCGAATATGGGGATACGTCAGGGTTTGTTGTCATTATATCGATTCATCCTGCGATTTAAAATGAGATTGGCATGTTAGCTGACATGGTTTTTAGACAATTTGGCCGGCTGGTTAAAGGCTGTGGACTGCAAATACTTAAAATATTGACGGGCGTACGGGTGTGAGGTGTTTGAATTCCAAGGCTTGTTTCCGCCGCAGAAATGAACGATTGCCGGGTTTGCCCTTGTTTCCATATAGCGCTTTTGATCGATGAGGGAAGCCGGTGTTTTTTCTTTTAAAATAATGTGTGTTTGGGCGTTCCACCTCGGATGAAGTTCGAGCCACTGATCATAAAGAATCGCGTTCAATGCGTCTTGGTCATGAAACACAAACATGTCTTCATCGTTGTTATTGATAAAGTCGATGACTTTTTTCGAAATGTCGTTTTTTCTCCAAGCTTCCATATCGATGATCATTAAGCCCGAGTTAAAATATTTTGCTTCATCGCTGATGTTCATCTTTTTCAGCCGTTCATGCTGGCCTGCATCTTCAACCGCCGCCGCGAAATAAGGTGAAATGTCCATGTCCCACAGCTTCGATATATCCTCTAAAACTAAGGCGTCGCAGTCGACATAGATCATTCGTTTAACGGATTCGTCATCAATCAGATCGGGAATGGAAATTCGATAGTAAGCCGCTTTTGTAATATGGCTGCTTTCGACCGCTTTGTCATACTGGCTTTTTTCCACATTAAGAAATGTAATAGGAGCTCCGAATTGGAGGGTCGTCTCTTCCAGACGCTTTTTATTCTCCGGTTCAATCCCTCCGTCGATGACATACAGTTTCACCTCGCGCGTCTGATCCATATTCGTCAGCAATGATGAGAACATCACGCTTAAATGCTGTGCGTAGTTATTGTCTGTACAAGAAATAATATGCATGGTTCGGTCGCTTTTCATATGTCGTCCATCTCCTTTTCTTTTTTTGTTCTATTCCCTTTTTTCGAAAAATAAACACCGTTGATAGGCCGAAAAAAAAAAGGATCATGCAAGATCCTCAGATTGTATAGCGTCTATTTTGCTATCTTTTAGCAAGATGCTGCTTTAAATAAAAGTAAGGATAGCCAACAATGATAAGCGGAGCTGCTAATGCAAGGAGTATCCATGAGCCTGAGTGACTGCCTCTAATGACTCCAATGAAAATACAAGTACCGACGAGAAAATATAATAAAGCACCTAAGAACCAATACATCTTCATTCCTCTTTTTCTTTACGCTTGTTCTTGGATTGACGATTTTTGTATCTATGCTTGTCTGTTTTTTCGTTCGCATTGCTTAATCGATCAGGGCACTGATTTTTTGACACTTTCTCAGTTCGGATTCCTTTTCTTTTTAATGATAAAATTGTGAGATCAATCGATTTCAATGTTGATCATTCCTTTAATCAATAGTGAGTTCCTCATTATTTTAAATGTAAATTTGGAAAGATAAAACGTACATAAAGGCAGAATGCATATGTACGTTTGGGCAATGTTCATATGTTGGGAAGATCTAATGGTTCACTGCACATTGGTATTGTTGTGTTCCTTCTCTTCCTATAAAATGATTGGATAAATATATGTTGACGTTCAATGAAATGGGATCGATTTTCATAAGTCTCTTTTTGGTTAAACTGTTAAAGGAAGTGGATGAGGTTTGCTGATAAGGAATCCTTTCAAAGAAAAATACTACTCACATGATAGGCGGGCATTAAATATGCTTGCACTCAGAGTGCCGGGCCTGGCTTTTATTCTCATGATCTATGTCGCCTCTATCGTGCTGCAATTTCTTAATGGGAGCTGGTCCATTTTATTGCTTAATGTGTTTACGGTATTGACCGCCATCTTTGCTTTGTTGCATTGGCACTCATATCGCTGGGTTAAGAAAAGGGTGATTCTGTACTTCGTATTACAAGGTTTGATCACTTTTACACTTGCTAATGTCATGTCAGGCTTTTTAGTGCTAATCATCATTGGCCTTTATGCATTTTTGATCGGACAGATTATAGGAATGGCAGACAGAAGAAAGACGTTCCTCATCCTTTATTTATTGCTTCTGCTGTCAATCACTGTACTATATCATATTCACAAAGGTGAATATTTGCATTTTCTTGTCATAGCAGTACCTATTATGATCGTGATTATCACATATGCCGCTACATTTTTTGCCCAAGTCGATGAAAAGACAAAAGCGCAGCTGACTCTTGAAAGGCTGGAGCTGGCTCATCAGCAGGTAGAACAGCTGACGCTGCAAAACGAGAGACAGCGTATGGCCCGGGACTTGCACGATACGCTTGCTCAGGGGCTGGTCAGTTTAAATATGCAGCTGGACGCTATTCATGTTCATCTCGCCAAAGACAACACAGAGAGAGCAAAAGAAATCGTTCAACAATCTATGAATAGAGTGAAAAGCACACTAGCTGATGCACGTTCAGCGATTGACGATCTGCGCAGCAAATCAGAAGAAATCGGTTTTTTAAAAGAAAGAATTACCTCATTAATGGATCATTTTCAAGAGTCGACAGGCATGGCTTGCTTTTTAGACTACAGATTAGACCAAGTGCCGGACGTTCGAACAGCTGAAAACTGTTATTACATCATTGGAGAATGCATAGCGAATGCCGTAAAGCATGCTGAAGCAGAAACGATCTCAGTGTCCATTTGGGATGATGATAAGAGGAGGCTCCATTTAACCGTCAAGGATAACGGCAAAGGATTTGATGTTGAAAAAGGCAAGAAAAAGAGAGGACATTATGGGCTTCTCGGCATAGAAGAACGCGTCAGAGCAATGAAAGGCCAATTCAATATAAAGAGTACAACATCTAAAGGAACACAAATTGATATCACTGTACCAATTCAGGGAGAGATGCCAGATGAATAAGGTTTTAATCGTTGATGACCATCTTGTCGTGAGGGAAGGTCTGAAGCTTTTAATTGAAACGAATGATCACTACATCATCATAGGAGAGGCGGAAAATGGCAAAGCAGCAGTTCGCCTTGCAGATGAATTAAAACCGGATATTATTCTCATGGATTTGTATATGCCGGAGATGAGCGGGTTAGAAGCCATTAAACTAATAAAAGAAAAACACGACATCCCCATCATTATTTTGACTACGTATAATGAAGATCACTTAATGATCGAAGGAATTGAATTAGGGGCGAAAGGATATCTATTGAAGGATACAAGTTCAGAAACCCTTTTTCATACGATGGACGCAGCAATAAGAGGAAACGTGCTATTGCAGCCTGATATCTTAAAACGTCTGCAAGAAATCCAATTGGAGCGGATGAAGAAGCAGAGCAGTGATACGCAGCTGACAGAAAAGGAAGTCATAGTTCTAAAAGCAATTGCTAAAGGTCTTAAAAGCAAAGCGATTGCCTTTGATTTGGGCGTCTCTGAGAGAACAGTAAAGTCTAGACTAACGTCCATTTACAATAAATTAGGCGCGAATTCAAGAACTGAAGCAGTGACGATTGCCATGCAAAGAGGCGTTCTGACATTAGACTAATAATATCAAATTAAAATTTGCCCAAACGTACATGCCCGAATGTACGTTTTTTTTATTTCATTGTCCACTACAATGAGAAAGAATGTGATCAAGCAATGTGTTGAAAGGAGATTATCATGTCAAAAATGTTATATAAATTAGGAGGATGGGTTGCTCGCAATCGCATAAAAGTAATATGCGCATGGATCGTTGTGCTAGTTGCTTCGATAGGCCTTGCAATCACGTTAAAACCAAGTTTTTCTGAGGATATGTCCATACCTGACACACCTTCGGAAAAAGCGATGGATGTCATTCAAAAAGAATTTCCCCACGGTCCTGATAAAGGGAGCATACGGGTTATTTTCGGTGCTGAAGATGGGGAGAAACTGACTTCGAAGTCAGCGGAAAAAGCAATAGAAAATACGTTAAAGGAAATCGATAAAGATGGTTCCGTTGACTCGATTGCAAGTCCTTTTGTGACAGGAACAATCGCGAAAGATGGCACAGTTGCCTATGCTGATATCAAGTATAAATCATCAGCAGATGATATTAAAGATTACTCTATCAAACACTTAAAAGACAGTTTGAAAATGGCTGATTATGAAGGATTGCAAACTGAACTAAGCGGAGATGTACCAGGAGCTGAGATGGAGATAGGCGGTATCTCTGAAATTGTCGGCATTATTTTGGCCTTTATCGTTTTGGCCATTACGTTTGGCTCTTTATTAATAGCAGGTTTGCCGATTTTAACAGCACTGATTGGATTAGGTGTAAGTATTGGGCTTGTTTTGATTGGGACACAAGTATTCGATATCGCTTCCGTCAGTCTATCATTAGCCGGAATGATTGGCCTTGCAGTTGGAATTGATTATGCTTTATTTATTTTTACGAAGCACCGCCAGTTTTTAGGCGAAGGTATACAAAAAAATGAATCAATTGCGAGAGCTACAGGAACAGCCGGGAGTGCAGTCGTTTTTGCCGGACTTACTGTTATCGTAGCACTTTGCGGATTGACTGTCGTTAACATTCCTTTTATGTCTGCAATGGGGCTGACAGCAGGACTTAGTGTACTGATGGCTGTTCTCGCTTCAATCACGCTTGTGCCTGCCGTCTTGTCGATAGCGGGGAAACGGATGGTTCCGAAAGCAAACAAGAAAAAAGAAAAACAAAGCGCGGAAACAAATGTCTGGGGACGCTTTGTCACAAAGAATCCTATCATGCTAAGTGTATGCAGCATTCTGATTTTGCTCGTTATTAGTATCCCATCTATGCATTTGGAGCTGGGCTTGCCTGATGCAGGGATGAAAGCGAAGGATAACCCGGATCGCCGGGCTTATGACTTGCTTGCCGACGGTTTTGGAGAAGGATTTAATGGTCAATTAACAATCGTAGCGGATGCCGCAAGTGTAACAGAAAATAAGGCGGAAGCCTTCGCAGATGCAGTGAAAGAAATAAAGGAACTGGACCATGTAGCGAGTGTCACTCCGGCAATGCCTAATAAAGAAGGGAACTTTGCCATCATTACAGTAGTTCCTGAAACAGGTCCAAATGATGCAGCAACGAAGGATTTGGTAAAGGATGTACGCAGCTTATCAGATAAAAACGGAGTAGATTTGCTCGTTACTGGATCAACCGCAGTGAATATTGATATTTCAGATCGCCTTAATGATGCGATACCGGTGTTTGCTGTACTCATTGTTGGTTTTGCGTTTGTATTGCTGACAATCGTATTCCGTTCGTTGCTTGTGCC
This sequence comes from Bacillus licheniformis DSM 13 = ATCC 14580, assembly GCF_000011645.1. Classification (GTDB taxonomy): domain Bacteria; phylum Bacillota; class Bacilli; order Bacillales; family Bacillaceae; genus Bacillus; species Bacillus licheniformis. Next base: position 3,892,329 of record NC_006270.3, read on the forward strand.
TCTTGTTGCTGTCGCAGGTTTCATATTGACGATGACAGCCACTCTTGGAATCTGTGTATTTGTTTTACAAGACGGGAATCTCATCGACTTTTTCAAAATACCTGAAAAAGGGCCGATACTCGCGTTCCTGCCGATTTTATCCATTGGGATTCTGTTCGGATTAGCGATGGATTATCAAGTATTCCTTGTAAGCAGAATGCGTGAAGAATATGTAAAAACAAAGAATCCAGTACAAGCCATTCAGGCTGGATTAAAACACAGCGGTCCTGTTGTCACCGCAGCCGGCCTGATCATGATATTCGTTTTTGCAGGGTTTATCTTTGCTGGTGAAGCTTCTATTAAAGCCAACGGGTTGGCTCTTTCCTTTGGTGTGCTCTTTGATGCATTTATTGTACGAATGACACTGATTCCAAGTCTGATGAAGCTGATGGGGAATGCAGCCTGGTATTTGCCAAAATGGCTGGACAAGATCATTCCGAATGTAGACATAGAAGGGCATCAACTCACGAAGGAAATACAGCCAGAAACAGCTCATGAACAAAAGAAACAAATCAGTATGTAATAGAAAGCAGATCTTTTACGAGATCTGCTTTTTTGCTTCATACGGACGTTTATTTTTTAGAAAAGGTTAATCGCTAATATCAGCCATGGAAAAGAATCATGCATGATCCTTTTTTTCTCTCACCTTCCCGGCGATCCAAAACGGCAAATAGAGAAGATAGAAGAAGACGATCGTGACCGCTTCAGCTGATAAAAGATACCACGGCCATGGCCCGAGCACATCTAACAGCGATGCTCCGCCGCCGGGCTTCTTCATCATGTACATATAGTTCGAGTTCAGCAAACGGTTGATCAAAAAAATGAGAGCGCCATAAACATTGACAAGAAGAAACGTGACCCAGAGAGAGCGAACCGTCGGCTTATACCTTTCGGCTGCAATCATCAGGAGGCAGGCGAGAACGACGATCCCGTGGGAAATGAAAAATTCAAAAAAGCGGAAATGAGGAAAGCCGTACCTTCCCAAGTCAGGCGTCAGAATCGCCTGCAGCGCGCTTCCCAAACCGGCAAAATAAAGAAATTTAAACAAGTTGAGGTTTTTCGTCAATAACAGGATGATGACAAGGTAAACCGAAAGGTCGCTGAGGTGGAGCGGCAAACAATAGCGCGGCGTCCATGAGTTCACATAAACGAACCAGGAGTGGTAGCCGATTTCCGAAATAATGAGAACCGCCACAAAGACATAACGAATTAACCGGTTCCATTCCGGCTTTTGGAGCGTCTTCCTGAAGACGAACAGACAAACACCAAGCGCCGCAATCACTAGCAAAGTCACAATATGGGATGCTGAAAATAGCTGAAACGAGCCGAGCTGATAATCTTTTTGAAAGTATGTTTTCATCCTGAGCACCTGTCATCAAAATATTTGAACGTTATTTTGTGACAAACCATGATCTATTATTCAAAAAGGCCGCCGAATATCCGGCAGCCGGGTGTCACATAGAAATAGAATCGTTTTCCTCTGCGTTATCATTGACCTGAATCCGTTCAACCTTTCCGACAAGAAAGATGTAGGAAAGCGCTCCCGCAAGGGCGAGGGCTCCGATAAAGACGAGGGCGGGCGCAAAGCTTCCGCCGTTGGCGAGAAAGCCGATGACAATCGGAACGATAACGGAGGCGAGGCTGCCGACAAAATTAAATACTCCGCCGGTCAGCCCGATCAAATGCTTAGGCGCTAAAGACGATACAAGCACCCATGTAATGGAGGCCAAACCGTTTCCAAAAAAGGCGAGCGTCATAAACAAAATGATCAGAGATGTCTGATCGACATAATTGGCACCGATAATTGAAATAGACAGGAACAATCCGGTAATAATCGGTGTTTTGCGGGCAACCCCGGCCGATACGCCTCTTTTGATCAAAAAGTCGGACAGGAAGCCGGACAACAGAACACCGGTAAATGCCGCAAGAAATGGAAGCGAGGCGAGAAAACCGGATTGGAGAAAATCAAGGCCTCTATATTTTACAAGGTATGTCGGAAACCACGTCAGAAAAAACCATAAAGTCGAATTAACGGCGAACTGTCCGATATATATGCCCCACAGCTTGCGATGAGCGGTCACTTGTTTAAAATGCTTCCAAGTAAATGCCAATTTCTCTTTCTCGGAAGTCCGGCCGCGGCGGACGATACCCCCGCCTTTTTCAATATGGTCAAGTTCAGCCTTGTTTACCTTTGGATGACGATCAGGATCACGATAAAAGATATACCAGATCAGGCCCCAGATGATGCCGATCACCCCTGTTACAATAAAAAGGCCGCGCCAGCCGACGACATGCTGGATGGCGCTGAGCGCCGGCGTCAAAAATGCAAGGCCGGCAAATTGCCCCGACGTATAAAATGCAATGGCTGAAGCTCTTTCCTGTTCAGGGAACCATGAAGTCACCACCCGGTTATTGGTCGGAAAAGCCGGCGCTTCAAACGCTCCGGTCGCAAGACGCAAGCCGAATAGCGAACCGAAGCCGCGGACAAACCCCTGAAGCAATGTTGCGAGCGACCATGTAACCAAGGTAAAGCCGTAGACAAGCCTCGGGCCAAACCGGTCGACAAGCCCGCCGCCCGGTATTTGCAGTGCGCAGTAAGCCCAGCCGAAAGCTGAAAAAATCAAGCCCAATTGAACGGCAGACAAGTTTAAATCGTCCCCGATTGCAGAAGCTGCAACAGAGATATTGCTTCGATCCATATAATTGATCACGACACATACAAAAATAAACAGCAGTACCCGCACTCTAACCTTTGTCGGCTTCTCTTTTAAAGTTGTTTGTTTCATGACAGGCCCTCTCCTTTTATTTGTTTGTGATGACGGACACCTTTTGAAAACGGTATCATTTTTACCATTCAGCTATGCTTCCGTCCTTGTGCCGCCATACCGGATTGCGCCAGTTGTGCCCGATATCAGCCATTTTACGGACGTGATCTTCATTGATGTCCACCCCAAGGCCAGGTCCATCCGGAATCCGGACATAGCCGTCCTCATAGAAAAACACCTTTTGATCTACTATATAATCAAGCAAATCCGTCCCTTTGTTGTAATGGATCCCTAAGCTTTGTTCCTGTATAAATGCATTGTGGCACGTTGCATCAACCTGAAGGCATGCCGCCAGAGCGATCGGGCCCAGCGGACAATGAGGGGCGGCGGCGACATCAAATGCTTCCGCCATCGACAGGATCTTTTTGCATTCGGTAATTCCGCCGGCGTGTGACAAGTCAGGCTGAATGATATCGACATAGCCGTCAGTCAGCAGGTTTTTAAACTGCCACTTTGAAAACATCCGTTCTCCAGTCGCAATCGGAATTGAGACGAGGCTGGCGATATCGCGGAGCGCCTCGTTGTTTTCCGGCAGAACAGGCTCTTCTATAAACATCGGCCGAAACGGTTCAAGCTCCTTTGCCAAGATCTTCGCCATCGGCTTGTGCACCCTGCCGTGAAAGTCAATGCCGATTCCGATGTACGGGCCGACCGCTTCTCTGACTGCTGATATTCTTTCAATCACCTGATCGATTTTTTCATGTGAATCGATGTATTGCAGCTCTTCCGTGCCGTTCATTTTGACGGCTGTAAAGCCTTTATCAACCACCTGTTTGGCAGCGAGGCCGACGTCTTGAGGCCTGTCTCCGCCAATCCATGAATAGACCTTGATCGATTCCCTGTTCTTCCCTCCGAGCAGCTGATGCACGGGAGCGTTGTAAAACTTGCCCTTAATGTCCCAAAGCGCTTGATCGATGCCTGCAATCGCGCTCATCAGAATGGGCCCGCCCCGATAAAACCCGCCTCTGTACATGACATTCCAATGGTCTTCGATGTTCATCGGGTCTTTGCCGATCAAATATTCCATTAACTCGCCCACAGCCGCCTTAACTGTCGCGGCCTTTCCCTCGATTACCGGCTCTCCCCATCCTGTAATGCCTTCATCCGTTTCGATTTTTAAGAAAAGCCAGCGCGGCGGAATTAGGAAACACTCGAATCCTGTTATTTTCATCTCTGATCTCCCCTTTTTACTGTTTTGCTGCTTCAACAAATTGCTTTGCTTTTTTGGACAGCTCTTCTAAAAACGCGTCATTAACATCTTTATTAGCCCGAACAAGCGAACCGCCGATTCCCGCTCCGACCGCACCGGCCTGCAGAAACTCGTGAAGGTTTTCCAATCCGACTCCTCCAGTCGGAAGCAGCGGAATATGCGGAAGCGGTCCGTGGATATCCTTGATATAGCCAGGCCCCATTGTTCCGGGAAATACCTTGATGATGTCTCCCCCGCTTTCATACGCCGTCAATATTTCAGTCGGGGTAAAAGCGCCTGGAATGCTGACCGCTCCATACCGTTTTGTCAGCTTGATCGTCTCTTCATTGACGGTCGGAGACAGGATAAACCGCGCGCCGGCTAAAAGCGCCGCTCTCGCAGATTCGGGATCAAGTACGGTTCCCGCTCCGACAAGCATTTCGTCCCCAAAATGCTCTGAAACCGCTTCAATCGCTTTGATCGCTTGAGGGGAATTAAGCGTAATCTCCACAAGCCTGATGCCGCCCGCTTTTAAGGCGCCGGCAATGCTCACTGCCTCCTCCGGATTGTATCCGCGGATGATCGCAATCAGTTTTTGTTCTTCGATGTGTGACAATACCATCATTTCTGCCACCCTTTCTCTACGGTTTTTTTATCGGCTGACATCTTCTTCATCAGATTGTTCCATAAACGCAAACAGTGATTCGCGGTCAGGCAGCCCTTCAATATCACCGTTTACCGCCGCTACCATGGCGCCGACGGCACAGCCCCGTTTGACAGCTTCTGAAAGCGGAATTTGATCAATCAAACCCGATAATACGCCGGCCGCAAAGCCGTCTCCGGCACCCACGGGATCCGCTGCTGCCTGAATCTGATAGCCTTCCGCATAGCCGCTTTCGTTCCCGCCGGCATAATAGGCGCCTTTTGAACCAAGCTTGATGATCGCAGTTTCAGCCCCCAGCCCGCGGATGGCTTCCGCAATTTTTTTCTCATCAGCGGTGCCGAACAAAAAACGCCCTTCGCTCAACCCCGGAAGCACGATATCAGACCGTTTGATAAGTTCAAACATGGTCTGCCGCGCCCGCTCTCCGTCCCAGAGCTTTTTTCGAAAGTTCGGATCAAATACAACGCATTTATTGTGCTTTTTGGCGAGCTCCACTGCATAAAACACCGCATCTGAAGCGCTTTCACTTAAAGCCGGGGTAATTCCCGTAATGTATAAAAGCCCCGCTTTCTCAATGTATTGCTCATCAATATCGCATTTCTTTAAAAAACTCGCCGCTGAAAGCGTCCTGTAATAGAAGACATTGACTTTGGCCGCGCTTTTCCTTTCTTTAAAAAACAAACCGGTCGGCGCCGCGTCATCGAGCTTCACCTGGCTCACATCGACTCCTTCTCCTCTGACAGAAGAAAGAATCATCGCCCCGAACTCGTCTTTTCCAAGCCGTGTAATCCAGCCGGCTTTTTTCCCGAGCTTCGAAAGCCCGATCAGCGTGTTGGTTTCTGCGCCCGCTATTCTCACCTGATAGTTTCTTGCGTATCTGAGAGGGCCGTCTTCATTCGGAGTGAACAGCGCCATTGTCTCTCCTATGCTAATAACATCCATCAGAACTCTCTCCTTTGCTAAAGCGGCTTTCTATATCCGCCAATGCTTTCTGTAATTTTTCCGGCTGTGTGAAGCAGCTGCTCAACGATAACGGCCTTTCTTGCGAGCATGCGCTCCTTTGGCCCGGCGGTGCTGATCGCCGCCTTCATCACGCCATCCGGACCATAGACAGGCGCCGCCAGACAAAACAAACCTTCTTCATTTTCTTCATTGTCAACGGCATATCCCTGTTCCAAAAATGTCTGCAGCTGCTTTTCCAGCTCTTCTCTGGCAGTGATGGTATGCCCGGTAAACCGGATAAACTCCATGCGGTCGAGCAGCCCTTCCCTTTTGTCCTCCGGCATGAATGCCAAAAATGCCTTGCCAAGCCCGGTGCAATAAAGCGGTTTGCGCGAGCCGGGCTGTGCGGTTGTTCTGATTGACCTGTTGTTATCGATTTTTGCGATGTAGACGAGCTGATCATCGGATAGAACGGCCATAAACACCGTTTCCTGAACGCCGTCCATCAGCTGTTTTAAAAAAGGAACGCCCTGCGATGAAATGTCTATCGACTCCATGGCAGCGGTTCCAACTTGAATCAATTTTGCCCCCAGCCTGTAACGCTTGACAGCATCCTGCTGAAGGTAACCTTCATCCAAAAGTGTAGCGGCCAAATTGAATGTACTGCTCTGAGGCAGCGAAAGTTCTTTGCTGATTTCCTTTACGGTTAATCCATCCGGATGATTTGACAGCAATTCAAATATACGTACAACACGTACCGCGGATTTTACTGACATGACACCCTCCAAAATTCACATATGTGATTCAAAATCAGGATCCTGATAATTCGGACGTATTCTAAACAGAAAGAAGGCTCACGTCAACCATCCTATCAAACAAAAAAATTTTTTTATTAAACTTCAAATTACCAGTCTATCGAATCATTTATCTGAAGCATGCAGGATTCACCCGTTCTGCTGCGAATATCTCTTCTCAGGAAAACAAGACCATCAAGGGGGTTTATGTATGAAGAGAAAAATGATGATGTTCGGATTGGCGCTATCGATCATTGCAGGCGGCGTGGTCGCCGATGGAACGGGGAATGCAGCTCAAGCGGCCCCTCAGGAAACAGCCATCGCAAAAGATATCGAAAAATTCAGCAAAAAATTCAACGAGAACCGCGCCTATCAAACGATTTACCATTTAAGCGAAACGATCGGGCCGCGTGTGACAGGCACGGCAGAAGAAAAAAAGAGCGCCGCTTTTATCGCCTCACAGATGAAAAAGTCAAATCTGAAAGTAAGCACACAAAAGTTCAGCATACCTGACCGGCTGGAAGGAACGCTTACCGTTCAGGGAAATAACGTGCCTGCGCGGCCTGCCGCCGGTTCCGCCCCGACTGCAGCAGAAGGCTTGGCCGCTCCTCTCTATGATGCCGGCCTCGGCTTGCCCGGCGACTTCACAGAAGAAGCGAAAGGAAAAATCGCCGTCATTTTGAGAGGAGAGCTGACATTCTATGAAAAGGCCAAAAACGCTGCTGACGCAGGCGCAAGCGGAGTTATCATTTATAATAACGTCGACAGCCTCGTCCCTCTGACTCCGAATCTAAGCGGTAATAAAGTCGATATTCCAGTTGTCGGCGTCAAAAAGGAAGACGGGGAAAAGCTGCTTTCTGAACAAGAAGCGATCCTGAAGCTGAAAGCTCATAAAAATCAAACCTCGCAAAACGTAATCGGCGTCCGCAAAGCAAAAGGTGTCAAAAATCCTGACATCGTTTATGTGACTTCGCATTATGACAGCGTTCCATATGCACCGGGAGCCAATGACAATGCCTCCGGCACTTCAGTCGTCCTTGAACTGGCCCGAATTTTGAAGACAGTGCCAGCCGACAAAGAAATTCGCTTTATTACATTCGGAGCCGAAGAAATCGGACTCCTCGGTTCGCGCCATTATGTCAGCACATTGTCAAATCAGGAAGTCAAACGGAGCGTTGCCAACTTTAACTTAGATATGGTGGCGACAAGCTGGGAGAATGCTTCACAGCTGTACATCAATACGCCCGACGGTTCGGCAAACCTCGTCTGGCAGCTAAGTAAAGCCGCTTCTTTAAGCCTTGGAAAAGACGTATTATTTTTACATCAAGGCGGATCATCCGACCATGTCCCATTCCATGAAGCCGGCATCGACTCGGCCAACTTTATTTGGAGAGAGCCGGGAACAGGCGCTTTGGAGCCTTGGTACCACACCCCTTACGACACGATTGAACATATCAGCAAAGACAGGCTGAAAACAGCCGGTCAAATCGCGGGAACAGCTGTGTATAACTTCACCAAGAAGGAAAACAGAAAACCGTCTTACAGCTCAGTTGCCCAGTAATTTTAAAAAGGAGCAGATTGAAAATCTGCTCCTCCTTCTTTTCATAGACCCAAAGCGCCTTTCCTCCCCACCGCTTCCGTATCATCACCTTTTCAGCTATTCGTTATCTTTATTATCAAACAATCAATAAGCAACCAATATCAATTTGTTAATTTTTGTCTCTTTGCTTTTCCAATCTCCAAAAGAAAGCAAAAAAATGGAGCCGCATCTCGCGCTCCATTTTTCAATCCTTCATCAGCTTGATAAATCTGAAGCTCATCAAAATGCTGCCGATGGCAACCGCAATCATGACCATCCCCAGATCCTGAAAATGCCCCGCGGTTATTTCTTCTCCAAACAACAGACCCAGAATGACGGACGAAAAGATCGAGCCAAGATAGCGGCATGTTTGAAAAAGCCCCGAAGTCGTCCCGACGATGTCCGGCGGACTTGCCGTAAACATGGCAGCCTGCAGGGCGACATTGCCGAGGCCGTAGCTGACCCCGAGCAAAGAGAGGATGATGCCTTTCCACAACATCGGTGCATCGACAAAAAACAATGTGAGCAGGATAGCGCCCGCTGCCATTAAGCAAGAACCAATTAACACGGGCTGCGTTTCTCCTGAACGGTCAATCCATTTCCCGACGAAAGGCGAGATCAATACGCTCGTCCCGGACATGAACAGCATCAAAAGACCGCTCGTTTGAACGGAAAGGTGCATTTCATCCTGAAAATAACTCGGAAGTCCAAAAAACAAACAGTAGTTAAAGATGTTCAGCATAATAAATTGAGCATAGACCGAAGTTAACGTCCTGCGTGCGATCAACAGCCTGATATCAATAAACGGACTGTTCACTCTCAGCTCCCACCAAACAAACATCAAAAGCAAGACGAGTCCGAACATCCCCTCGGCAAAACGGGGCTCGCCCGTGCTCAATGAGAGCAGAAATGCCAGCAGGAGAACGATTCCGCCCGCAAACAGAAGAATTCCGGTGAGATCAAGCCGCTTGATCACGGCGCGGACATTTAAGCCGGCTTTTTTCTCATCTTTCGGGAACATGTACATCCCCAGCAAAAAGCTGAACAAAATAAATGGAAAGTTCACGAGGAAGATGGCGGGCCATCCCCCGAGTACGATTAAAAATCCCCCCACGGTCGGTCCAAAGGCGGTCATTGCCGAAGAAAAAATGGACAGCACACTGAGTGCAGACGCCTGCTTCTCATGAATGTGGCTTCTGATCAGGCCCACTCCCGAAGGGTAAATGGCGCCGCTCCCAATCGATTGAAACAAACGCATGATCAACAAGACGGAAAAAGCCGGTGCGAGAGGAGCGCCGATTGCCGATACGGCAACGAGAACAAGCCCTGACAAAAACATCTTTTTCCGGCCGATTAAATCGCCAATTTTTCCTGTGACAGGCTGTGCGACCGCACTGGCTAGATAAAAAGATGAAATCAGCCACGATACGGTTGCAAATGAAAGGTGAAACTCATGCTGGATGCTGTGCAGCGCCAAAGAAATCATTGAAGAGTTGAGCGGATTCAGCATCGTCCCTGATGCAACGGCTGTTAAAAACAGGGCCCGTTTCTTTTTCAATCCGGCCATTTACTTAGGGTACAGCAGCCTTTCGCCAGCTCCGCCCGCTTTACCGCCCGCCCCCGCTTCCCCGCTCATCAGACGGCTCCTATCATCACAGCCGAAAGCATTGAGGACGGCCCCGTATAAAGCAGCATCAAGCCGTTGCGACTCCCGGTTCATCATTGCTTCCGTTCCGTTTTGCAAACCGCATTCCGCACGTTTTTCAATATCCGATTTCATATTTAGACCTCCTCGTGCTCTTATCATTTTCTTGTTTTCCTTTTTCGATTCATGACAGTCATAACCTTTGATACAGAGGAGCGTTCTTCCTCTTTTCTGTTAGTTGAAAAACGCATTTGACGGAGCTGGCATAGTGAAAAGTTCAAAAAAACTTATCAGTACGCTGACAAAAGAAGAACGCCATCGCCGGGCCATGATTTCCAAAACAAAAAGCGGAAAGAAGTCGAGCGTCTTGCCGGAGATCAAGTGAAAGTGTGGATTAAGAGCGCGCTCGGCAAACTGCAGGGCAAATACCGGGCGGACGTCTTGAAATTCGGGTATCGAAAAAGCGGAAGGGAAATGGGATGAGATTTTCACCGAAGCCGATATTACATATCATGTTGATATCAACATTGACAACTTCGGGTCAAGCGGCAGAAAAAAATAGCAGCCGGGCATTTCTTTAGCCCGGCTTCCTTTTATTGATCCGCTTTTGTTCGAATATGAAGCATCTTTTCATCCAAGTAGTTCGCGATGTCAGCCGCTTCTTTCAGCTCATCAGTGAGCTGGTTCGGCACTTCATTGTTCAATTTGTAGTAGATTTTATGCTCGAGGCTCGCCCAGAAATCCATCGCGATCGTCCTGATTTGAATCTCCACCTTGGCGTGCTCGACGCGGTTGGTCAAGTAAACGGGCACTTCTACAATTAAGTGAAGACTCCTGTATCCGTTCGGCTTCGGATTTTTAATGTAGTCCTTCATTTTTAAAATTTTGATGTCTTCATGTTCCTTCAGCACTTCAACCATATTGTAAATGTCGGATAAAAACGAGCAGACGATTCTGAGACCGGCGATATCATTGATGTGCTCCTTAGCGGCCTTTGTCGTAATATCGCAGCCCTTCCGCACAAGCTTGTTAATCAGGCTTTCAAAGCTTTTCACCCTTGATTTCGTATGTTCAATCGGGTTGTGGCCGTGAATTAAATTATATTCCTGGCTGATAATCGAAAACTTCGTATCCATTTGATCCAAGGCAAATTTATAGACGAGGAGTTCGTTCTTCCAGTCCTCCATCAGGTTTCTCAAATCTTCTATCTGGGCTTCAGGCAGTCCTATCATCTTATCTATCGCCATATCCATTGTATTTTTCTCCTTATAACATCATTTCGTTTCGTTTTTTCAGTTAATAGACGGGTACCTCCATGGTAAAGTTTCGACTTAAAGCGGAGATCAAAAAATAGCCTGGTTTACCATTTTCCACATTTTTAAATTTATACCCCTTTCAAAAGTCATAAAACTATCATATTCTGTAATACCACTTTTCGGAGGTGAGAATATGTCATACTCTAATAGCTTCGCTTTGATTGTTGTATTATTTATTTTGCTGATCATTGTGGGCTCCGCTTTTGTAAAGTATTAATTCATTCGCGCACGAAGCCTTCTTCCGAAAAACTGCAGGTTCATATCGAAAGGCGCTCCGCTTTTCATATGAGCCTGTTTTTTTGTAATTTAAAAAGAATTTATTTCCACAATAACAAAAAATGTTTATAATAGGATAGGCTCTGAGCTGACGGCTGACGGCGCTCGGAAATAAAAACTCTCCCACAAATGAAACTTTTATACAACATTTTCGTCTTATACTGTTGTTAAGGCAATTCAATAACGGAAAGGAAAAGATCAATGTTAAATAAGCTAAGAATGTTGTATGAAAAAACAACAATGAAGTGGCTGCTCAACACTTCCTATTACTTTCTCATTCTGGTGCTGCTGTTTTTAATTTACGGATTCCATACAGCAAATACAGGTTCATATATTTATAATGACTTTTAATGGAGAAGAAAACAATGAAACTGATTGAAACAATTAAAAAATACGCGCAAACACAACCCGATACCCTTGCTTTTGTGAATGAAGAAGAAAAGCTGACATACGGAGAGCTTTGGTCACAATCTGAGCGCCTTGCCGCAAGGATTCAAAGCGAAGCTTTAACAGATGCTTCTCCGATCATTGTCTACGGACATATGAAACCGGTTATGGCGGTTTCCTTCCTGGCTTGTGTAAAAGCCGGGCATCCGTACATTCCAGTTGACGTATCGATTCCGGCAGACCGGATTCTGAAAATCATCAACAGTTCAAAAGCCGAGCTTCTGCTCAATAATTCAGGCACTTCGGTTGACACGGGAGATGCCCTCATTTCCGTAGTGGAACCGGGCGTTCTTGAAGGAGACGGGGTGCCGGAGACAGATCCCGGACGCTGGGTACATGGGGAAGATACTTTTTACATTATCTACACATCCGGAAGCACGGGAAATCCAAAAGGCGTGCAAATCTCAGCCGATAACCTTCAGAGCTTCACAGATTGGATCACGAATGACTTTCCGGTGGAAAGCGGCCAAGTGTTCTTAAATCAAGCCCCGTTTTCCTTTGATTTATCGGTAATGGACCTTTATCCGTGCCTGCAGTCCGGAGGCACCTTATGGACGGTTACGAAAGACATGATTAATCGGCCGAAACTATTGTTTGAAGCACTGAAACAGTCCAACGTCAACGTCTGGACATCGACGCCTTCATTCGCACAAATGTGCTTGATGGATCCGTCTTATTCGGAAGAGCTGCTTCCGGAGCTGAGCTTGTTTATGTTCTGCGGAGAAACGCTTCCTGCGTCAGTCGCCAGACAGCTTAAAGAAAGATTTCCAAAGGCTCGTGTTTTTAACACATACGGCCCGACCGAAGCGACCGTTGCCGTCACTTCCATCGAAGTAACAGACGACGTATTAAACAAGTATTCTTCTCTTCCCGTCGGTTCTGAAAAGCCCGAAACCGAAATCGTAATCATCAATGAAGACGGAAAAGCCGTCCAAGACGGGGAAAAAGGCGAGATCATAATTACCGGAGCAAGCGTCAGCAAAGGCTATTTAGGCGAAAAAGCGCTGACGGAAAAAGCGTTTTTCTCTTACAACGGCTCCCCTGCTTACCGCACCGGTGACGCAGGTTACAAAGAAAACGGCCAGCTCTTCTTCCTCGGAAGACTCGATTTCCAAATCAAACTGCACGGCTACCGGATTGAGCTTGAAGAAATCGAATATCAGATCAATCAGTCCCGATATGTGCAGTCGGCAGTCGTTATTCCATTCTACCGCGAGGAGAAAATCGAGTATCTGATCGCCATGATTGTGCCTGCCGAACACGATTTCGAAAAGGAATACCAGTTAACCAGCGCGATTAAGAAAGATTTGGGCAGCAAGCTGCCGGCCTATATGATTCCGAGAAAATTCATGTATCAAAAAGAGATTCCGATGACAGCAAACGGTAAAATCGACCGCAAGAGATTAAAAGAAGAGGTAACCGTATGACGCCTTATGGTTCATTTCTTTTCTTCATTATATTAGGAATTTTACTGGCGCCGACCATCATTCTCGGACTGAACGGAAAAAGCTTCCGCTTATATAATATGGCGGTTTCCGTTCTGGTTCTGGCGCTTATTTTTTCGAACAGCCTGCACGGGCTGATCATGCTGTGCCTGTTTACGCTTTGGCAGACGGTTCTGATCAAAGGCTATATCGCTTACCGTCTAAAAGCGAACAGCGGCATCGTATTTTGTCTGGCTGCAGCAGCTTCTATCCTGCCTCTGGCACTGTCAAAGCTGCTGCCGTTTTTCGCCGTTGACAACTGGGCAACATTTCTCGGAATCTCGTATTTAACTTTTAAAGGGGTTCAGCTCATCATTGAAACCCGCGACGGTCTCATTAAAAAGCAGCTCCCAATCAGCAGACTGCTTTACTTTATTCTCTTTTTTCCAACCATCTCGTCAGGTCCGATCGACAGGTACCGCCGTTTTGAAAAAGACGATCAGACGGTTTGGACAAAGGAGCAATACGAAGAACTGCTTTACAAAGGAATCAATAAAATTTTTCTCGGCTTTTTGTACAAATTCATTATCGGCTACTGCATTAATACGTATGTCATAATGAAACTGCCGTTTTTGACTTCCGGCAGCTTCTCGCATGGATTGGCATACATGTATGCGTACAGCCTTTATCTGTTTTTTGATTTCGCCGGATACACGGCTTTTGCGGTCGGCGTCAGCTATATCATGGGAATCAAATCCCCTGAAAACTTTAATAAGCCGTTCATCAGCCGCAATATTAAAGATTTCTGGAACCGCTGGCATATGTCGCTTTCCTTCTGGTTCAGAGACTACGTCTTCATGCGCTTTGTCCTTTGGATGACGAAGAAAAAATGGATCACAAACCGGATGGCTGTTTCCAATATCGGATATGTGCTGCTGTTCCTTCTGATGGGCGTCTGGCACGGCCTTGCCCCTCAGTACATCGTCTACGGGCTGTATCACGCGCTGCTCATGGTCGGCTTTAACTTCTTTGAAAAATGGAATAAGAAGCACAAGTGGTGGCCGAACAACAAGTGGACGACAGCCGTCTCAATTGTGGTGACCTTCCACTTTGTATGTTTTGGATTTTTAATTTTCTCAGGGAAACTAATACACTAAAAGGAGATTTTCATAATGGATTTTAATCAAGAAGTACTTTCAGTTTTAGCAGAGGTATGTCAGGACGATATCGTAAAGGAAAATCCGGATATTGATATATTCGAAGAGGGAATCCTCGATTCCTTCGGCACGGTGGAATTGCTGCTCGCATTCGAAAGCCATTTTAACATCACAGTGCCGATTACAGAGTTTGACCGGGATGCATGGAACACGCCAAATCAAATCATAAAGCAGCTGAATGAGTTGAGATAATGAAAAAGCGTTTTTTATTCGGGCCAATCATCTTGGCATTTTTACTTTTTTTCACCGCGATCTTGATCCCAAATGCATGGCTGACAAAGCTGGTTCCTAAAGATCGCGTCGAAACTTCAGCTACAGAATTAAACCCGATGATGTTCCAGGGGATGTATCTTCAAGGCAAAGCGCTTGAAGACCCGAAATATCTGCCGATTTTCGGATCATCGGAATTGTCCCGGTTAGATGCATTCCATCCGTCTAACTATTTTAAAGTAAACAATCAAGGGTTCACGCCTTACCTGGTCGGAAAAGGCGGCTCACAGTCCTTGATTCACGCGATCAACTTTGCGGCGCAGTCTGATCAATTAAAGGGCAAGAAAATCGTTTTCATTATCTCTCCGCAGTGGTTTCAAAAACACGGCTCGGACGAAGCCCACTTTGCGCCGAACTTCTCGGCTTTGCAGGCATACGATCTTGTGTTCAATCAAAATGTCGATTCCGGGCTGAAGAAAAAAATCATCAAACGCATGCTTAAATTTCATGCAGTGAAAAATGACGCTCTGCTTTCAGCCCTTTTTAAAGCCGAGCTCGACCAGGACAAGGTGGCACTGTCTCTTCTGACGCCGCCGGCAAAAGCTTACCAAAGCATTCTGGAGAAAAAGGACATCTATTATTCCATGGTTGAAGGAGACGGACCGAAGCGGACCATTTCCCAAGATGTAAAAAACAAATCGTGGGATGAATTAAAACAGATGGCCGAAAAGGTCGGCGCCAAAGAATCCCGGAACAATGAGTTTAAAATCTCAAACGGCGTTTATAAGAAATTGAAGCCGAAGCTGAAAAAGCTTAAAGGCCATAATAAAAAGATGAACTATGCCGAGTCCGTCGAGTTCCACGATTTCCATCTCATGATGGATGTTTTGAAAGAATCCGGCGCAGAACCGCTGTTCATCTCGGTTCCGGTCCACGGCAAATTTTACGACTATACCGGCTTCCCTAAAAAAGGCCGGACGGATTTCTATAAAAAGATCAAAAAAGAAATCGAACAAGAGGGCTTTCAAGTTGCTGATTTAACGAATCATGAATATGATCCGTACTTCTTGAAAGATACGCTCCACCTTGGCTGGAAAGGCTGGGTTTACGTCGATCAGGAGATCGAAGCTTTTTATAAAAAGTCATCATAAAAAAGGATTCCCCGCTGGGGAGTCCCTTTTTTTCCTGTTTTAAATTTTTAATGTTTCCAAAAATTCTATTTTACAAATTTCTCTGAAATCTATTGCGATTATCAAGAGAAGGTTTAAAATAGAAGATAAATATTTTTTGGAAAAAGACTAGAAACGGCAGGGAGAATGAATATGACAAAACAAACGATCAGCGTACAGCTCAGTACAGCAAAAAAGCAAAAGCCAGAGGCTGACAAGCTCGAATTCGGCCGGACCTTTACCGACCACATGTTTATCATGGACTATACGGCTGAAAACGGCTGGCACGATCCGAGAATCGTTCCTTACCAGCCGATTGAAATGGACCCGGCTGCAATGGTTTACCACTACGGACAATCCGTTTTTGAAGGATTAAAAGCTTATTTATCAAGCGAAGGCAGAGTTCTTCTGTTCAGACCTGAAAAAAACTTCGAGAGACTCAATAAATCCAACGACCGCCTCTGCATTCCCCGGGTTGATCCTGAAATCGTTCTGGAAGGGCTGAAGCAGCTGGTTCAGATCGACAAGGAATGGATTCCTCAAGCTGAGGGGACATCCCTTTATATCCGTCCGTTCATTATTTCAACAGAACCGTACCTTGGCGTCGCCCCATCCAATATGTATAAAATGCTGATCATTTTATCGCCGGTCGGATCTTATTACAAAGAAGGCATCCGCCCTGTGAAAATTGCTGTTGAAAGCGAATTTGTCCGTGCTGTGGCAGGCGGTACAGGCAATGCAAAAACGGCCGGAAACTACGCTGCGAGCCTGAAGGCTCAGGAAGTTGCGGAAAGCAAAGGCTTCTCACAAGTGCTGTGGCTTGACGGAGTTGAAAAGAAATACATTGAAGAAGTAGGCAGCATGAACATCTTCTTCAAAATCAGCGGTGAAATTGTCACTCCGGCTCTAAACGGAAGCATTTTGGAAGGCATTACGAGAAACTCCGTCATCCATCTCTTAAAACAATGGGGACTCTCCGTAACCGAAAGAAAAATTTCAGTTGATGAACTGGTTCAGGCTCACAAAGACGGCCTGCTTGAGGAAGCATTCGGCACCGGAACCGCCGCTGTCATTTCCCCCGTCGGCGAGCTGATCTGGAAAGACGAAAGCCTTGTGATCAACAACGGTCAAACTGGAGAAATCGCCAAAAGGCTCTACCAAACGATCACCGGTATTCAAAAAGGCGCTTTGCCTGACACATTCGGCTGGACAGTTGAAGTTGATAAAGTAAGCCAGTCCTGCTAAGCGGTTTAAGCTCTCTTTTGCAAAAAAGAGGGCTTGCACCCTTATCGTAAAATTCGCCGGCGCCAGGCTCTGTTTCCACCCTACTTGCCTCTTTTTCAATCCGACTTGCCATCCCTCCCGCATAAAGCGATTCCATTTTATATACTTTATGTTAAAATTATCAATAACCATGCCGGAAAGGAGAGATTATCCGTTCTGATGTAACACGCAAATCAAGAAAGGACGCTGAACGATGGATCAAACAAAATTGAGCGTCTGGGAAAAGAATTACACGTTCCTTTTCATCTCCAGGCTAATCAAAATCTCTGCTGACTGTTTTGCCTTCAATTCTATTTTATGGTTTTTAATCTTTGACGGAAAAGGTGCAATCGGCACTTCCCTGCTTCTTGCCGTCACTTTTCTCCCCGAAGCCTTTTTGGCGCCGATTACAGGGCCTTTAGTCAAAAGAAGCGCCCTGAAATTCTGGATGTACTTTTCGGATTTAACAAGGGCAGCCGTCGTCATTACTATACCGATTTGCTATTTAAACGGCTTTTCACCGATGTGGTTTGTTTTAGGCCTCATGATCATCCATTCGGCAACAGGCGCGACATATAACCCGGCGTCAATTACGCTGATTCCGCAGATCGTGAACGAAAATCTCATCCAAAAAGCCAACGCGATTCTCCAGTCTTCTTCAGAAATCATCAGGCTGGGAGCCGTTACATTGTGCGGAGTGCTGCTGACTTTTATCGGTCCTGCAACGACTTTGGTCTTTTCATTTATCTTTTATATCATATCGGGCCTATTCATGCTTTGCATCAAATACAGCATCACCCGGACTCATTCACAGTCTAAGTCTCTTGCTCAAAGAGGTACATATTTTGCGAGATTAAAAAGAGGATTTACATTGGTGAAAAACCACAAAATATTATATCCGCTCGCGATTTATTGCATCTTCATGAACCTGGCGGCTTCACCCTGGGAAGCCCTTTCCGCGGTATATGTTGCTGAGGATTTAAACGGAACGCCGTTCATCCACTCGCTGCTGAAGGCGACGACGGCAGGAGGAGCATTTTTACTGGGATTTATCCTTGCAAAAGTAAAAATCAACAGGTACGGACTCCTTTTTATTACGGCAGGCATTCTCGAAGGTGCAGCTTATTTTATCGCAGGACTGAATACTTTCCTGCCGCTCGTATTTCTCGCCGCCTTTGCATTCGGGGCAGCCATCAGCTCGATTAATGTCCCCGAATTCACGATTATCCAGACATCTGTCGAAGGGGATGACCAGCCTCAAGTGTTTGCAGTCATCCATATGATCACAAATCTATCGCTTCCTTTAGGGGCAATTGCCTGCGGATATGCCGCAAAAATGCTTGGCGCGGGAAACGTGATTGCAATCGGCGGCTTCATCGAAATCATTGCGGGCATCGGCATCCTCATATTTACTCAGCTTGCCAGGGCCCGGCGGTCAGATCTGATAAAAGAAAAAGAAGCTAGCGCAAATATGTAGTACGAATGTGACGGCCGCAGTTTCACCGGGTCAGGCGGGCGCAGCGGCGCCTCCAACAATGAAAAGGTTCCGGCAAACACACCGGAACCTCAAATCTATTCCTATGCTTCTACAGATCTAAAAAACTGCGGAAGATGCTCTTTATGCGCTTCAAGCATTTCGTCCAGTATTTGTTTCGCAATTTTGTCGGACGGAACGAGCGGGTTGATCGTCATGGCCACAAGTGCAGTGTTGTAATCGCCTGTAACAGCCGCTTCAGCCGCAACGCGTTCGAACGATTTAATTTGCTGGACAAGACCTCTCACGGTGACAGGCAAATCTCCGACCGCGATCGGTTTCGGCCCGTTTTTCGTCATGACACAGTTGACTTCCACTGCGGAGTCATCAGGAATGCTTGCGATCGCTCCGTTATTCATCGTGTTAACAGGTTGAATATCGTGCTTGTCATTGTAAATCGAGCTGATCAAGTTGCAGGCGGCATCACTGTAATATGCGCCGCCGCGCTTTTCAAGCTGGGGCGGTTTGATCGCCAGCTCCGGATCTTTATACAGCTCAAACAATTCCTTTTCAACTTGCTGAACAACCTCTGCACGCGTTCCTTCCGTTTTTGAAGCCTCCAGTTCGTGTTCAAGCATTTCCTGTGTTTTATAGTAGTAGCGGTGGTAGCCGCACGGAATCAGGCCAAGGCCGCGGATAAAGTCGGGTTCCCACGATTCTCCGGAGATATTTTTCATCGTCATCGCATTTTCTGGATCTGCCATCGCTTCGATCACTTTGTCTTTGACGCTGACGCCGTCAAGGAAAACGTCGAGTCCGAACACCATATGATTTAATCCTGCAAATTGAATGTCTATGCGGCTTTCATCAACATCGAGCGCCTTTGCAACCCCCATCTTCATGCCGATCGGCACATTGCAGAGCCCGACGACTTTTTTCAAATTAGAATAGCGGAGCAGCGCTTCAGTCACCATGCCTGCCGGGTTGGTAAAATTGACAAGCCACGCGTCGGGGCACAGTTCTTCGATGTCTTTTGCAATCTCAAGGATGACCGGAATGGTGCGAAGCCCCTTGAAAAGGCCGCCCGGTCCATTTGTTTCCTGACCGATCACCCCGTATTTTAAAGGAATTCGTTCATCTTTTGCTCTCGCTTCGAGCAAGCCGACGCGGAATTGCGTCGTGACAAAATCAGCGTCTTTTAAAGCCTCCCTGCGGTCTAGCGTCAGATGGACTTTGATCGGGACGCCTGCTTTTTCGACCATTCGCTTCGCCAGCGTGCCGACGATATTAAGTTTTTCTTCCCCTTCCGGTATATCGACGAGCCAGAGCTCGCTGACCGGAAGCTCGTCATGCCGTTTGATTAATCCCTCGACAAGCTCGGGCGTATAACTTGAACCTCCGCCAATTGTTACGATTTTCAATCCTTTTTTCATCAATTGACACCTCCGTGGATATTCATTTTTTCATAGAGCTCGACAATCTCCGCGGCCAAATCTTTCATGGTCATCGCATTCATTAAATGATCCTGGGCATGAATCATGAGCAGTGAAGGTTCGGTTTTCGCACCCTTCGCTTCATTTTGAATCAAAGCTGTCTGAAAGTGATGCGCCCTGATCAGTTCTTCGTCAGCCGCCCGGATCTTTTCTTTTGCAGCTGCGAAATCTCCCTTTTTGGCTTCGGCTATCGCTTCCATGCAAAAGCTCCTGCCGTTTCCTCCGTGAAGGATAATTTGAAATATCGTTTGTTCCAATTCCTCGGACATTTTGGCACCCCTTTTCTATACACTGACCTGTTGACCATCGCTTGCAGCCGTTCCGGTCTCCAGTTCGCTCTCTTCTTTCAGCTTTTGTTTATCCCACATTCTAAAGAACGGATAGTATACGACAAACGAGATCAACAGATTGATCAGCTGCATGACCGCTCCGGAAATTTTCCCTCCTGTTGCCAAATATCCGGAAAAGCCGGGCGGCATCGTCCACGGCACGGCAATCCCAGCCGGCTTTGCAACAAGACCTGTGCTCATTCCAATATAGGTTGCCGTTATCATCAGCAGCGGCGACACGATGAACGGGATCAGCAGCATCGGGTTCATGACGATCGGCATGCCGAAGATAATCGGTTCGTTGATGTTAAAAACAGCGGGGCCGATGGCGAGTCTGCCGAGCTGTTTCATTTGCTTGCTTCGCGCCCTAAGAAACATCGTAATGACCAAAGCCAAAGTAGCGCCGCTGCCGCCGATGTTGATCCAAATCTCAAAAAACTGCGTCGTAAATATGTTCGGGAGCGCTTCTCCGGCTTGGAAAGCGAGACGGTTTTCGTCCATCGCTCCGTACCAGATCGGCGACATCACTCCGCCGACAATGTTTGCTCCATGAAGGCCGCAGGACCACAGCAGCATTTTCACAGTTTCGGCAATAAGGCTTCCGCCGAGACTGCCGCCAAGGACGGAAAGAGGCGTTCCCAAAAGGACGTTGACGACATTATGGAGGCTTTCAAACGGCGTCATTTCAATTAAAAGGCGGGCCGCCCAGATCGAGCCGATAACGGCGAATCCCGGAATCAGAGCGATAAATGATTTGCTGACAGCCGGCGGTACGCCGTCCGGCATTTTGACGACAATATCCTTTTGAACGACCCAGCGGTAAACCTCAGTGGAGAACATCGCGATCAGCATGCCGACAAACAGACCTTTGCTTCCCATTAATGAAATCGGGATGCCGCCTGACACTAAAATTTCCTCTGTTGCGCCTTCGGGTGTGAACGGAATCTGGTAGGGGGTCGCAAGCAGAAAAGCTGCTACGGCAATGGCGCCCGATGACAGGGCATCGATATCATATTTCTCCGCCAGACGGTAGGCGATGCCAAACGTGGCGATCAGCGCCATAATGTCAAAGCTGACATTAACCGGATAGCTTAATTTCTCAGCCCATTGATCGCCGAAAATCCCCGCCATGAATTCCGGATATCCCGGAATCGGCAAATTGGCTAAAATGAGAAACAGCGATCCGATAATGATTAATGGCATGGTCAGAATAATGCCGTCTCTGAGAGCCTGCAAATGGCGCTGGGCGGCAATTCTGCCGGCAACCGGCATGATCTTCTCCTCTAAAAATGCATTAAACTTGTTCACTTGTGCCGCCTCCTTTAAGAGCCGGCAAGCTGTTCGGCGGATTTTAACACTTCAGCTCCATTACAAGTTCCGTAATGGACCGTATTGATGACATCGACGGATACACCTTTCGATTCTCCTAATTTCTTTAATTGCGGGAGCATGTAACGGACTTGCGGGCCAAGAAGCAATACGTCGGCTTTATCGATATGATTCTGAACCTCTCCTCCGGAAACGGCCCAGATTTTATAGTCTTTTCCTTGTTCCTCTGCACTTTTTTCCATTTTCGTCACAAGCAGACTCGTTGACATTCCTGCGGCGCAAGCTAATAAGATATTCATGTTAAATAGTCCCCCTTTTACGTATCTTGTCTGATCTCTCTTACAGTTTCATCATATAATGAAACCGTTTTCATATACACTTAATGATTTTCCTCAGCGAAGAGGAAAAAAGACAAGGGGACATCTTCATTTGGCATATCGATGAGCCGGCCCGCTTTTTTTAAAGACGGACATAAACTCCCCGTACGTTTTGCATTTCAGGAGTTCCCGGACAATCGCCCTGTCATCTAAAACACGGCCCAAAAATTTGTACATCTCCTGCAAATTTGCTGTATTGTCCTTTTCTACACAAAGAAGGCAGACGAATTGAACCCTCTTATTCTCCCAGACTATCGGTTTTTGCAGCGTGCAAACCGCCCAAAAAGTTGAAGCGGTTTTTGGTGTCATCGGATGCGGAATCGCAACCAGATTGCCGAAGCAAGTGGGCGCAACGGCCTCCCGTTCAAAGACCGAGGCTTCAAGCCCCGCGTCTGCAAGCCCTGATTGCGTCACTTTTCCGCACAGAAAGCGAAGGACATCCTCTCTTGAAGACAGACTTTCCCGCAAAAAGACAAGCTCTTTTCTCGTATAAGTCGAAGCGATTCCGTCATCTTCGGCAAGCACTTGTTCTATTTTCGTTAAATCTCCCCCTCCCAGTATTGTGTTTACTTGAATCACCGGAATGGGAAGATCATCGGACAGCGGTATTGTGCTGATAACAAAGTCGAGTGCATGGAGCGACATTTGATTCAGCTTGTAGTAATCAACCGTTCCAAGGATCTCAAGCTTTGAACCGAATGTTGCCCGCAGTCTGTCCTGAAGCAGCATGGCGCTTCCGGCCCCTGAAGCACAGACAATCATACAGCGTTTTGAGGGCCTGTTCATGTTTCTTCTTTCCATGGCTGCGCCTATATGCAACGCGAGGTAGCCGACCTCGCTTTCCTGAATGTCAAATCCCGTCTCTCTTTTGATGACTTCACCGGCTTGAATACCCGCTTCAAATGCGAGCGGATAATTGGCCTTAATTGCATCCAGCATTGGATTTCTGATATTCATGCCGTATCTGCAGCGATTCAAAGCCGGTTTTAGGTGAAGGCCGAGACCGATTTTTAATTCTTTGTCATCCCCAATGCCGAGGGTGAATTTTTGATCGATGGTTTTCATGATCAATTGCGTCAGCCGGTCTGTCTCTTCTTCATCCATCATGCTTTCGATTGCACCGCTGCGAATGGCGGCCATAACCGTCCTTTTCGCGCCAAGCAAATGGATGGCGATGTAGGCCGTTTCTTTTTCTGGAAACGCCACGTGCAGCTTTTGTTCAAGAGTGCGGACAATCGCCCTCGCCACTTCATATTCTTTATGATTCATAATCTCCTTTACATCTTTGGAATAAAGAGAAACATGTTTGCCGCTTCGGATGCGTTTGCATGCAATGGCGACGTGGATGAGAAGATTGTTTAGTCCGATATCTGAAAGAGAAATTTGATCTTCGCTTATTTTTTCTAAAATCGTTTGACGGATCATAGCAAGCTCTTCTTTTGGGAGAATGGATATCCGGGTGTTCATAATATCAATATCCGTTTCCCGCTTTGGAAAAAGGTGCTCTGCGATGCACGATCGCAGCTTCATCTCATCTCCCTTCAGCTTAAAGCCGTAATTCGGCTTGATCTTCAGCTCAATGTCGTAAGGTTTAAGCCTTTTCTTCACATCTCTCATATCGTTTTGGACCGTCGATTTGCTGATATACATCTCAGCGGCTAAATCTTCAAGTTTGACATACTCCTCAGTTAAGAGAAGCCTTTTTAATAAATAGAGAATACGCTCATTTGGAAAAACGGGAGTAGAAAGCTCTTGATGAAATGTGTGCTGCAGAAGCTGGCGAAAGAGGCGGTCATTCTTGATGGAGAGCCGATAGCCTGCACCCCTGATCGATTGGACGGCAGCGCCGTTTTTGGAGAGAAGCCGGTCTAATTCTTTCACATCTGATCTGATCGTCCGAGAGGTCACATTTAGCTCATTGGCCAAATATGCGCTGGTTAATGGTGATTCTGCCCCTATCAATTCGCCGAGGATAAGCTTAAGCCGAGCATTGAGCATAGAAAAAGACCCTCCCACTAAGATACTTGAACCGAGAACAAACCTATACACTCAGGTATATTCATTTTTTTTGTGAAATTTGTCTCATAGTTAAGTAAATTCTATTATGACTGCGCTTTCAAGTCAATTTGGCCTTTCTCCAAGAAAAAAGCCGGTTTAACCGGCTTTCAGATTCTTTTTCTCCCTTCGGTTTTTAATGATTTTCCATGCGATCGGATAGATGACAGGCGCCCATTTGACGGCGCTTTTAATCATTTTTTTCATGGCTTGACTCCCTCCTGTTTTTTTTACTGTTTTCCCTGATGAACGGGAGCCAAACCTTTTAACTATCTTGAGACATAGCGGTTCCCTTTTATCCAGAATCGCCAAGGGTATTCCCTCGCTTCACCTGAGTTGTCAATGCCAATTCGCGGACCGCTCAAAATATCTTGGGGTTCATACCCTTTTGCGATATAAAGCGGCGGCCCCGTCAGCGGTCTGCCGTAATCGTTCATCGTGATGGAAAGCGCCTTTGTCAGCTTTCCCGGACCGTTTGTCCAATCGCGCGGTTTCTTTCCGCTCCTTCGCTTCTCCATCAGCGCGAGGCCTTCATGAGGTTCAAGCGCTCTGATCAGCACGGCCTCAGGTTCATCGGCTCCTCCGCTTACAACATTGATGAGTGTGTGGGTATGCATGGTGTACGTATACACCACGCCGGCTTCACGATACATGATTTCGGTGCGCTTTGTCCGGCGGTTGCCATAGCTGTGAGCTGCTCTGTCCCCTGGCCCTTTATAAGCCTCTGTCTCCACAATATATCCTGAAGCAGGCCCTTCTTCCGTTTCTTTAACGAGAAGACAGCCCAACAGGGACCTGGCAAGTTCAATTGTTGGCTTGTTGTAAAATTCGAGCGGGAGAGGTTCGTGAGCTGGATTCATTTTTGTTGGCCTCCTTTTTGCTAAAAAGCAAATCGCCTCTTTGTCGATTGTGATATATTTTACCATTTTCGACAGACGAGATGCCAGAAATGAAGGCAATGATGAATGAGATGATTTATTGGTCTTCAGTGGATGACATTGACATATCTGTATTATTGTATACAATAATAATTATATTCTGAAAAAAGGAGGCGAAAGCTTTTTTCATGCACTCTTCAAATCCAGTCAAAAGACAGTCTGCAAGTGATTACGCTTATAACGAATTAAGAACGAAAATCATCGAACTTGAATATCCTCCCTCTGAACAGCTTGCTGAAGACAGTCTTGCAAAGGGTTTAAACATCAGCAGAACTCCTCTTCGCCAGGCTCTTTACCGGCTGGAGCTTGAAGGATTGGTCAGTAAACAGCCGAACGGCCGGCTTCGCGTATGCCCGATTTCGCTCGCTGAAGCGAAAGAGGTTTTTAAAGTGCGTGAAGCGCTTGAAGGACTACTCACTGCCGAAGCCGCACAGCTGGTGACGCCGGAGAGCCTTCATCAGCTTGAAGACCGCATCGAACTGATGAAGCTGGCTGCCGTAAAGGGCCGCAAAACAGATACGGTCAAATACGGATCAGAATTTCATTCTATCTTGCACGCCATCAGCACAAATGCAACCGCAAAACGTTTTCTGGATCAGCTTGAAAGCAGGATTGAACGGTATCGCAGAATCAGCGGATACAAAAATCCTGACTACAAACCGTCTGTATCTTTCAATGAACACTTGGATATTTTTAATGCCGTCAAAGAAAAAAACAGCGTTTTGGCAGAAGCCGCCATGCGTTCCCACATTAAACGAAGCTTACGTTCAATTGAAGAAACGCTCGAACGTTCATACTAATCCGCCGAACAGCCAATGCCATTCTCACAGCACGTTTTTGACACAAATGTTAAAAAACGAATAAGAGGTGGAAAAATGGGCAAACAAGGTGTATTTAAACCGGGATTAGAAGGCGTTATTGCTGGAGAAACGAACATTTCTTTCTTAGATACGGAAGCGGAACAAATCGTCATTAAAGGCTATGATTTAATCGAACTTGCAGAACAAAAAACATATCTTGACCTCGTCTATCTTCTCCTTCAAGATAAGCTGCCAGATCCAATGGAATTGAAAGGAATTGAAAGCGCTTTAAAAAGTGCGTATGAACTGCCCGGCGGAATCTATACTATTCTGAAGTCGCTTCCGAATAATACCCATCCGATGGATGCGCTCCGAACCGGGATTTCCGCTTTAGCAGGATATGATCCCGAATTGAATGACAGATCTCAAGCAGCAAACAGAAGCAAAGCGCTGCGCTTGATCGCACAGGTTCCGAATATTACCGCCAACAGCTACCGCATCCTTCACCAGAAAAACGTCATCACGCCTGACAAACAGCTTTCATTCAGCCAGAACTTTTTATATATGCTGACGGAAAAAGAACCGACTCCCCAAGAAACAGCCGTCTTTGATCAGACATTAATGCTTTACAGCGAGCACGAAATGCCGAACTCCACATTTGCCGCAAGAGTCATCGCATCGACAAACACAGATATATACGGTGCTTTCACAGGCGCTGCAGCATCGCTAAAAGGACATTTGCACGGCGGTGCGAATGAAGCGGTCATGTACATGCTGCTCGAAGGAGAAACAAAATCGGGCTTCTGCAAGCTGATTGAACATAAGTTAAGCAGAAAAGAAAAAATCATGGGCTTTGGGCACCGCGTCTATATGAGAAAAATGGACCCGCGCGCAGCCTTGCTGAAAAAGGCGCTCTATTCGCTTTCTCATAAAACCGGCAGACAGGATTTATATGAGATGTGCGATGCCGGCGAAAAGCTGATGCGCGAAGAAAAAGGCCTGTATCCGAACCTCGACTACTATGCGGCTCCAGTCTATTACCTGCTCGGCATACCGATCGATCTCTATACTCCGATATTTTTCGCGGCACGGTCGGTCGGTCTTAGCGCGCATGTCATTGAACAGCATGAAGACAACAGGCTGTTCCGCCCGAGAGTTCACTATACGGGACCGCGTCATCTTCATCCATAATTCGCTTTGATTCAGAAAGAAGGGAGATAGATGTTATGAAAACTGAAAGTCAAACGCTCCAAAACTGTGATCAATTGCTGGAAGAGATCGCCGACTATACGGTAAATGCCAAGATTTCAAGCGAAGAAGCGATTGAAACCGCCCGTTACGTCTTAATGGATACACTGGGCTGCGGAATATTGGCGCTCAAATATCCGGAATGCGCCAAGCATCTCGGCCCGATTGCCCCGGGTACCGTCGTCCCGAACGGCACCCGCGTCCCGGGAACGCAATTTGAGCTTGATCCTGTTCACGGCGCCTTTAATATCGGCTGCATGATCCGCTGGCTCGATTATAACGACACATGGCTTGCGGCCGAATGGGGCCATCCGTCAGATAACCTCGGAGCGATTTTAGCCTGCGCCGACTATGTCAGCAGGCAGCTGCTCGCGGCGGGCAAGGAACCGCTCACGATTAACGATGTCCTGACGGCAATTGTTAAGGCTCATGAAATCCAAGGCGTCCTTGCTCTCGACAACAGCTTAAACAGAAACGGGCTTGACCATGTGCTATTCGTAAAAGTCGCCTCCACTGCTGTGGCATGCTCACTATTGGGGGGCACAAAACAGGATGTTATCAATGCCGTCTCCCAGGCCTGGGTCGATAATTCAAGCCTGCGGACGTACCGCCATGCTCCGAATACCGGCTCGCGTAAGTCCTGGGCAGCCGGTGATGCGACTAGCCGCGGCGTGAGGCTCGCGATGATGACCTTGAAAGGCGAAATGGGATATAAAACCGCTTTGTCTGCTCCAATGTGGGGTTTTCAGGATGTCTTATTCGGAGGAAAAGAATTGACGCTCGCCAGACCGCTCGACTCTTATGTCATCGAAAATGTCCTTTTTAAAATTTCGTATCCGGCTGAATTCCACGCTCAAACGGCTGCTGAAGCCGCGATCAGGCTTCACCCTGAAGTGAAGGACAGACTTGATGACATCGGCCAAATCGTGATCACGACGCACGAATCGGCCATCCGGATTATCGACAAAACGGGAGAATTACACAATCCGGCTGACCGTGATCACTGCCTTCAGTATATAACAGCGATCGGACTGATCTACGGCGATATTACCGCTGACCATTATGAAGACGAAACCGCGCAAAATCCGGAGATCGACAGGCTGCGCGAAAAAATGACGACAGTCGAAAACAAACAGTATTCCGTCGATTATCTCGACCCGGAAAAACGCTCGATCGCCAACGCTGTTCAAGTGTTTTATAAAGACGGCACACACTCGGAAAAAATCGCGGTCGAATACCCGATTGGTCATCGGCGCCGCCGCAACGAGGGCATCCCGCTCTTAAAAGACAAATTTATCAATAATTTAAAAACGCGCTTTCCGGCGGGGCAAGCGGAACGAATCAACGCCCTGCTGAATGATCCTCACAGATTAAGCGGTGCACCTGTACCGGATTTCATGGAATTGTTTGTCATTTAGGAGGTTTTGAATATGTGGATTGTCTCGAAACAATCAACTCAGGAAGAGCTGGCCAATGCATTCAGAAAACTGATGAAAGCACCTGATATTTTGAAAATACCCGGTGTTCATGACGGAATGGCTGCCATTACCGCAAAAAACATCGGCTTCAAAGCGCTCTATCTCTCCGGGGCCGCCTACACGGCAAGCCGCGGGCTCCCTGACCTCGGAATGATACACTCCCAGGAAATCGCTGAAAAAGCAAGCGAACTTGTGAGAGCCGCAAATCTTCCGCTTTTGGTCGATATCGACACCGGCTACGGCGGTGTCCTAAATGCGGCACGCACGGCCGCCGAAATGGCCGAGAGCAGAGTCGCAGCCGTCCAAATCGAAGATCAGCAACTGCCTAAAAAATGCGGACATTTAAATGGAAAAACGCTCGTACCCGCAGAGGACATGATCGCAAAAATTAGAGCGATAAAAGAAACCGCCCCTTCGCTCGTTGTCGTGGCTCGGACGGATGCAAAAGCAGCAGAAGGGATGGAAGCCGCCGTCAGGCGCGCCAATTTATATGCCGACGCGGGAGCCGATGCCATCTTTCCTGAAGCATTAACGAGCGCAGCCGAATTCCGGGAAATGGCTTCTTCCATTAAAGCGCCGCTCCTGGCCAATATGACCGAATTCGGAAAAACGCCTTATTATACGGCTGACGAATTCCAAATGCTCGGCTGCAGCATGATTATTTACCCTGTGACTTCCCTGCGCGCCGCCGCGAAAGCTTATGAGCGGGTCTTCGCGGAGATTTTCGAAAAAGGCACGCAAAAGGGTGTGCTCGATGACATGCAGACACGCGAAGAATTATATGATGCGATTCATTACTACGACTATGAAAAACTGGACGAAAATATTGCCAAAACGGTGCTTCCCGAAATCGGAAAAGAACACCGTTGATACGCGAAACAAGGCTGCCGAATGATCGGCAGCCTTCTCCACTTACAACAGCTGCAACATCGCACCGCCGACAGCACCGGCTGCAACGATGATCCACGGCGAGAGCTTCCAGTAGACAAGCAGGCTGAACAAAACCGCAGCGAATGCAAAATCGATCGGCGCCAATACGGAGCTGGTCCAGATCGGGTGATAAAACGCGGAAATCAATATCCCCACAACAGCTGCATTCACTCCCATTAAAGCGCCTTTTACTTTAGGATTGCGGCGCAGCGTATCCCAGAAGGGCAGCGTCCCCAGAATCAGCAGGAACGCCGGCAGAAAAATCGCCGCTGTGGCGAGCAATCCGCCTTGCCAGCCGCTGATCACCGCACCAAGATATGCAGCGAATGTAAACAAAGGCCCCGGAACAGCTTGTGCGGCTCCATATCCGGCCAAAAATGCCTCTTCACTTAACCATCCCGCCGGTACAAATTCCCGTTCTAATAATGGCAGGACAACATGCCCTCCTCCGAAGACCAAAGAACCCGACCTGTAAAAGCTGTCAAACATGGCAATCCAGCCGGAAGATGTCATTTCCCTGAGCACCGGCAGCAAAATGAGAAGCCCGAAAAACAAGCTGAGACAGACCGCTGCAAACCGGCGCGACACAGGAAACTGCATGACGGAATCATCCGTTTCAACTTGCTCTTTATAGATAAGATATCCGGCGAAAGCGGCGAGCAGGATGACTCCGACCTGTGTAAAAGCCGTCTGCCAGAGAAGAGTGGCGACCAGAGCAAACAGCGCAATCGCTTTGCGCCTTTTATCAGGTGTCAGCTTTTGCGCCATCCCCATAACGGCATGGGCGACTACGGCGACGGCGACGATTTTCAGTCCATGAATCCAGCCGGCTGTTCCAATATCGAAGCCTTGCAGAACCATGGCAAATAATACAAGCGCTATGACAGATGGAAGAGTAAACCCGATGAACGCTGAGATTCCGCCGAGGACGCCGGCTCTCATCACGCCGATTCCGATCCCCACCTGGCTGCTGGCAGGACCGGGCAGAAACTGGCATAAAGCGACCAGATCGGCATAGTTTTTTTCGTCCATCCATTTTCTTTTACGGACATATTCGGCATGAAAATATCCTAAATGTGCGATCGGACCTCCGAATGATGTCAATCCAAGCCTGGTTGAAACGAATAGAATTTCAAGCAGCGACTTCAAGCTTCTGTCCGCTTTATGCTTTGTCATCATTCCACTCCCCTATTCTTTAATTTCTTTAAACAGTTCATATGCTTTCAATCTGGCTTCCTTCAGTACGCTTGCTCCTTTTTCCGTGGTTGAATAGTATTTTCTGATCTTTCCGTCCACATTCTGTTCTTCTTTTCGAAGAAGTCCGTCAGCTTCCATAGAATGAAGGATCGGATACAGCGTTCCCGCACTGATGTTATATCCGTGCTCTTTCAATTCCTCAAGCATCCACAATCCGAAAATCGGGTGTTCGCTGGCGTGGTGCAGAATATGAATTTGAATAAATCCTAGAAATAGCTTTCGCAATACCTTATCTTCCAATACCGCACCCCCTTTAACGAAATTCAATATCGAAATCCGATATCGATAATATATAACGAAAGTGTAGCATCCGTTCCCTTTCTTTTCAAGGTCTTTTGCCCTTAAAAAAACAAGCCCAAACATGGGCTTGCCTGTTTCCAATCATTTACGACTGATACTGTACACGATGAAGATTTGCGAAAATACCGCCGCGCTCAACCAGTTCATCATGTGTCCCTTCTTCTGCGATTCCATTCTCTGTCACGACCACGATCCGGTCGGCATTGCGGATCGTAGCAAGTCTGTGGGCAATGACAAGCGTCGTCCTGTCTTTTGCGAGCTCCGTCAAAGCGTTTTGAATCACCTGCTCCGTCTCTGTGTCAAGTGCTGATGTGGCTTCGTCCAATATGAGAATCGGCGGGTTTTTTAGAAACATCCTGGCGATGGCAATCCTCTGCTTTTGGCCCCCTGACAGCTTCAGCCCCCTTTCGCCGACCTGGGTTTCATAACCGTCGGGGAGCGACTCGATCAGCTGTTCCAAATGCGCCATTTTGGCGGCCCGCTGAATTTCTTCATCTGTGGCATCCAGTTTTCCGTAGGCAATGTTTTCGCGGAGCGTTCCCGTAAAAAGAAACACATCCTGCTGGACGATGCCGATTTGCGAACGGAGAGAGCGTTTTGTCATATCGCGAATATCGATGCCGTCAATTGTGATGGCCCCGCCGTCTATATCGTAAAAGCGCGGAATCAGCGAGCTGATCGTCGTTTTGCCCGCTCCCGACGGCCCGACAAAGGCGACGGTTTCTCCGGCTTTAATTGACAGATCGATGCCTCGCAGGACGGGTTTATGTTTTTCATAGCCGAACGTCACATTCTTGAAGACGATGTTTCCTTCCAGCGCCGGAACATCAATCGCATCTTTGCGGTCGACAATCTGCGGCTTTGTATCGATCAACTCCGTAAACCGCTTAAATCCTGCCATTCCTTTAGGATAAAGCTCCAAAATGGCGCTGATTTTATCAATCGGCTTAAACAGCACGTTGACATAAAGAACAAACCCGACGAATTCCCCGTAGGACATATTCCCGGAAAAACTGAGCCAAGCTCCGAACACGAGCACTGCCAGAATCATCAGCCGCGTCATCAAAAAGGTTCCGGCAGTCGTGAGAGCCATCGTTTTGTAGCCCTTCAGCTTCGCCTTGCGGAACTTTTGATTGTTTTTTAAAAACCGGGATATCTCAAAGCGCTCATTCGTAAAAGATTGAACGACGCGAACGCCTGAAACGCTGTCCTCAACCCTGGCATTAACATCGGCGATTTCGCTGTACATCTGGCGCCAAGCCCGGTTCATCCTGATATTGGAATAGATGATCAAGATAATCAATAACGGCACAAACAGAACTGCAACCAATGCAAGCTTCACATTAATCGTCAGCATAATCCAAAATGCACCTAAAAAGGTCATCACGGCGATGAACAAATCTTCCGGTCCGTGATGGGCCAGCTCTCCGATATCAAACAGATCATTTGTGATGCGGCTGATGATATGTCCTGTTTTTGTATTGTCAAAGTAGCGGAAAGATTGGCGCTGTACATGTTGGAAAAGCTCCTGGCGCATATCTGTTTCAATGTTGATGCCCAGCTTATGCCCGAGATAATTGACAATGTACTGCAGACCTGTGCTGAGCAGGTAGATCAGTAAGAGGCCGATGCTTACCCAGACGATTTCAAGCCAGTCTCCCCCGGGAATCAGCGTATCAATGAACCACTGAACAACTAGAGGAAAAGCCAGCTCCAGCACTGCAACGACGATCGCGCTGCTGAAATCGATGAAGAACAAACGTTTATGAGGTTTATAGTATGAAAAAAAGCGGCGTATCATAGGATGATGTGCACTCCTTTTGAAAATCTTTACGAGATTGATCGTATCACAGTTTGGCATCGGAAGTGCAAAAATTTCGAAAAATAATTGAAAATTATTCTCAAGTAGGCTGTTTTATAAAGGAATTCCCGCTTCTTTTGCTTCCTGTGCAACAAGCTTAGCGATTTCTTTTGCCCCGAAGTCGCAAAAGTGGGTGTCATCCCTGGCTCCGTCCGGATAGTTGGGGTGTTCCCCCGGTTCAAGCCATAAATACAGCTTTTTGGAAGCTTCCGGTCCTAGCGATTCAAGCAATTGACGGCTTTTGAAGGCGAGATCGATAAGCGGCACCCGAAGCTCTTCCGCAAGCTGTATCATCGCATCAGGATAGTCGCCATGGGTATTTTTAAAGCGGCCATCGCTTGCAAATGATCTTCTCTGGACCGGTGTAATCAGAACAGGATTGGCTTTCTTTAACCGTGCCTCATCTATATACCGGGTCAAATGCTGCTTGTAAGTTGTGTATGGCTCTGTATAGCGATCATCCGGTTTTTGGTCGTTATGACCGAACTGGACAAACAAATAATCGCCGCTTTTGATCTGTGTTATGATTCGCTTCAGCCTGCCTTCTTCAATAAAGCTTTTTGAGCTTCTTCCTGATGCCGCTTCATTGCGGATCAAAACACCTGCGCTTAAAAACTCGCCGATTTTCTGCCCCCAGCCTGCACGCGGCGCCCTATTCTCATCATAATCGCAAACCGTTGAGTCCCCGGCCAAAAACAACTGAATGTCTCGCATCATCCATCCCCCTGATCCCTTTTTATTTATATTAAAACGCCCCTCAAGGAACTGCAACAAATATACATAATTAACCATTTTGTTCTTTATACGACTCCTTTTTATAAAAAAAAGGCGTCAATTGACAGAAAACTATCAATTTATACTAATTTTTTTAGAAATTTATCTAAAAATATTTACTTGGATGGTAAATGGTGATAGATTAAACAAACAAGAAAAGGAATATAGTTGATCGCGATCTCATTTCTGCCTTTTCTTGAAAATAATAGGACGTCCTCTACTTTAACTTAAACATTGCAATTAGGAGGAACTTATCGATGCTAAACGAAAATTCATTCGTAAAATCAGTGTTGGTCTATTAGCTTCTGCAGCATTGTTTTCATTTATCATTCCTACCCAAGGAGCAAATGCTCAAGAGGTGAAAACAAATCATTTTAGAGGACCGATCTTTTGTCCGCCGCCATTCAAGCCGGCACCTAAACCACAGCCGCCTCAAAAACCGCAGCCGGACAATCCGCAACCGGATAACCCGACTCAGAAGCCTGTGCTTGAGGCAAAAACTATTAACAGCAATAAAGAGTGGTCAACTTCAGACATCGAAATTACTTATAGACCAAACGCATTTGTCGGTTCAAGCTATGTTGAATTTCATTTTCCGTACCGCTTTCATGCAAGCACAAGAGATACACTAAATGGAAAAACGCTTGACTATACACAAATTTTAAATGATGGACAAACGGTCAGAGTTCCTGTCTATGCTTTAAGTTCCTCTGAGTTCAAACTGGTCATGGTTCGGAAAACGCTTCCAAATGCCGGCACTCACAGAATTACTGCTGAACTGCAGCAAAATGGAAAAAACATCAACCATGCTGAAACAACTTTGGAGATTGTCCCTCGTTAAATCAATGTTCGGCCCGCCGGCATGAATGTGCCGGCAGCCGTTCTATTGTATTTTTCTTTACATATCATGCATTTTTTAAATGTTTTTAGAATTTTCCTTTAAAAATATTTACTTGATTGGTAAATGATGATAGATTGATGGAGCGGGAAAAGGAATATAGTAGATTCCGAACTTATTTTTTCCTTTTTCATCATTTTTTAAAAACATTTATTAGGAGGGGTAAGTACATGTTGAAACGTAAATTTATCGGTAAAATTGGAGTCGGCCTATTAACTTCAGCCGCATTGTTTTCTTTCATTCTTCCGACGGAAGAGGCGAGCGCCACTTTTTACAGAAACGCTCCGACGCTGCATGTCGAGACGGTTGACAGCAATAAAGAATGGACAACTTCAGACATTGAAGTCACTTACAAACCGAACTTTTTTGTCGGTTCAAGCTATGTTGAATTTAACTTCCCATACCGCTTCCATGCGAATACGAGAGATTCGCTGAACGGCAGAACACTGAACTATACACAGATTTTAAATGACGGGCAAACGGTCAGAGTGCCGGTTTACGCTTTCAGCTCTTCTGAGTTCAAACTGGTCATGGTTAGGAAAACGCTTCCAAACGCCGGCACTCACAGAATCACCGCGGAGCTGCAAAAGTTCGGGCGAAACTACAACCACGCAGAAGCTACAGTTGATATCCTGCCACGGTAAAATTTTAAGCCTGCCGGCATAAGAGCCGCCAGGCTTTTTTTCATTTAAGCGCTGCCCGCCGAACCAGTATGTTAAAACAAGCGAGCGCGCTGATATTGCAAAACAGAATGACGACTGCCATCGGCAAAGCTGTATGGCTTCCGGCAATACCGACGAGCGGCGCCGCGGCAGCTCCTAAAATAAACGGAAGCAGTCCTAGAAGCGCAGATGCGCTCCCGGCTGATTTCCCCTGGCTCTGCATGGCCAAGGATCCGCTGGTCGTCGTCACGATTCCGATGCAGGAAACCACGACAAACAGCGGGATTAAAATAAGAATCAGCGGAGCTTTAAAAAAGACAGAAACAAATAAAACAACGCTTGCGGTAAAAGACAGCAGCAAACCGCTCCGCAAAAGGGACGCTTCACCGAACCGGCCGGCAAGCCTGCCCGTAATCTGAGCTGCGATAATAATGCCCAGGCCGTTTAATGCGAAACAAAAACTAAAGGCTTGAGCCGACAATTTGTAAATGTCCTGCAAAACAAACGGAGAGGCCGATATATAGCCGAACATCCCCGCTACGATCAGCCCTTGCGCCAAGGCGTATCCCATAAATGTACGCTGGCCGAAGAGCCTTCCAAATGATACAAACGTCTCTTTGAATCCGCCTGCCGTACGGTTTTCCGGAGACAGCGACTCTTTAACCCCGAATATAACGGACAAAATCATCAGCAGGCCAAAAAGGCCGATGATGAAAAATACGCCGTTCCACGTCGTCCATTTCATCAGCTGTCCGCCCGCTACCGGAGATATGATAGGCGCTATCCCGTTAACAAGCATCAAGAGCGAAAAGAACTTTGTCAATTCTGTTCCAGAATATAGATCACGGGCAATCGCGCGTGATATGACGATGCCGCCTGCCCCCGCCGCGCCTTGAATAAAGCGCATCGCGATCAAAACCCATACAGAAGATGTCATAGCACATAAAAAAGAGGCCGCGGCAAAAACGGACAGCGACACGATCAGCGGAAGCCTTCTTCCAAGGACATCGCTGAAAGGGCCGATGACAATTTGGCCGATTGCCAGCCCCAGTAAACACGATGTTAAACTGAGCTGAACGACGGAAGCATTCGTATGTAAATCAGTTGCCATCTGTGGAAGGCCGGGCAAATATAAATCGATCACAACCGGACCGATTCCCGATAAAATACCCAATATGACAGCGATCCATACCCTGTTCGGCTTTGCTTTCGAATGAGCCGCAAGATCTGCCTGGCTGTTAAGCGTACCCATTGGATCACTCCTTTATTATATTTTTAAATACGCCCTCGAAACCTTCCAGTGTATTGTATACCTTAAGTTATGAAGATGACAATTAGAAAAACCGGGCGAGCCCGGCTGATTAGTAAGATTCATATCTTTTAAAAACAAAAACGGTGCACATGAACAAAAGAATTACAATTCCCAAAGACGAAAACACCATCCAGCCGAAAGCATGGTCCCATGAACCGTGCATGATAAAATAATCAGCCTGGCTTTTCGCCTTATCAGGCATCCATTCGGTAAAGCGGGGAAATAAGGATCCCGCCAATGAAACGAAGGCGATGAAACAGATGCTCATGCCGGCAATCCCCCCGATATGGCGAAACAGAGCACTGAAAAACATCGTGACCGACATGACAAATATAATCCATATACTGTACACGGATAAACTAAATAAAAACCGGTCAAATTCAACCTTGCCGAATAGCAGATTTGTATAGTAGAAAGCCAAACCGTAGCTTGCAGCAAACGAAACCAATACGAGCAGCACCTGCTGAAGCCACTTGCTGCCGATATACTGAAGCGGGCTGACAGGTCTCGCCATCACCAATGAAAGGGATCCTTGGTTTCGTTCGTGGACAATGCTGCCCATCACACTGAAAACGAAAATTGCCGTACCAACCGTGCCGAACTGGGACAAGGTGCTCGCCATTACCTCTTCACCTCTCGGCCTTGGTATGTCGATCACGGATCCCTCAGGCAAATTCCCGGCCATATCGATAATTTGAGGCATATAATACAGGCTGAGCGGCTGAATCAAGCCCAGAAGGATCAAAATGACAGGCAGCCAAAGCAGCTTTCCGTCTCTCCATCTTTCCGTCCATTCTTTTTGAAATAACATAAAAAATGAATTCATAGCCCCATCACCTTCAGATACATATCTTCCAAGGACATCGTTTTTTGTTCAAAACGAACAATCGATACTTGTCTGTTCAAGCATTCAGCCAACAGTCGGCGGCTGTCAGACCGATCTGTTAAATAAAATTCAGCTTGTGAAGGCTTATGATACACGACTTTGCTGACATAAGGCAGGTGTTCCAGCCATCCTTCAAGACTTTCTTCAGCTGTCAGCATATATGATGGCTTTAAATGACGGTTCTTCAATCTGTGAAGCGGACCAGACCATTTGACAGCCCCTTCTTTCAGCATGATCACTTGATCGCACACCTCTTCGGCATCATGCAGCACATGAGTCGAAAATAGGATTGTCATCTTCTTTTTTAAATCCTTCATCATATCAAGCACTTCGCGCCGCCCCGCCGGATCCAGGGCGGAAACAGGTTCATCCAAAATCAACAGCCTCTGCTCATGAACCAAAGCCTGCGCCAGCCCGAGCCTTTGCTTCATCCCTCCTGAAAAACCGCCGATTTTCCGGTCTTCTTCCTTTTCCAGACCGACATAGCGCAAAGCGGTTCGACTCTTTTCCAGGGCTTCACGACGTTTCATTTTGGAAAGCCTTGCAGCGAATACCGTATATTCTAAAGCTGTCATCCATGAAAAAAACGCAGGATGCTGAGGCAAATATCCGATTTCCAGCCTGTTTATCGATTCTCTCCCCAAAAAGCGGATGCGTCCTGATGTAGGGGCCAATAAACCGGAAAGCATTTGCAATGTGGTCGTTTTTCCCGCTCCGTTCGGCCCGAGAAGGGCAACGCATTGCTGATATTCAAGGTCAAAGCTGACATTTTGGACAGCTTGGTGCTGCTGATACATTTTTGTTAAGCCATTGACGGACAGCATCACACCCGCCTCCTCTCATATGTTTTTTTACCGATGATAAAGTAAGAGACGGGACCGACAAAACTGATCCCGAAAATGATCAAAATCCACATCCACTTTGGGCCATTCGTTTTCTCCTGTTTTATGCAACTGACCAATGCGGACACTGCTAAAATGAAAGACAGCACAATGAAAGGGGCGAGCAGCGCCCAAGGTATATCTGCTCCAGTCATGATAACGGCCTCCTTTTTTTATGAAACGGCCTTACAACAAATAAATAATAGAATAATAAAGGCATCGGTGTTTGGATCAAGCCCCATATTCCCCAGAACCACGCATTGGCTCCCTTTTTCTTCGCATTAAGAAATAGAAAGATACTCTGCGCAAATAAAAGCGGTGAAATGCAAAGCAGCAGCAGCAGCAGTTTTTCCTGAGTCATGTCAAGATTCATTTAATCAGCCTCCTCATCAGCCGTATGCCGCCTTTTTTCTATCAGGGCAAGCGCTGGCAGCAAGATAAGCGCCGCTCCCTGCACCATGATAAAAACAGCCGGTACTTGAACGGAAATCGTCAAGTAGGCCGATAAAATCACCAGCGCCATGACGATAAAACAAAGCAATTCCTTTTTAAGCGCCCGCTTGCGCTCTTGCTTAAACCGCGCTAAACGCTGATTCAGTTCAAATGCTTGAGGAACCGGCGGCACAAAATTATCATCAATTCTTTCGAGTTCGCGTTTCAAATGTGTAACCGTTTCTTTTTCATCTCGTTCATTCACTGTCCCCACTCCTTTCGAATTTTCTTTAATCCATGATGCACGCGCGATTTGACGGTACCTTCTTTTATTTTCAGCATGTTTGCCACTTCAGGGTAAGTAAACCCGTAATAGTGTCTTAACAAGATTGGCATTCTGAACTCAGGCTCAAGCGCAGCAAACATCTCCAAGTATTCGCTCCATTCGTGGCCGTGAAGGGCAGAATTCCATTTCATTTTTCGCAAGGCTTCCTCTCCTGCTGCTTGCGTTTTGCGGTTTTCGCGTTTTTTCCGGCGCTGATGGTCGATAAACAGCCGGGAAGCAATTGAGATCAGCCATGTTGAAAATTTTGCATTGCCCTGAAACTGATGAAGGCTGACATACGCTTTCAGCATCGTTTCCTGGACCAAGTCCTCTGTGAGATCTGGGTTCAGCGTTAATTTCAGAACATATTGATATACAAAGGGGTAATGAAGCTGAAACAGTTTCGTAAAAGCCGCATCTTCACCGTCTTTTGCCCGTATGATCAGTTCTTTTTCATCTGCTTGATCCACTAAAACGCAAACCCCCTTTCTTTTTGTCTCTGTATCTAGGACGACGCCTGCAAGCAAACCGTTCAATTCTATTTCAATAAGATAAAAAATCATCTTGTTTTTCGGCCGGGATTTATGATGTACTTGAATTTAAAGGGGTGTGAGTAAAAAGGGATGGAGCGGCAAAAACAAATCGTCTATGAAGAAAAACAAATTTTAAGGAAAGATCATATGATCTTTTGGGGTGCCGTCTTTTGTTTCTGGTTTGCTACATACATCTATGTCCCTGTTTTCGGATTATATTTAGACAACATCGGATTTTCATATTCAGCGATAGGAATCGTACTTGGAAGCTACGGCGTCACTCAGATATTACTGCGTTTTCCGTTCGGCATCCTGTCTGATGTTCTTTCGCCGCTTAGAAAACAGCTGTTGATCAGCGGCTTTGCAATGTCTCTGTTGAGCTGCTGCATATTTCTGTTGTCCGATTCGTTCATCATGGTGATCACAGCCAGGCTGCTCGCCGGTATGACCGCGGCGATGTGGGTGATGGCAACCGTTTTATACTCGCAGTATTTTACAAAAGATCAATCATCAAAAGCGATGGGCATCCTGCAGTTTTTAACGGTCCTTCCCCAATTCATCAGCATGGCAGTCAGCGGCTACCTCGTCCATTTGTTCGGCTGGATGTTTCCGTTTTGGATCGGTGTTGCCGTATCATGCATCGGACTGATTCTGTCATTTTACATTAAAGATAACGGGCCCCGCCATACGGCCAAGGGGATGGCTTTGTCAGACTATGTTAAACAGACGTTGCGTCTTCCTGATTTAAAAGCGATTACAACATTATCGTTTTTAGCCCACGCTGTACTATTTATGACCGTGTTCGGATTTACGCCGATTTACGCGGAATCGGTCGGAATCGATGAGAAACAGCTGATTTGGGTTATGTTCGCCTTTTTTGTTCCGCAAACGCTGGCTTCCGTGTGGTGTATCTTTTACAAAGTAAAGGCCGCCGATGCACTGATATGGATATCTTATGTGATAACGGCTGTTTTCTTTTGCTTGCTGCCGTTTGCCGAAACCCTTTTCGCGGTATGTATCGTCCACGCCGTGACAGGACTGACATTGGGATTTATTTTTCCGCTTTTGGTCAGCAAAGTCGTTCAGCTTGGTACGCCTCAGCTCAAAATGTCTGTGATGGGTTTCTATCAATCTTTTTATGCGCTCGGTTTTTTTCTCGGACCGGTTGTGGCGGGAAAAGTGGCTGAACTGTTCGGGCTGCCGAAGGTGTTTTGGTTTGCCGGCGCATTGTCACTGGCCGCTGCATGTATCATGCTTTTTTCCAAACAGTTTCGTATATTTACAGCAGGAAGACGGGATAAATCCTCAAATATCGTTCAGCCGACGAAGGTCTTCCGTAAGTGAAACAGCGATGAATCCCACAAGAGGTTCATCGCTGTTTTCTTCTTTAATACGGGTCTTGAGAGTGCCCTTTTTCTTCCGCCTGTCTCGGGGCATCTTCGGCGCCTTCTGCTCCGATCGGCTCCCGGCTGGATGTATTTTGGCTGGAGGCGTTTTTTAATCCTTCCTCGACTCTGCTTCCATATTCCTTGTCGCATTGCTTCAGCATATCGATCATCTTCGTTTGAATTCTTTGGTCGCACGGGGCAAGTGTATTGACCAGATTCGTAATCAGCTCGTCCTTTTCCCAGTCTTCGAAATGCCTGTAAGTGTCCCCGGCCTGCTTGAAATTATTCTGCCTGTCGATACTTTCGCGCACAAGGTTTCCTTCCACATGCGGGGTGTATTCTTTGCCATCCTGCTTTGCTTCTTTCAGCCCGTTGATGGTTGAAGGTTCATAGTTGATGTGCGGGCTTTGATTTTTGCCTAAATCGACCTTGTACTGCATCTGGCCGCCCCGCTGATTGGTTGCCACCCTTTTTTTCGGCGCATTGATCGGCAGCTGCAGATAGTTGGCTCCCACTCTGTAGCGCTGTGTATCCGAGTAGGAAAAAGTACGTCCCTGAAGCATTTTGTCATCGGAAAAGTCAAGTCCGTCGACAAGAACCCCTGTTCCAAATGCCGCTTGTTCGACTTCTGTAAAGTAGTCTTCCGGATTTTTGTTTAAAACCATTTTGCCGACAGGCAGCCAAGGAAATTGATCTTCAGGCCACAGCTTCGTGTCGTCAAGCGGGTCAAAATCGAGCTCAGGATGCTCATCATCGCTCATGATTTGAACGAACAGCTCCCACTCGGGATAATCTCCGCGCTCAATCGCTTCATATAAATCCTGTGTGGCGTGATTGAAATTCTTCGCCTGAATTTCTTCCGCCTCTTTTTGCGTCAAGTTTTTTATGCCCTGCTTCGGTTCCCAGTGATATTTCACAAGCACGGCTTCCCCTTCTTGATTCACCCATTTGTACGTGTTCACCCCGGACCCCTGCATCTGCCGGTAGTTCGCCGGAATACCCCAAGGCGAAAACAAAAATGTGATCATATGCATCGCTTCAGGCGTGTTGGAAATGAAGTCAAAGATTCTTTCGCCATCCTGCAAATTCGTAACCGGGTCCGGCTTAAATGCATGGATTAAATCCGGAAACTTTACCGCATCGCGGATAAAGAAGATCTTCAAGTTGTTTCCGACCAGATCCCAGTTACCGTCTTCAGTGTAGAACTTGACCGCAAATCCGCGGGGATCCCGCAGCGTTTCCGGTGAGGATATCCCGTGAGTCACCGTCGAAAAACGGACAAACACCGGGGTTCTCTTGCCTTTTTCCTGAAAAAGCTTTGCTCTCGTATACTTTGAGACCGGCTCATCGCCTGCTGTCCCATAAGCTTCAAAATAGCCGTGCGCTCCGGCTCCCCTGGCATGGACGACCCGCTCTGGAACCCTCTCCCTGTCAAAGTGGCTGATCTTCTCCAGGAAATCATAGTTCTCCAATGTTGATGGCCCCCGGTTGCCCACGGTTCTGATATTCTGATTGTTTGTGATCGGGTGGCCCTGCCGGTTTGTTAACGTATCATCAGTCTCCATGTCAGATTTCTGCTCGTTTGAATGCTGATCCATTCTTCTTCCCCCTTTATTTGGAATTAACAATAATTTATCCCAATCCAGAAAAGTTATTCAGCATTTATCATGATCAAATCAACGATAATAAATTTTTCTTTATAATAATTATAAATAAATATTGTTTTTTTCTTGAGAAATGTTATCATTGTTTTGTAATTAAAATTTACGCGAGGTGATCCTTTGATGACGACAAATAAAAACAACCTAACAACCAGCTGGGGCGCTCCAGTTGGAGACAACCAAAACTCAATGACAGCTGGTTCACGCGGACCGACGCTGATTCAGGACGTCCACTTGCTCGAAAAGCTCGCCCACTTCAATAGAGAGCGTGTGCCTGAACGGGTT
Organism: Bacillus licheniformis DSM 13 = ATCC 14580; assembly: GCF_000011645.1. Taxonomy (GTDB): domain Bacteria; phylum Bacillota; class Bacilli; order Bacillales; family Bacillaceae; genus Bacillus; species Bacillus licheniformis. Next base: position 3,935,234 of record NC_006270.3, read on the forward strand.
GTGCATGCAAAAGGCGCCGGTGCGCACGGTTATTTTGAAGTCACAAATGACGTTTCCAAATATACAAAAGCCAAATTTTTATCAGAAGTCGGAAAACGCACGCCGTTATTTGTCCGTTTTTCAACTGTTGCCGGCGAAAACGGTTCAGCCGATTCCGTCCGCGACCCGCGCGGTTTCGCTGTTAAATTTTATACAGAGGAAGGGAACTATGATCTCGTTGGAAACAATACACCTGTTTTCTTTATCCGCGATGCGATTAAATTCCCTGACTTCATTCATACACAAAAGCGCCATCCGGTCACACATTTGAAAAACCCGGATGCCGTATGGGATTTTTGGTCATTGTCTCCTGAATCCCTGCACCAGGTAACCATCCTGATGTCTGACAGGGGCATCCCTGCGACTTACCGGCACATGCACGGCTTCGGCTCCCACACATTCAAATGGGTGAATGCCGAAGGAGAAGGCGTCTGGATCAAATACCACTTCAAAACAGAACAAGGCATTAAAAACCTGACCGAAGAAGTGGGGACAAAGATTGCAGGTGAAAACCCCGATTATCACACACAGGACTTGTATGAGGCGATTGAAAAAGGCGACTTCCCGGCATGGAAGCTGTACGTTCAAATAATGCCGCTGGAGGATGCGGATACGTACCGTTTTGATCCGTTCGATGTGACAAAAGTATGGTCGCAAAAAGATTATCCGCTGATTGAAGTCGGCCGCATGGTTCTAAACCGGAATCCGGAAAACTATTTCGCAGAGGTTGAACAAGCTACATTCTCCCCTGGAACATTGGTGCCCGGCATTGAACCGTCTCCCGACAAAATGCTTCAGGGACGCCTGTTCGCATATGCGGATGCACACCGCTACCGCGTCGGCGCAAACCATAACAGCCTGCCGATCAACCGTCCGAAAGCGGAAGTTCATAATTATCAAAGAGACGGACAAATGCGCTTTGATTCAAACGGCGGCGGCTCTGTCTACTATGAGCCGAACAGCTTCGGAGGCCCTCAGGAAACTCCGGAAAACAAAACAACGGCTTATCCGGTGTCAGGTTCGGCGGACAGCACGGCCTACGACCATAACGACCACTATACACAGGCCGGAGATCTTTACCGCCTCTTGAGCGAAGAAGAGCGGACCCGCCTTGTCAGCAATATCGTAGGTTCGATGAAGCAGGTGACAAAAGACGAAATTAAGCTTCGTCAAATTCAGCATTTCTATAAAGCAGATCCGGAGTACGGCACACGAGTTGCCGAAGGATTGGGCTTGTCTGTTCCGCAGGAAGTTTAAGGCTAATATCATTTCAATCATTCTCAATGAAATTCTCATTTTCTCAGGTACAGGCACCCGTCCTCTTAAGCATGCGGGTGCCTGCCCTTAATCAAAGAACGACAGGGGATGTTACGTGTGGAAGACGAGCAGCTCGTCCCTTTATTAAAAAAGCGGGGTTTACGAATTACAGCTCAGCGCGTCCTGATTTTAAAAACGATTGCTTCTTTGGGCGGCCATCCATCGGCGGAAGACATTCACCGGGAATTGCCGTACATGAGTCTCCCGACAATCTACAGCAACTTGAAACTATTTGTGAAGCTCGGCATTTTAAAAGAGCTGTCTCACGGAGACGCAAAAAGCAAATATGAACTGTTTACATCACAGCATTATCATGTCATTTGTAAATCATGCGGGAAGATCGCTGATCTGGACTATCCTCACCTCAAAGAGGTAGAGCATGCGGCAGCACAATTGACGAACTTTAAAGTGAACTCGCATTTTCTAGGAATCTATGGAATCTGTACAACATGCCAAGAACAGCAGCAGAGGTGAAGACATATGGAACGAAAAAAAGTCGGCCTGTTAGTCATGGCATACGGAACCCCTTATCAGGAAGAAGATATCATTCCGTATTACACGCATATCCGTCATGGAAAACGACCGTCCGATGATATGATTGAAGACTTGAAAAAACGCTACAAGCATATCGGCGGAATCTCTCCGCTCGCGAAAATTACGCTCGCTCAGGCAAAAGAGCTGGAAAAAACGTTGAACGAGCGCCAAGATAAAGTCGAATACGTGATGTATCTCGGCTTAAAACACATCTCTCCGTTTATCGAGGATGCGGTTGAACAAATGAAAAAAGACCAAATTGAAGAGGCCGTTTCCGTCGTCTTAGCTCCCCACTATTCCACCTTCAGCACCGAAGTATACAATCGGCGCGCCAAACAGGCCGCAGCAGCAATCGGCGGACCACGGATCGCATCGATTGACGAGTGGTATCAGGAAGAAGGCTTTATTCGCTATTGGTCTGAAGAAATCGGCAGCATTTTAAACGACATGTCTGAAAAAGAGCGGGAAAAAGCGGCCGTCATATTCTCAGCACACAGCCTGCCGGAAAAAATCAGGGAGCATGGCGATCCTTACCCGGATCAGCTCGAGAAAACAGCACAACTAATCGGAGAACGGCTGTCATTTGACCAGATCGCCGTAGGCTGGCAAAGCGAGGGCAACACGCCCGATCCTTGGCTCGGCCCGGACGTCCAAGACTTAACAAAGGAACTGTATGAAGAAGGCTTCCGGTCATTCATTTACGCACCAGTCGGTTTTGTATCTGACCACCTGGAAGTTCTGTATGACAACGACTATGAGTGCAAAGTGGTTACGGACGAGCTTGGCGCAAGCTATCACCGTCCGCCTATGCCGAACACTGATCCGCGGTTCATCGATACGCTTGCTTCAGTCGTGGAGCGAACATACAACAGCACAGAACAGGAGAAAGCGGAGCTGTAAATCGAGCTCCGCTTTTTGCTGCAATGTTATGACGTGACAATATCCCGCTTTTGAAAAACCCAAAAGGAGACAGCCAGAAAAAGAATAAAATAAACAGCAATCACAGCCGCTGAAAATGAAAGAGTCATATCTTGAATAAACGGCTCCCCATCAATGTATTGACTGAGATCTGAATTTGCAAAGATCGTATACTTGGTCCAATCAAATTTTGCCGCTAAAAATTGAGTAATCGCAGACCCTGTAAAAAAGACGAACAGCGAAAGACCGACAGAGACGACCGCGCTTCTTAGGATGACCGAAATCATAAAGGCCAGCGTGGCCAGCACAATAATATTCAATAAAGCGGCTCCATAGTCTAAGGCTAAAAACTTCAGCATTGACATCTTTATCACTTCGCCGCTTCGATAGGACAAATAGTATTGGCTTCCCTCCAAACCTAGCAGGGCATACCCTAAAACAAACGCAAATAAAAGTGTCGCAGCAAACATAAATACAGTGTTGAGCAAGATCGACAAGTATTTCCCCAATAGATAATGCCAACGCTTGACCGGTGTTGCAATCGCAAATTTAATAGTTCCTTTGCTGTGCTCAAGCGCGATGGAGTTCGCTGCCAGCACGATTGCAATCAACGCGATTAATGTTGTGATCGGTTTTAACTCCTTCAGCATCGTCCAAACATTGTATTTCGCAGAAGGCGGCAAATTATGCTCAAGCCGGTATTGATTGACCGCGATCTCTTCTTTTAAAAATTGGTATTTGGGAACCGCTGGGCTCAGCTCTCTCATTTCTCTTTCATACTGAGCGTTTTGAACGGTTAATTGCTCTTTCCAGTTACCTGTCTCCTTCTCCTTTTCGCCATTGCTGACCATCCATGCAACAGCGATTGTCATGACAAGCAGCAAGCTTAACACAATCCAGGTACTTTTCGTCACCATCAGCCTGTAAAGTTCATTTTTCAAGACCCTCATGCCGGTCACCCCTTATTGATCAATTCCAGAAAGCTTTGTTCTATCGACTGTTTTTCCTGCTTCATATGCAGAACTCTTATTTTGTTCTCCATTAACAGATTAACGACTTTCATAATGTCTTCTTCCATGCAAAGGACATAAATCTCATTTTTATCTTCCGTGAGACCGCCTGCATACTGGTACTCATTCAACAGGTCAGCCGCTTCATCGGCGTGGCCGTTTAATGTAAGCCGATAACGAACCGTATCGGTATCGCGGTGATTGCTCTTAATTTGCAGGAGTTCTCCGTTTTTCATGACGCCGTATTCATCACAAATCATCTCAACCTCAGACAGAAGATGACTCGAAATCAAAATCGTTTTGTTGAAGGTTTTCGCCAAGTACTGAAGGTGTTCGCGCAAATCAATGATTCCCTGAGGATCAAGGCCGTTTGTCGGTTCATCGAGAATGAGAAATTCCGGATCATGCAAGAGCGCGACGGCAAGGCCCAAACGCTGTTTCATGCCTAATGAATACGTTTTAACTGGTTTATGAATACTTCCTGTCAAATCAACAAGCTGAACGATCTCTTCTATGCGCTCCTTTGACACGTGGCTGTGGAATCCGCCGAGATATTTAAGGTTTTGGTATCCTGTTAAGTGCTCATAAAAGGATGGGTTTTCAACAACAGAACCGACTCGGGCTGCCGCTTCCTCGTAATTGCTTTTAACTGAATAGCCGTCGATGCGGATATCTCCTGATGTCGGCTTTGCCATCCCGACAATCATTTTGATAAGTGTTGTCTTGCCAGCGCCGTTTGGCCCGAGCAGCCCAAAAATTGTACCTGGGGCAATTTGAAATGTGATATTTTGGACAATTGGTCTGCCTTTTATTCGTTTACTTACACCTTCAAATTCGACTTGACTCATTTTGTATTCCTCCTTTTTGGTATGGCCTGATCTGTTTCAATAGAAGAGAAAAAAAGAGCTGCGAAACCGCCGTGAACCAAACAATCGAACCGATAAGAACGGCAACTGACTTCTCCATTGCAATGAGGGCCGTCACAGGAAAAGACCATGGAAAGAGAAGCCCTAAAGGGGATTGCGAAACGCCGAAACTCAGCAGTGAACAAATGAATACGATAATGTTTAATGAGGTCTTTTCCTTACTGGTGAATTTAAGCCATAGGACCGTACAGATCAGCGGAAAGGTTGACAAGAGATTGAGAATGAAGCCCTTCATCCAAGAAAACCAAGGGGCAGGCCCGGGGAACCCCGATATTAAACCGAAGGCAAGCGATTCGATCACACAGACGGCATATAATGCGGCTGCGAACAGTCCAATAAACAAAACCTTAGCAAAAAGCATGGCTGCGAAAGGCTGCGGCGATAAGATTCGATTCAGCCACACTCGGTTTTTCAGTTCATCCTTATGCAAAAATACTGTGACCGAAGAGACAAGCCAGGGATAAATCGTGCTGAATACCAACAGCAATGTAAGATGCCTTAACGATGTCCATTCATTCCCTCCCGCAAACGGGGTGATTCGTTTTGCCATAAACCCTGTAAACACTAAAGATGCGGTAAGAATGAATATGCTCGTCATTGTAAAATCAGAGTTCCTGAGTTTGATCCATTCCGCTTTGAGCAAATTTTTCACGGATCTTTTCCTCCCCGCTCCTTAAGATCCAACACATACAGACCGCTATATAACCCGCCGAAATAAGATAAACTGCCAGGCCTATATCGTTCACTGAATATTCAGTCAACAAAAGCCAAGAAACTCCCCACGGCAAATAAAGTGTTCCACTTTGCATAAAAAACGGCGTCAGCGTCATCAACAGCACAAATAGATATTCTGCCTTTAACGTCTTCAGAAAAAACTGGACGGAAGACATGATCACCGCCAGTATCGCAACAGCGGCTAAACGCTCTGGCGAAAACAAAACATCCTTTTGAAACAGCAGACTGACTGCCAAACAGCCGTAAAGCAAGACCAGCGCTGAGACGATAGTTATCACGGCGATTCCAGTCAGCACCCAAGTGAACAGGCGAACGGGATACCGCAAGATAAAAGCTTGATGCATCATGCGTCCAAATAATCTTCTGCCTGTAATATAAGTCAGCCAAACCGAGACGACATAAACAGCCATTCCCTCCATGCTACGGATTTCTTTATTTGCCCCGTTTTTATAAAAGAGAAGATAATTAAGCAAAACGGCGAGCACCGTGATGATCATAACCGTACATGCAAACGTCTGAAATTTCATTCTCTTTTTCACCGCTTCGGGACAGCTTAACCAAAAATAAACTTTAAACAATTTCATTTAAACGCCCGCTTTCTATGGCTAGAAAACGATCAAACAATTCGATAAAAGTTTCGTTCCAATGGCTTGATGCCATGATGGTCCCGTCATACCGCCTTATGATGTCTACAACGCTTTCCTGCGCTTTTCGGTCGAGCCCATTTAAAGGCTCATCCAATATTAAGATGGAAGGCTGATGAAATAAGGCCATTGCGATCTTCAGCTTTTGCCTCATGCCTGTTGAATAGTACTGTACTTTCGTGTCATCAGCCGGATTGATACCGAACCGCTCTAGTTCAGAATAGATCCGGTCATCGTCATCTATTCCGTGAAGCAAGGCATGGACTCTCAGATTGTCCGTTCCAGTAAGGTGCTCATGAAGCGGCACTTCGTCACTGACATAGCCGATATGCCCGACAGCAGCTTCCCTGTTTTGGATAATCGATTGACCGTAAATCAAAATTTCGCCCGCAAATAAAGACAAGCCGGTAATTGCTTTAAGAAACGTCGATTTTCCCGATCCGTTTTCTCCTTTGAGCAAAACCCGGCTCCCTTTGTCCACAGCAAGGCTGACGTTTTCAAGAAGTTTCCTGTCTCCCGCCCGCACCTCAACATGGTTCATGACAATTGGAAGCTCAACCATGGCTACACCCTTGAACGAATTCCCAACAAAATGAAGAATCCAATGAAATACGGCAGCGAAAAAGCCAGTGTGACCATGTTTTTATAATTGGCGAACGACAAATCGACCCATGAACTTGTAAAAATAACGGCGGATATTCCAAGTGTAAGCAAAAAGAACATCACCCGAAAGAATTTGTTTTGAATATATGCCCCGCGTTCATCCTTTCCGTCAAGGCTGATTAAAATAATGATTCCGATAAACCCCGCAAATCCTGCGACAGCACCAATTGAATTGATCATTTCTAGCATCAGCGATCATCCTCCTCTAGTTGGTATTGAAATACCTCGTTGATGTCCTTCTCAAATAACGCGGCAATGCGAAACCCCATTAACAGGGATGGTTTGTATTTATTCTTTTCAATGGAAATCACAGTTTGTCTTGTTACACCCAATAGATCGGCAAGCTGCTTTTGCGTCCACCCTTTCTCTGCTCGCAGCACAGGAATCCGGTTGGTTAACACCCCGCTTTGCTTTTCAATCTCAATCACCCTCTTTATTTGCAAATCATTTACATATATAGAGTACAATGTTTTTTACACATTGTAAAGAGTTTATAACAAAAAGTAAAAAGTTTTTTACCAAAACAGACTAAAAAAAGATCTTCACGTGATGATTGTGTGAAGATCTTTTCGACAATCAAGATTTAGGTTTTTCAAAAATCAGTTCGATAGAAGAAACCTGGCCTCCGGCCCTTGATGGAACAGAAAAGACGCTGTGAAGCTTCCAGCCTTTTTCAGCATATTCATGAATCACATCAGAATAATTTTTCTCAAGTTTTCCGTTGAATGCTCCTACAGCGATTGAAACTGTTTGATATTCATACATACCCTTCACTCCTTGTTCATCATTTTCAGCGCTTGATAAGCGCGTACTTCCCCGTAGCCGTATATAACATCTTTCCCCGGTTTGCCCAGGTCTAATGCCGATTTCCTCAGGATGTGATGCACTTGTTTAGCCGATGGCTTCCTGTGATGGCGCTCCCGGTATTCAGATATAACCAGTGCAGCTGTTCCAGCTACCTGCGGGGCGGCCAAGCTTGTTCCGTATGAGAGGGAATATCCCTTTGGGATGTTTAGCATCTGGTCTAATGCGGTGTTGTCCTTCCCTTTCGGATACGTTGTCAGTACGAGGTCTGTCACACGAACCATCCCATCCTGATCATACGTTTCTCCCAAATATCCTCCCGGGGCTGTGAATTCAATTTCCCGCCCTTGATTGGAGTATGGGGAAATATTGTTGCTTTTCATATTGCTGCCGACTGATACGACGTGCTTCAAAGCGCTCGGCAAATGCACCTTGTTTTCCGTTTTCCTCATCTCATCAAGGTTGACTCCTTTATTGCCGGCGGAAGAGAAGACCAGCACCTGATGCTTTGCAGCGTAGTTTGCAGCCCTTTGATAAGCTTTCATCAGCACTTTTCCTTCCCTGTCAAGAGAAGTATAGCTTCCCGTACTGATGTTGATGACTTCATGCCCGTCATTGACTGCATCAACCATCGCCTTCATGATGTTGTAGCTGTCTCCGCCTTTTTCGTCCAGCACTTGATAAGGCGTTATCGTCACATCTGGCGCAATGATATTGATCATCCCGGCTGTTTGTGTTCCGTGTCCTGTCGGATCTCCGGATACAGGCTTGCCGTCAATGTAATTCCAGCCGCCATTTGTATTGACGGACGCTTTTAAGTCCGGATGGTCAAGATCCAGTCCGCTGTCAATCAAGGCAACTTTGACGTCCGGATGCCCTCTTTCGATTTGATACGTGCGATAGGAATCCGTCTGCTTTGCAGCGAACCATAGATATTCTTTTAGTTCCAAAATACCGTCAAGCCCCCATGCAGGCGAACCGCTGATGACTGATTCCGTTTCGTTTACTGCTGTATTTGCAATCGGCTTTTCAATGACGTCAGCCCCGACTTTTTCAGCAAGCTTCTTTGTAAAAGGAGCAAGCTTTTGTTTTTCACCGGTCACTTTTGCAAATCCGATTTCTTCAATGACATCGGCATGGATGTGAAATTGTTCCGCCGTGTCCAGCAGTTTCGATTTATCTTTTACATGTTCAAGCAAAAGATACTGTTCTCCTGCTTGTTCTTTTGCTTGAGCCGTCTTTCCGCCGACCGGCAGCAGGACTGCAAAACATAAGAGAAAAATATATATTCTTTTCACATCATCACCTCTGCAGATTGCTCTTTTTCAAGGAACTTTCGATAAAAATCTCCGTAAAACTTGCTCTCATTCAGCAATGTTTCATGCGTACCCACATTTAAAACCATGCCGTCTTCCAAAACGATGATTTTATCGGCATCCATGATTGAAGTCAGTTTATGCGCGATGACAATTCTTGTACATTTCAGCTCCCTTAAAAAGGCGTCGATTTTTTTTTCATTTTGATGATCCAGCGAACTCGTCGCTTCATCCAACAGCATCACAGCGGGGCGGTTTAGCAGTGCACGGGCCAAGGCAATCCGCTGGCGCTGCCCTCCCGAAATATTCATCCCCATTTCAGAAATCATCGTATTAAAGCCCATCGGCATATTTTGAATGTCATCGTATATTTGCGCCATTTTTGCGACTTCATGTATCCGCTCAATGTCAACATCTTCACTGTATAAAGAAATGTTGTCTTTAATGCTGCGGTTGAACAGCGTTACATCTTGGGGAACAACACCAATTTGTTTGCGAAGAGCGCTTAAATCCTTGTTTTTAATATTCACGCCATCATAGAACACACTGCCTTTTGTAGGCATATAGAGGCCAAGAATAAGTTTTGCCAGCGTGCTTTTTCCGGACCCGGATTGTCCGACGATAGCGATTTTTTCGCCAGGCTTGATATGCAGGCTTACGTCTTTAATAACTTCTTCGCTGTGCGGGCTGTAACGGAACGAAACCCGTTCAAGCCGGATCTCCCCCTTAATCGGGGAGTTGTCTTTATTTCCAGGTGTCTCTTCAATCGGGCTTTGAAGGATATCCTGTATCCGATGAAGATAAGACGTCGTCAAGATTACCGAGTTGACGGTTTGGACGATCGAGCTGCTTGTATTAAAGAATTGTGTGGATAAAGCATGAAATGCCACCAGCTCCCCAACCGATAAATTCCCTTCGAACACGAGCATTGCACCAATCCATAAAATCAGCATTGGTGATATGATCTGCATCGTGCCTGTCAGAGAGTTCACGATGTTAAGAAACCCTTCCTTGCGTCGGTATGCCCCGATCAGTTCCCCCAGATAGTGATCCCATTTTTGATACGTTTCTTTTTCGATTCCCGCAGTCTTAATACCAAAAATCCCATATAAAAACTCAGTCTGATAGCTTTGAATCTGCGAAGTCTTTGCGATTTCGTCCTGGTTTTTTTCTCTCAGCTTCCCGCGGCTGAGCGCCGTGATCCCGACATTCAGAAGAGCCAGCAGAATAACCAGCCCTGCTAAAGGCGGCGATTTATAAAACATATAAAACGAGATAAATAAAAGTGCGCCAAAATCGAGTACGCCGAGGACCAATTGGGAAGACATCATATCCCTGACAATCCGGAGGCTTGTCGCGCGGAAAAGGAGATCCCCGAACGACCTCAATTGAAAGAATTGATAGGGAAGCTTCAGAATATGCGAGAAAAATGTTCTCATCATTCGTTTGTCAAGGAAGTTATTTAATTTAATGATAAATTGACCCCTGATCAATTGAACCGTGCCTTGAACGAGCATTAAAACAAGAACGCCCGTCATAAATGTTTGCAGCAGAGCCTGCTGATTTTGAGCAAGGATGTCATCGATCAGGTATTGCACGAGCATCGGTATGCCTAATGAAACGAGCTGAAAGATCATCGCAAACAACAGCACGGTCGCAAGCAGAGAAGGGGATTCTTTTAAATGAAAAAGAAAATGCCTCCAGACGGGCGGTTTTTTCTTCGGCCTGATCCGCTCGGTAGGGATCATCTCCAGCACGATCCCGCTGTAATTTTCGAGAAAAGCTTCGATACTGAGTTTTTTTCGTCCAATCGCAGGATCGATGATGTTGACATGCCGGTCTTTTATTTGATCAATAACCACATAATGATTATCGGACCAAAAAGCGATTGCCGGCAGACGCACATGTGGAAGTTCTGCCGCGCCTGCCCTGTACACCTTTGCGTCAAATCCCAGATTTTCGCTGAGCTGACGCATATGAAAAAGGGTCATACCGTCCCTGCCGCATCCCGATAAATCCCTCAGCTCATGCAGAGTATGATGCGAACCATACCGTCCGGCTACCATCGCCATACAGCACAGTCCGCATTCCGTCTGCTGCATCTGTTCTATAAACGGTGTCTTATGAAAAAACAAGCCTTATCTCACCTGCCCGTCGGAATATCGAGAGTTAATACGGATGGAACAGATTCATCGAGGAGCCGCAAAAGCCCGTAGGCTATTCCTGCCGTCCCGACAAACATGCCAAGCGATTCCACATCGGAATGCAAACCCGTTTTCCATCCCCGGTTTTTCGTTTTATAAATGCAAAATATATCATCAGGGACATGAAGTTCCCGGTTCAGCCTTTTGATATCCAGCAGAATGTTCAAATTCCCAATTAAACCGTGGCACAGCGAATGATTTTGACAGTCTGCTAGATTTAAAGAACTTTGAAGCGCTTCTTGAAGCTTTAAAGTCCGGGTAGTCAATTCAGGAATAAAAGCCTGAATGTGCGCTCTCCCCAGCAAAATCCCGGGAGCTCCATGACACCAGTAGCTTGGGGACAGCGTATGCGAATCATTTCGTAAATCTAGCCAGTTTAGATGATCCTTTTGAAAATAGCGGTCCTCTTCTTCGACAAGCTTTAGGACAAGCTCTTTGCAGCTGTCATCGTGTATCACCTTCGCCGCCTTTGCGATAGAAAATGCGATCCCCGTCAAGCCGTGTGAAAATCCCGTCAACGAAACGGCATCCTGCTCGATTGAATCAAGTAAGCGGCCAATTCGATCATTCAATCTGCTCAGTACCTGTCTTATAGAGTCCAATACTGCTGGGTGCTGCTTGATTTCGTACAGATTAACAAGCACTGTCAGCAATCCTGAATCCCCTGCGATAAAATCCGGGTTTTGTGTTTGATTCGGCTGATCCAAAACTCGGGGAATGAGGTTCAACGCCCTTTCCAATAAGGAATCGTCTTCCCATAGACTGCCAAGATAGGAATACAGGTAAATGAATGAGCCTGTGCCGAAAAAAGCAGAATGGGAATTCCCATTTTGAACCCAATAACTTTCTTCCTTTTGAATTTCTTCTATCATTGATCTTGCCGTATCCGTATATACCTGCTCGTTCAGTACCTTGCCTGCTTGTGCAAAAAATATTGCCAGCCCTGCCATTCCGTCGTAAAGCCCCATAGGAAGCGGCGACAAAAACACCATTTTTTCGTCTCCGGCATTATTGCTGATCCAGAAAGGACCTTCACCGCGCTCTGAATAGATCGCCTTCTGCAGCAAATCATCAGCTATATGCTTGACCTCTTTTCCGAGATCAGCGACCGTTTCCTTCTGTCCAAGCCCGCTTTCTGCATGGTCCCAGACATTTTCAATCAACGTCGCCATTGATAAAGAAATATAGCGGAGCTGATGATTCAAATCCTTTTCCGAGAAAGATTGAATTTTTTTCTTTGCCAAATCAATACTTGATGTTTCATAAAAACCTTCCGATTCTTCCCCTCTTGAATTGAGCAGGGAAGTGCCCCCAGCATAAAAAGTAAAGTAGGGAATATCATGAAGCAGCAGATCGACAATTTCGTCCGGAATAAACACGTTTGCCTTTTCCGACTGTTTGGCGAGCATCCACATATAATCAAATAATTGCTCTCGTTTATCTCCGGCGGTCAAGTAGTCAGGGTGGGTGCTCGCTTCGAGAAACTTGCCGTACACATGTGTCGGCCGGAAGACGTGGCGGACTTCGTCGTGCTTAAACAGATTCAAAAACCCCGAGGGTCCTGCCAGTTCTTCTTTATGTTTCATCATAATGGCATAAGCATTTTTAAATCCTTCCACGATAAAGTCCGTATAGAAAACGGCGGACACCGGACGTCCATTTAGTTTGGGCGCATTCAATTTTTCCTCGGTGGTCAGCGATGTTTCTTTTAAAGACATCCTGTCCTCACCGTAATTCAGGACGGCGTAGCCCTTCGCTTTCTTTGACTGCTGGCCGCCTTTGCCGCCGATCCCGCTTAAATCAAAATCGAGCACTTCATCATGTTTGAATTTGACCGGAAGCATCATCGAAGACAGCACGGAATGCTTCAGCTCCAATGCGGTGACATGGAGGTTTTGATTTTGAGCGAAAATGCTGACATGGTTGTCAAAAAGAGTCTCCAGATCAATCAGGATGGGGTGTTCGCCTGAGGCGATGATATTTTCATTATGAAAATCGACGGAGCGCAATCCGTACAATATCGCCAAATGTCCGCCCTGCCGGAAATAAAATCTTTCCAGTTCTTCTTCTGAAGAACAGCCTTCATGCTTTACAAATTCCTGCCAGCCGTAATTTCCCCTGTCAAGCACTTCCGCAGCACGGAGGCTGTACTTCATTCCCCGTCCGTTCAGCCAGTTCAGCAGCTCCCTGTAATGTTCGTCAATTGACAAGGACCGCGGTTTATACACGAGCTTTCCGTTGTTTAACACCAGCACTTTGACACTCTGCCCGTTTTTGTGGGAATCTCCCAAATCCCCTTCAAATCCAACCAATTCGGGGGAAGCGATATTAAATTTTTTCGCAATCAGGCTGCGGTCGCTTAAAAATCTCCCAATAATTTCTTCATGAATCTCGAGCACCCTGAGAACCTTCTCAGCCATCAGCCTGCCAAGCACAGGGTAAAGCTCGAAAAATTCCCGGTAAATTTCAGGATCGGAAATGTATTGTTCAACAAAGTAAACATATCGCTCTTCCGGTGACGCCCCCTTTAGCCGGCCGTCTTCCCGGGCTACATTCAGCTCTGTGATAAGTGTTCTCGTCGCCAGCTTATCAAGGCATTGGTGAAGTTCAGACATGATGCCGTCTTGATAGCCGGCAGCGTCGATTATGCCGGATAGACCGCCTTCCTGCTTCTCAAATTCAGAAAAAGCTTTCGACATCCGTTCTTGTGCAAATAAAAGAAAAGGAACAAAGAAGGTGACAAATGACATGTGGGGAAGCGGGTGTTTTAATTCGGAAACCGCTTTAGGGTTGTATTTCATAATTTCAGACAAACAGGCAGCCCATTCCGGCATTTTGCCTTGCAGCTGCACAGGCTCATTGGGTGAATGTTGGACAGAAGAAAGGTGAAAATCCGTAGGACGAGACGGAGTTTTTCCGTTTTCCGGAAAAAAGCCGGACGGATGTTCTTGACCTTGACCGCCTCGTTCATTGCTGTAAAGAGCTTTATACAGATAAATTTCGAATTCTTTCATGCTCATTCTCGTCATCCCTTTGGCGAAGAAAACCATCCCTGCAACTCCGTTGCAAGGATGGATTCTTTTGAATTTTTTATGATTCCCTAGCATCGGCTTGTACACTTAGTTGTTGGGCATAATGAAGCAGAAACCGTTACACCGGCTGTGATGCAAGTCCAAGAAGAGGTTGTAGCAGGAGTTGTTTCAGGATTGACGTCATTTCCTCCTACCAAAGCTTTCAATTCCTCTTCGGAAACCATCCCTGCCGGATGATTGGCTCCTTTGAAGGCTTCACGGGCAGCTGAATTTTTCATTGTTTTCATGATTCTCACCTCCTAGAACGGGCAAACTATCGAAATTTTCCTATAATTTAGAATTGACTCGCCGTTCCAGTCAAATTATACTATAAGTACATCAAGAAATCGACAAAAAATTATAAATTTTCTAGGAGGTGGAATATATGTCAAAAAAGGAAATGATTCTTTCATGGAAAAATCCTATGTATCGCACTGAATCTTCTTATCATCCAGCAGGGAACATCCTTAAAGAACTCCAGGAAGAGGAACAGCACAGCATCGCCGGAGGCACAATCACGCTCAGCACTTGTGCCATCTTGAGCAAGCCGTTAGGAAATAACGGATACCTGTGTACAGTGACAAAAGAATGCATGCCAAGCTGTAACTAAGTTCCCAACGCGGGGGCCCTGCTCCCGCGTTGGCATATTGATAGAAAAAGAGGTCGATAGAATGAATGAAAAATCCGCCGGATATCACGAACGGCTTCCCGTCGCCCAAACTCAATCCCCGCTCGTAAACGATAAGATAAAGTATTGGCGTTCCCTTTTCGGCGATGATGATAAATGGCTCAATAAAGCAGTTTCATTATTAAGCCATGACCCTTTGTCCTCCATCGCACAATCCTCGGTATCCCAGTCAGTCGGGCTGAAAGACAGCCGTCGCGGCCCATGGCAGAAGATGCAAAAGCGGATCTTTGAAACGCCCTTTTCCTACAAGGATTCTGCTCTGCAAGATTCAGAATTGCTGTTCGACTCCCTGCTGACCCGTTTTGCGTCTGCAGCACAAGATGCTTTGGAGGAACAAAATATCATACTTTCTCCTCCTCTTTGCCGGCAGGTGCTGACACATTTAAAACAGACGCTTCTTCAAATTGCCCATCAAACATTAATACTGGAACTAAACATTTTAAGGCTTGAAGATCAATTGAAGGGCGACACCCCCGAAATGCGCTATCTTGATTTCAATGATAACTTTTTAGTCAATCCAGGATACCTGCGGACCCTGTTCAACGAGTATCCCGTATTGCTGCGCCTTCTGTGCACAAAAACCGATTACTGGGTTCAAAACTTTTCTGAACTGTGGAAGAGGCTGAGGCAGGACCGCGAACAGCTGCAGGCTGCATTTCATATTGCCGGCGATCCTGTCCATATTGAGCTTGGGGTGGGAGACTCGCACAATAAAGGAAAGATGGCAGCCATCCTTACATATTCCGATGGAAAAAAGATTGTCTATAAACCGAGAAGCCATGATGTTGACGACGCATTTCAACTTCTTCTATCATGGATCAATGACCGAAATTCAGGCAGCCCTTTAAAAACTTTGAGATTAATCAATAAAAAACGGTACGGATGGTCCGAGTTTATTCCTCACGAAACGTGCCATACGAAAAAAGAACTGGAAGGCTACTATACACGCCTCGGCAAACTTTTGGCCGTTTTATACAGCATCGATGCCGTTGACTTTCACCACGAAAACATTATCGCCTCCGGCGAGCATCCTGTTTTAATCGATCTTGAATCAATTTTTCATCAATATAAAAAACGAGACGAACCCGGCTCGACCGCCGTTGACAAAGCAAACTACATTCTTTCCAGATCCGTACGGTCTACCGGAATCCTGCCGTTCAACCTTTACTTCGGAAGGAAAAACCGGGATAAAGTTGTGGACATCAGCGGAATGGGGGGGCAGGAAGCTCAGGAATCACCGTTTCAGGCGCTTCAAATCAAAGGATTTTTCCGCGATGACATTCGCCTGGAGCATGACCGATTTGAAATCGGCGAGGCGAAAAATCTGCCGACTTTAGATCACCAGCATGTCCCTGTCGCAGATTATCTTCATTGTATCATCGAAGGATTTTCAGCAGTATACCGTCTGATTTCTGATCATGGCGAAAGCTACCTGGCTACGATTGAACATTTTAAAAACTGCACCGTTCGAAATATTTTGAAGCCGACAGCGCACTACGCCTCTCTTTTGAATAAAAGCTACCACCCTGATTTTCTCAGGGATGCGGTAGACCGTGAAGTGTTTTTATGCCGGGTGGAAAAGTTTGAAGATGCAGACACAGATATTGCAGCGGCAAAAACAGAGCTGAAAGAGCTCATTCGGGGAGACATCCCCTATTTTCTGTCGAAGCCTTCAGATACCTATTTGCTCAATGGCGAAGAAGAACCGATTGCCGCTTATTTTGAAACGCCGTCCTTCACAAGAGTAATTAAGAAGATCTCATCATTTTCAGACCAGGACTTAAAGGAACAAGCGAATGTCATACGCATGTCGATTCTGGCTGCATATAACGCGAGACATGAAAAAGACGCAATCGATATAGACCAAAATCACCCGAGTCCTAGATCAGGCGCCTTGCAGCCGCTCGCCATCGCTGAGAAAGCGGCTGACGATTTGGCTGAAAAGCGAATTGAAGGCAATGATGGAAAGGACGTCACTTGGATCAGTACAGTTATTGAAGGCGTCGAAGAAATCTCTTGGACGATCTCCCCTGTCAGTCTTGATTTATATAATGGCAATGCAGGCATCGGACTTTTTATGAGCTATCTGAGCCGCTTCGCAAAACGGCCGGAGACTTACTCGCATATAACCGAGCAGTGTGTATTTGCGATTCAGCGAGCGTTGAATGAACTGAAGGAAAAAGAAGAATTCCTGAAGTACGCCGACTCTGGGGCATTCACGGGGGTTTCCGGCTATCTGTATTTTCTGCAGCATGCGGGAACGGTTCAGAAAAAAAACGAATGGATCGAACTCATACATGAAGCTCTGCCAGTCCTTGAAGCTGTCATCGAACAAGACGAAAACTGCGATATCATCAGCGGTTCTGCCGGTGCTCTAATGGTTCTGATGTCATTGTATGAACAACTGGATGACCCGGTTTTTCTAAAGCTCGCCGAAAAGTGCGCCGGCCATTTGCTTCAGCATAAAACAAATATTGAAAACGGAGCGGCCTGGAAAGATCCTCATACACAAAACTATTACACAGGATTTGCCCACGGCACTTCCGGCATCGCCGCAGCTTTATCCCGATTCAATAAAGTGTTTGATTCGCAATCACTGAAAAAAATCATTTCGCAATGCCTGGCATTTGAAAAGCAGCTGTACATCGCTTCCGAAAAAAATTGGGGATCAAAAGGAAGAGAACAACTGTCAGTTGCATGGTGCCATGGCGCTGCCGGCATATTGTTGTCGAGAAGCATCCTCCGAGAAAACGGAGTCAATGATCCCGGGCTGCATACCGACATCTTGAACGCTCTTGAAACAACTGTTAAGCATGGGCTCGGCAATAACCGCTCATTCTGTCACGGCGATTTCGGCCAACTCGAAATCCTAAGAGGGTTCAGGGAAGAATTCAGCGAACTGAACACCATTATACAGAATACGGAAGATCGGCTGTTGACATATTTTCAAGAAAATCCATTCAGTAAAGGGGTATCACGAGGTGTGGATTCAGCCGGGCTCATGCTTGGTTTAAGCGGAGTCGGCTACGGCATGCTGCAATGCCAATATGGAGAAGAACTGCCGGAACTGCTTCAGCTCAGTCCGCCTCAAGCGCTTATCAAAAAGAACAGCAAAGCTTTTAAAAGAGAAAACGTGTTTTAAAATCAAAATCTATGGATTTTCATCCATAGATTTTTTTTGCAACATTACGATGAAAGACCTTCATCCAAATGCGCTTATTCTCAGATTCGTGTCATTTGGCATAATCACCAGCTTATGAGCAAATCCAACTCACAACATGATTATTCAGACAATTCAGAAATATATGCTATGCTCTCTCTGATTCCAATAAAAGGGAGGGATGATCGGTGCCCACCATTCAGTATCCGCCGTAATTGTAAGCGCTTCCCATTCAGCGTTGGCATCAAAAAAGAAACAATAGGAGGAATATAATGAAGAAATTAATCAGCATCATCTTTATCTTTGTATTAGGGGTTGTCGGGTCATTGACAGCGGCGGTTTCGGCAGAAGCAGCTTCTGCCTTAAACTCGGGCAAAGTAAATCCGCTTGCCGACTTCAGCTTAAAAGGCTTTGCCGCACTAAACGGCGGAACAACGGGCGGAGAAGGCGGTCAGACGGTAACCGTAACAACGGGAGATCAGCTGATTGCGGCATTAAAAAATAAGAATGCAAATACGCCTTTAAAAATTTATGTCAACGGCACCATTACAACATCAAATACATCCGCATCAAAGATTGACGTCAAAGACGTGTCAAACGTATCGATTGTCGGATCAGGGACCAAAGGGGAACTCAAAGGGATCGGCATCAAAATATGGCGGGCCAACAACATCATCATCCGCAACTTGAAAATTCACGAGGTCGCCTCAGGCGATAAAGACGCGATCGGCATTGAAGGCCCTTCTAAAAACATTTGGGTTGATCATAATGAGCTTTACCACAGCCTGAACGTTGACAAAGATTACTATGACGGATTATTTGACGTCAAAAGAGATGCGGAATATATTACATTCTCTTGGAACTATGTGCACGATGGATGGAAATCAATGCTGATGGGTTCATCGGACAGCGATAATTACAACAGGACGATTACATTCCATCATAACTGGTTTGAGAATCTGAATTCGCGTGTGCCGTCATTCCGTTTCGGAGAAGGCCATATTTACAACAACTATTTCAATAAAATCATCGACAGCGGAATTAATTCGAGGATGGGCGCGCGCATCAGAATTGAGAACAACCTCTTTGAAAACGCCAAAGATCCGATTGTCTCTTGGTACAGCAGTTCACCGGGCTATTGGCATGTATCCAACAACAAATTTGTAAACTCTAGGGGCAGTATGCCGACTACCTCTACTACAACCTATAATCCGCCATACAGCTACTCACTCGACAATGTCGACAATGTAAAATCAATCGTCAAGCAAAATGCCGGAGTCGGCAAAATCAATCCATAAGCTTTGAGGTGAAACGTCCGGGGCATTCCGGGCGTTTCACTTATTTCCATCCTCATACGCTTTCCATACCGTTGGCAGCAGATCGGAAAGTTCATGCGCAAGAAGCGCATGAGCCGATCTGGTCTTTGTCCATGCGTCCGCACATGCGCCGTGCAAGTGGACAGCATTCAGCACCGCTTCTCTCGAATTCTCATGACAGCACAGCATCCCGAGAAGCATACCTGTTAACGTATCCCCCGTTCCTCCCTTTGCCAGCGCCCCATTTCCCGTTACATTCCTCCAGCACTCGCCGTCGGGGAAAGCAACGATCGTTTCATTGCCTTTCAAGACAAGGGTAATACCTTGTTCCTCCGCATAATCTCGAGCATAACCGGCCCGGTTTGCTTCAATTTCTCGAATGGACAAGCCTGTCATTTTCGAAAATTCGCCCGGATGCGGCGTTAATACCACCGGCGCTTCCCGTTCATGATACGATCGTTTTGAAAGAGCACCCGCATCAAGCACAACCGGGCAGTCTTTCGCTAATACGCTTTGAACCGCTTGCTCAGTCATTTGCGAAGGCGGCAGCCCAGGCCCGATCGCAATCGCCCGGTAAGGTTCGGCAATCTCGCCTGACGCCGCCTTTTCGGCGCCGTCCCGCCAATACGTCGCCTCAGGAAGAACGGGGAGGATCAGCGGAATCGCACTCCCGCACGTTCCGATGACAAGCTTTCCTAGACCGCTCCGCATCGCCCCGATTCCTGCAAGGAGAGCCGCTCCCGGCATATCATCGCTTCCCGCGAGCAAAAGGCCGGTTCCATAAGTTCCTTTATGACTATCATTTCCCCTTTTCGGCAATGAGCCCTTCACGCAGTCTTTCGTCCATATCGGCAATTGTTCTGCAGACATCCCGGATCACACCTTTCAATATAGTTTAAACAAACGTTTAATTAAATTGTAACTGAATCATACCCTTCACTGCTCTTTAACATGCAAAATAGCACTGATGAACGGATCAGTTTACGTTCATATAAAAAAGACAGCTTCACAACTTGAAGCTGTGCTTGGCGTTTTCGACTAAAAAAGCCGGCTGACAGGCGCATCCAGACGATAAAGTCTTGAATAGCGCGGATTGTTTTCCAAAAGCTGCTGATGGCTCCCTGCCATTGCAAGCTTCCCTTTGTCTAAAAACAGAATCCGGTCGGCCGCTTCGGCTCCTGCCAAATGGTGTGTAATCCATAGAACGGTCTTTCCATCAAGTACTTGAAACATCGTTGAAAGAAGCTCCTTCTCTGTTTTAGGATCAAGGCCTACGGTCGGTTCGTCCAACACGACGATGGGTGCGTCCTGCAGCAGAATCCGCGCCAAAGCAATCCGCTGGCGTTCTCCACCTGAAAAACGGATGCCCGTTTCCTGTACAGATGTATGATATCCATCGGGAAGAGACTGAATATAATCGTGAAGCTTCACCTGGCGCGCCGCCCAATACACGTCCTCATCGCTCGCGTCAGGGTTCCCGAGCCGGATATTATTCAAAACCGTCGTATCAAACAGGTGCGGCTGCTGATTGAAAACGGAGACTACGCGTGAAATTTCTCCCTGAAGAGACTGCACAGAAATATCGTTCAATGTAATGTTTCCTTTAGAAGGAGCAAGCGCCCCTTGTATCAACGACAAGATGGTCGATTTACCCGCACCGCTCGGGCCTAGCAAAGCGGTCTTTTCACCCTGCTTTAATATAAATGAAACACCGTCCAACACCGGCTGGCCTTGCTCATAAGAAAAAGAAACGTCTTCAAAGCGAAGCGTGACATCGTCCAAACCTACAGCCTCCGCCCGTTCCTGCTGAACATCGGCCCCGTTCCCCCTTTTCGGCGGCTGCAGACCGTCCATTCTTTCTAAAGAATCCTGATACTCAGGGATTGAAGCCGCTGCGTCCGAAAGCGGAAAGAAAGCTTCCGTCAAAGGAAACACAACAAGGACAAACGCCGCAATAAACACAGGAGCCAGAGCCCCTTCCGCGCTTTGGCCGCCCGCCCATATTAGCATCAGAAGAACAAGTCCTGCCGCCAGGCATTGCATGGCAAAGTCCCTCCAACGACTGAAGCGCACCTGTTTCTTTTCGATCGCCAGCCATTCATGTTCTGCCGCTTCATACGAATGGACAAAGTCGTTTTGCCGGCCGCTGAAAACCCAATCGCTCACCCCCATGACCGCGTCTGTCAGCTGACGGTACAAGTGGCTCCGTCCTCTTTTCAGCGCAACATTTTTTGCCCTTGTCACAAGCAGGGAAACAAGCGGAACAAGAAATACGAAAACCGCGGCATAGACCGCCATTAGTCCAGCAAAAGGCCATGAAAAAAAGCCGATAGCTGCGATGAATACGCCATATAAAAGAAGAGCCGACAGCCCGGGAAATACCGTTCTCAAATACATGTCCTGCAAATGTTCAACATCGTCGGCCAAAATGCCGAGCATATCCCCCGTTCGGAAACGTTCACGCCATTTTAAAGCTTGAGGTTCGAGCATCCTGTAAAGCCTGACGCGCATATCGGATAAAATTTTCAAAATGATATGGTGCCCTGTCAACCGCTCAACATAGCGCGACACCGAGCGCAGAATCCCGAAGGTGCGAACCGCTACGATCGGAACATAGATCATCAAAACATTTTCCGGACGCGTAGCCGCTTTGGATATTAAATAACCGGAGGTAAACATGAGAGCAGCCGCCGAGCATGCCGTCAACCCGCCAAGCAGCACGACAATGATCAAAAGCCTTGTATTTTTCTTGATGTAGGGCAGAATCCACCCGTCTTCATTGTTCATGATGCACCTCCAAACGACTGCGCCTTCACGAGCTCGTAATAAACGCCCCGCTTTTCAATCAGTTCTTGATGTGTACCGGTTTCAGCCACCTGCCCATCTTTCAGCACGATAATTTCATCCATATCAAGCATCCAGTGAAGGCGATGGGTTGCCAAAAAAACCAGCTTGTCTTCAAACAGTTTTAACATCGTTTTTTTCAACTCGTATTCTGTTTCGATATCCAAATGAGCAGTGGGCTCATCTAAAAGAATAATCGGACGGTTGCCAAGGAAAGCCCGGGCAACGGCTGTACGCTGCGCCTGTCCACCGCTTAATGCCCTCCCGCCTTCACCGATCCGCTCTTTCAAGCCGTTTGGAAGCTGATCAATCAGCTCCGAGAGCCCGGCAGCTCTTGCTGCCTGTTCAACGTCTTCGTCAGAAGCGGCGGGATGATAAAAACGGATATTGGCTGCGAGCGTATCCGGAAAGATATAGGGATGCTGCGGAATATACAAGAGCTGATTTTGCCAGCTGTCCGTCTGCAAATGCGTTCTCTTTTTTCCCCCGACTTTGATAACGCCGCTTTTCGTTTCCAGGAAGCCGCCGAGCACATCGATAAGCGTAGATTTTCCGGCACCGCTTTCCCCGATGATTCCGATTTTTCTCTTTCCCTTAAATGAAAGAGAAATCCCGGATAAAGAGCAGTTTTCCTCATCTTCATGCCGCACATCTACATGCTTGAACTCGATTTGATCGTCGTCAGACCATCGCTCAAGACTTAAAGGCGCCTCATCCTTGAAACCCGGCGAATCCAATATCGCCTTGATCGCTTTACCGGCTTCGCGTCCGTTCAATGTAGCATGATAGTCATTGCCGACTTCCCGGACAGGGAGAAAAAACTCAGGGGCAAGAATCAGAATGGCAAGAGCCGGCTCCAGCGAGATGCTGCCGTCAACAAGACCGAGACCGAGAAAAACAGCAACGGTCGCTACGGACAGCATGGTGAAAAAATCAAGTGCAAACGATGACAGAAAGGCGATCTTAAGCGTACTCATCGTCGCCTTCCTGTACCGTTCGCTCACATGAAATATATTCTTAGTATGTGAACGGCTGATGCCCAGCACTTTCAATGTTTCCAGGCCGCGCAAGGAATCTGTAAAATGGTTTGAAAGCATCTCATACGTTTTCCATTGGCTGTCCGCTTTTCTTTTAGCCGCATACCCAAGAAGGATCATAAAAGTGATTAAAATCGGCATCGTAATCATTAAGACTGCAGCGGAAGATGTGTCTTTAAAAAAGACATAACAGACAACCGCCGGCGGTATAACGGCCATGCTGACCATTTTCGGCAAAAACAGCTCCAAATAGCGGCGGAACTGTGCAATTCCTTCCATCGCGAGCGTGACGACATGACCGGTTCCTTCTTTCCTCGCCAGCCTGGGGCCGGATTGGAAAAGCTTCTCCAAAAACTTTTTCCGCATGCCGGCCCCCGTCTCGGCGGCATAGTCAAATATCAGCTTTTGCCTGACAAGGGTAACAGCATGTCGAAATAAAAAAGCGGCGGTAAATAAGATGAGCAGCGGAAAGAGCGAACCGACGCGTTCTCCGTTAAAAAGGCGGGTAACCGCTTCAGCAAGCCATTCGGCCTGCATGATAATGGCGGCGCCCTGCATGCATGTCAGGACAGTGAGTACTGCAAGTATTCGTTTCATCCCTTTATATTGCAAAAGATCTTTTCCCATTAATAAATCATTGGCTCCTTGCTGCTGACCCGTTTTCTAAAAACATAGTAGCTCCAGATCTGATAGCCCAGCACGAACGGAAGCAGTGCCAGCGCGACGATCGTCATAACCTTTAAAGAATAGTCGCCTGATGAAGCATTATAAACGGTTAAGTCATATGCGCTTTTCACCGAGCTGATCATGACGCGCGGGAACAGCGCAGTGAAAATCGTCGCCACTGTAAGAGCGATCCCTGCGCCCGTCATGGCAAATGTCCAGCCGTCGCGTTTTTGTTTCATAAACACGATCGACAGCACATAGCAAACGACAATCAGAGCCGCAAGCGGTATCGTCACATGCCCCCTGCCCGTGAACAAGTCCGTTTCAAAAATGGATAATGCAACAAAGGCAACAAGCGCCGCCAAAACGGCGAATACGACTTTTTTGGCCAGCTGTCTTGCCCGGTCGCGCAAATCGGCTTCCGTTCTCAATGTAATAAAGATCAGGCCGTGCAGCAGGCAGAGAAGCGTAACGGCGACTCCCCCTGTCACGGAATAGACGTTCACATAATCGGTAAAACCGGCGTGCAGATTCATATCGGCATCAATCGGCATGCCGCGCAGGATGCTCGCAAACAATACACCGAACAAAAACGGCGGCAGAATGCTGCCGAAAAATACGACCCAATCCCATGTATTCTTCCATTTTGCGGTTTCGACTTTTCCTCTAAATTCAAACGCGACCCCGCGGCCGATCAATGCAAGAAGAACAAAGACAAACGGAATGTAATATCCGCTGAACATCGTGGCATACCAGTTCGGAAAAGCGGCGAAAATCGCGCCTCCCCCGGTCAGCAGCCAGACTTCATTTGCATCCCAGAAAGGACCGATCGTATTGATCATCACCCTCCGTTCAAGATCGTTGCGCCCGAGAAACCGCGTCGCCATTCCGACGCCGAAATCAAAGCCCTCAAGAAAGAAAAAACCGATGAACAGCACAGCGACTAATATAAACCAAAATTCATTAAGAGATACCATGGTAAACCTCCTGATCAAACGGGTCTGTCGATACGGAATCATCATGATGGTGGTCATGGTGTGCAGCCCCTTTTTTAATCTCCCGCACAAACAAGTAGACAAGAACGAGCGCCAGCACAAGATAAATCGCTGTAAACGCGATGACAGAGAACAGCAGCATTCCCGCTGATACGTTCGGCGACACGGACTGCGCCGTTGTCAAAATACCGAACACCGTCCACGGCTGGCGTCCGATTTCAGTCATGATCCACCCCGCCGTATTTGCAATGAATGGAAAGGCGATCAAAGCCACCATTGTCCGCAAGAACCATTTGCTTGTTTCGAGTCTTTTGCGGAAGCTGAGATAAAGACCGGTCAAAGCGGCAACGATCATTAAAAGTCCTGATCCGGCCATGATTCTGAAACTCCAGAATGTCGTTTTCACCGGCGGAATATAATTTCCTTCTCCGTATTTTTCTTCATATTGCTTTTGCAGTGTCTTCATTCCGGGCACATCGCCGCTGAATTGTTTATAAGCCAAATAGCTGAGCGCATACGGGATGCTGAGCTCGGATTTGTTTTCCTGCTTGTCCGTGTCAATGTTCGCAAGCACCGTCCATGCAGCCGGATCGCCGCTGTCATCCCAAAGCGCTTCGCTGGCAGCCATTTTCATCGGCTGGCTCTTCATCAGATGCTGTGCCTGCTCATGTCCGCTGAACGCAACGCCGCCCCCGGAAACAAGCGCCACAATCATCGCGATTTGAAAGGATTTTTTAAAAAAGAGCAATTCCTGTTTTTTCAGCATTTTATACGCGCTGACACCGGCAATGAAAAACGCCCCAGTGGCAAGCGCACCGAAAATGACGTGCGGAAATTCAACCCATAGCTGCGGGTTTTTAATAATCGCAAAAAAATCGGTCATTTCCGCGCGTCCGTTTTTGATCGCAAATCCGACAGGCTCCTGCATAAACGAGTTGGCCGCTAGAATCCAAAACGCCGACATGATCGTGCCAAGCGAAACAAGCCAAATGGACAGCAAATGAATCTTCTTCGGAAGGCGGTCCCAGCCGAAGATCCACAAACCGATAAACGTCGATTCCATAAAGAAAGCGAGCAGCGCTTCCACCGCGAGCGGAGCGCCGAATACATCACCGACAAAGCGGGAGTACTCCGACCAGTTCATTCCGAACTGAAATTCTTGTAAAATCCCGGTGACAACACCGACTGCAAAATTAATTAAAAATAAGTGCCCCCAAAATTTAGCCATCGTTCTGTAAATGTCTTTTTTCTTTGCGACATAAAGGGTTTCCATTAAAGCAACCATAAAGACAAGCCCGATTGACATCGGTACAAAAATAAAGTGAAAGATCGTTGTTGAAGCAAATTGAAATCTTGCCAAAATGAGTTCGTCCACTGTTCCTGTCTCCTCCTCTTTGTTCTAGCCGGGCCCGTTTGCCAAATGGGCATCACACTTGCTCAGACTTTCACATGCATCTTATTAATGTGATTATGATTACAGACAAAAGGGTGACCTCGGCCCGCATTGATGTTCCGTTATTATCAGGATGGTTATTTATACCTGTACTTTACCGCGAATTCCTTCTTAAATAAAGTACATTTTCCCTAATTTATGGATGTCATTGTGACAATTATACGAAGGAATTATAGATATT
Organism: Bacillus licheniformis DSM 13 = ATCC 14580; assembly: GCF_000011645.1. Classification (GTDB taxonomy): domain Bacteria; phylum Bacillota; class Bacilli; order Bacillales; family Bacillaceae; genus Bacillus; species Bacillus licheniformis. The sequence continues at coordinate 3,961,755 of NC_006270.3, forward strand.
TTGTGACACGCTGGTTAACAAGCACTAAAACAACATGAGAAAAATGCCCCGAAATTCACGTGGAACATTTCGTCATTCAACATCTGTGATTCTTCGCGAAAGCCTGTCGCATCAAAAGAAAACCGTTATATGCAGTGAAACAAATTCGGGGTTTTCCTTCAGTGTGAGCGCGCCTTACGGAAAGTTCTGCTGTTTTGTCCAATCTGTGAAATCTTCCTTCCGCCTTCTGCGCATTCCCTTCATCCATTTGCTGATTTATCTCCACTGAAGCCTTCACGCAGCACGAGCTGACTGCACCGCACGTTTTTCCCCCTGCACAGCCATCCAGCTCCCGCTGACTATTAACGGAGGAAGGGAAGGAATATTTATTGCTTTGAAATAAACAATAACGATACCCCGTTTATTCTATGAAAATCGAACCATACATTTGTTCAAACAAAATACACAAAATTTGTGAAATGTTTCACAATATCCTGCTATACTTAGGTTGTATTTATGATAGATACTTCTTAAGTAAACACTTGATGGTGGTGGAAAACATGGAATCTAAATCACTTGTTCTAGTCGAAGAGCTTGCTTTAAAAAAGCAAAGCATCTTTGTGCAAAGCCCGCTTCGCTATCTTTTACGGGCTATGCTGGCCAGTATGTTTATCGGGTTCGGAGTCATTGTAGCGTTTAAAACGGGGAATCTCTTTTATGTTGAACATTCTCCGTTCACATATCCAATTGCAGCAATCACCTTTGGGGGCGCCATTATTCTGATCGTCTATGGCGGAGGAGATTTATTTACGGGAAATACATTTTATTATACATTGGCTGCGCTTCGTAAAAAAATGCGCTGGCCCACTGTGATCAAGCTGTGGATGTTCAGCTATGCAGGAAATTTAATGGGCGCCGTTTTTTTCGCAGGCCTCATCTTTGCGACCGGCTTATTTAAAGATCCTTCTTCCACCGGCTTTATTCTCAGCGTGGCGGAGCATAAAATGAATACGCCGGTGACCGAATTGTTCTTTAAAGCGATTCTGTGTAACTGGCTTGTCTGCCTTGCGTTTTTCGTTCCGATGGCGCAAAAAGGGGACGGAGCGAAAATGTTCTCTATGATGCTGTTTGTCTTTACTTTCTTTATTTCCGGTTATGAACACAGCATCGCGAACATGGCCACTTTTGCCGTCTCTCTGGTCACCGAGCATCCGGAGACCATTTCGATTGCAGGCGCAATCCATAACCTAATTCCGGTAACACTCGGGAACCTGGTCGGAGGCGCGTTTATGATGGGCTTCATGTACCACTATGCCAACAAGCCGGGCGGTGAAGAAATCATCAAATAAAAAGATCGTCCATTTTTAATGGATTCTAAATATGCGGGCTCCCTTCATAAAATCGTGGTAACTTTAAAAATGGAGGTTCAGCGATGCAAAGTTTTCATTCGCTTTGCCGGCAATTTGGACATATTTTAAATGGGGAGCCGCACATTGAACCACGGTGTCTGTTCTGTCAGCATCAAACGGAATTTGCGTGTCGCGATTCAAGGAAGACCGAGCCGGGGAGTCGGCATGGAAGAAATCATGTTCGAATCGCTCGATCAAAACGGAATCGCCTTGAATATGGCCGAAGTCGCAATTTTGCCTGAAGAAGTTCCGCTGTTTACAAAAAAGCTTGTCGATCAGGGCATCATTATCAGTGCTCTCCACAATCATTGGATTTTTACAGAACCGAATATTTTATATATTCATTTTCAATCTGTAGAACCGCCGTTAACATTCGCGAAAAAAACAGCTGCCGCTTTATCCGTATTGCGATGAAGCAGCAGCTGTTTTCTTTATCCGTTGATTTTTCCCATTTCTGAAAGTGCGACCCTTTCGACTGCTTTGGCCACAATCTCGTGAACTTCAGGGTTCAGCGGATGAGGCACAAGATCGCCTTGTCTTGTGCAGGATGCGATCGCTTCAGCGGCCGCAACCAGCATCGGGTGGCTGATCGAATCGGCTCCGGCATTTAACACGCCCCTGAAAATACCTGGGAACCCCAGCACATTGTTGACAGACCGTCCGTCTGCAGCGTAGGCTGCCCCGGCCTCGAGCGCATCCTCAGGCTCAATCTCCGGCTTCGGATTGGACAGAGCCAAAATCACCTGGCCTTCCCGAACCCATTTCTTATTGATCAATCCCGGAACACCGGTTGTCGCAACGACGATATCGCAGCTTTCCATCAATTCTTCGATGCTTTCAGCCGCATGGCCGCCATAGTTCTCTAAACGCGCCATCGCCTCAAGCGATTTATCCGTTCCGACAACACGTTTTACTCCATATGCCATAAACATCCTGCAGATCGCGACACCCGCCGCGCCCAGGCCGATTTGGCCGACATGGGCCTGCTTCAGATCCACCCCTGCACTCTTGGCTGCTGAAATGGCGGCCGCCAGCGTCACAACCGCCGTACCGTGCTGGTCGTCATGCATGACCGGAATATTCAGGTCGTTTTTCAGGCGCTCTTCAATTTCAAAACAATGCGGTGAACCGATGTCTTCAAGCAAAATGCCGCTAAAGCCGGGCGCGATGTTTTTAACCGTCCTTACGATTTCATCAGGATCATTCGTGTCGAGCAGAATCGGAACCCCGCTGATATCCGCAAGCTGGTCGAAAAGAGCGGCTTTCCCTTCCATAACAGGCATTCCAGCAACTGGCCCTATGTCTCCCAAGCCAAGGATGGCCGTGCCGTCCGTTACAATTGCAACCGAATTGCCGATTCCGGTATAAATATTCGCTTTTTGCGGCTCTTCTTTAATGAGCTCGCACACGTTCGCGACACCCGGCGTATACACCCGACGCAGATCAGCAAGCGAGCGAATCGGCATCTTGCTTTTCATGCGGATTTTGCCGCCTTCATGTGCAGCCAGCACGTCATCTGAAACGGTATGAAGATGGATGCCTTCTTTTAAGTTGCGGATCACTTCAAGAATCTCGGTGAGCTGTTCTTCATGCTCAACTTGAACCGTAATGTTCCGCATCGTATAATTCGGCCCTACCTTGATCGTTTCAATCTCTCCGATATCACCGCCGGCAAGGCCGATCGCCGTTGTCACCTTTCCAAGGTTTCCGGGTGCTGAAGGGATTTCCAGCATCAAATTCCGAATAATATTGTTGCCATTCATAACAGAATACCTCCATCAATTGTTTTAAAATCGGCTACTGAACCGGCGAGTCTTTTTTATCGGTGTACCAAATAAATTTACCTGTGTATCCGTACAAAATCGCAAGGCCGATTGAAACAAAGCTCAGCCACATGAACGGCACATAAGAGAAGGTCGAGACGCCGAGAATCCCCGCCATATATATGCCGTTGTCCGACCACGGCACCATGCCCGACGTCATCGTACCGCCGACTTCCGCGTTTCTGGACAGCACCCTCCGGTCAATTCCGAGCTTGTCATAGCTTTTTTCCATAATTTTCGGTGTTAAAATGAGCGAGACATACATCGCGCAGCCGAACACATTTGCCAAGAAGGCGACGATAATCGTCGAGAATGTGACGTTGCCGGCAGAAGTCAGCTTTTGCTGGAACTTGGAGACGATCACTTTTAGAACGCCTAAGTGCTCCAAGAGGCCGCCAAAGCCCAGACCGAGAATGATGACGACGACCGAACCGAGCATGCCCTCTATTCCTCCGCGATTTAAGAGCTCGTCCATAAATTTGATCCCGGTGTCAATGGAAAAGCCGTTGTATGCTGTGCCGATCGCATCCGCAAAGTCCATGCCTTGGAAGACCGCAGCCCAGATCGCGCCCAAAAGTGCGCCGATCGCGATCGTCGGCACAGATGGCTTTCTCATCGCCAATAGAACGATGACGACAACAGCCGGAACAAGCATCCAAATGTGAATATCAAACGTGTTCTGCAAAGAAGCTTTCAAAAATTCAACTTTTTCCAAATCAACATTTCGGCTTCCATACATAAAGCCGGTGATGGTGAACAGGACCGCCGTGATTAAATAGGCGGGAATCGACAAGTACAGCATCGCTCTGACATGGGTAATCACTTCGACCTTTGAAAGGGATGACGCAAGCACCGTACTATCGGAAAGCGGCGATAATTTATCTCCAAAGTAGGCTCCGGACAGCACGGCTCCGGCTACAAGCGGAAGCGGAAGCCCCAGCCCTTCCCCGATTGCCATCATGGCGATCCCGGCCGTTCCTACAGTCCCCCAAGACGTACCTGTGGCAACAGATGTGATCGAACAAATAATGAGCGTGGCAAGCAGGAATATGCTCGGGTGGATAAACTCAAGCCCGTAATAAATCAAAGTCGGCACAACACCGCCGGCTATCCATGTGCCGATAAGAGCGCCGACGGCAATCAGGATCAATATCGCTTCAAGTCCATTTGAAATTCCGTTTGTAATCGATTTTTGCAAATCTTCATACCGGTGCCCCAGGCGCAGTCCGAGCAAAATCACCAAGAACCATGAAATAAACAATGCCAGCTGAATCGGCAGCTCGAATTTGACTGTAAATGAACAAACTATCGCTAAAAATGCACCTAATACACAAATGATTTCCAACATTGATGGCAACCGTGCTGTTTTCAACCTAAATCCCCCTTAATTATTGAAACGCTTTCAAAATAAACTACATAAAAATAGCAATCTGCTTCAATTTTTTCTTAAAAATTTAACTAACAACGAACAGTATACCATGAAAAAGGCTGATGCGGTACCACTTCACCGCTGTTGTCCTTTCTCTTCATAAAGTTATTGAAGGAAAGCGAAAACACTCTGTGTTTCTATCCCGGTAAAATGTCAGAGTGTTTTCGCATACTGTTTTTTCCAGATCAATCCCGATTTAAAAGTTCAGCCCCGGCAATCCCCGGTTTTGTCATTTCATAAGGATTCAAAATCAGATCAAGCTCTTCTTCTGTCAACACATCGTTTTGAAGACAGAGATCGCGGACGGATTGGCCTGTTAAAATGGCTTCTCTCGCAATCCTTGCAGCTGCTTCGTAGCCAAGATGCGGATTGACCGCAGTGATGACGCCGGCGCTCTTTTCGACATATGCTTTTAAGCGTTTTTCATTCGCTTCAATACCTGCTACACAGTGATCAGTGAACGAACGGAATCCGTTGTTCATGATGCTGATGGATTGCAGGAGATTAAAGACGAGCACTGGCTCCATCACATTCAGTTCGAGCTGTCCGGCTTCAGAAGCAAGGCAGATCGTATGATCGTTTCCGATGACCTGGAAGGCGATTTGGTTGATCAGCTCGGCCATAACCGGATTGACTTTCCCCGGCATAATGGATGAACCCGGCTGTCTTGCCGGAAGGGAAATCTCCGCAAGTCCTGCGCGCGGACCTGATGCCATCAACCGAAGGTCGTTGGCGATTTTCGACATGTTCATCATGCATACTTTTAATGCAGCTGAAACTTCTGTGTAAGCGTCCGTATTTTGCGTCGCATCTACCAGATGGTCAGCGCCGACAAGCGGAAGACCGCTGATCTCAGCCAAGTGCTTGACGACATTTTCGATATAGCGCGGATCCGCGTTTAATCCCGTTCCAACCGCGGTAGCGCCCATATTGACTTCATACAAATGCTGGCGCGATTGTTTAATCCGTTTGATGTCGCGTTCGATCACGCGGCTGTAGGCTTCAAACTCCTGTCCAAGGCGGATCGGCACGGCGTCTTGAAGATGGGTGCGCCCCATTTTAATGACGTGGTCAAAGTCGCGTGCTTTTTTCTTAAAGGCATCAAGCATGTATTCCATTGTGTCCAGCAGCTTTTCCAGCAGCTTAAGCGTTGAAATATGAATCGCCGTCGGGAATACGTCGTTTGTCGATTGAGACATGTTGACGTGCGTATTCGGACTCAGGTGAATATATTCGCCTTTGTTGTGGCCGAGCAGTTCAAGTGCGCGGTTTCCGATGACTTCGTTCGCGTTCATATTCATTGAAGTGCCTGCGCCGCCTTGGATCGGATCAACGATGAACTGATCGTGCAGCTTTCCTTCAAGGATCTCATCAGCGGCTTGGACGATGGCATCTCCAAGGCCTTTATAAAGACGTTTTGTCTCCATGTTGGCAAGCGCCGCCGCTTTTTTCACCACTGCCAGCGCCTTGATCATTTCTTCGTGGATTTTATATCCTGTAATCGGGAAGTTCTCCGCTGCCCGCAATGTCTGAATCCCGTAGTAGACATCGGCCGGAATCTTCTTCTCTCCGAGAAAATCCTTTTCCGTCCGGTATGTCATTTCAGCTTTCATTTTTTAACCCTGCTTTCTTTTTATATGATGATATCGTCTGCAATCGGCGTTTCCATGATCTTTTTGACTTCAGCTTGTTGTCCGTTTTTCCCTAAAGCCCACATCAGCTTCGGAACGATCGCTTCAGTGTTCATATTTCTCGAGCGGATAATGGCATCCTGGTTTACCTTGCGGCCGACCTCGTAAATGCTCATATCCTCTCCTTCTTCAAGGCATTGCGTCGTGATCGCTACGACCATACCGGAATCGATCAGCTCGTTCACTTTTTCTAAAATGTTTCTTTTCTCAAAAGGAATGCCGCCGCTTCCGTAGCTCTCAATCACAATGCCTTTATATGAACCTTTCAGACAATCGAAAAACTCTGGTTTTAAACCCGGATGAAGCTTCACCAGACAAACGTCGGTATTTAAAGAGGTATCGAGTTTCAAAGCGCCTGGCTTTACTTCGGGAACCCGTTTGTTGTACTCGATTTCCTTATCGTGAATGAAAGCGATGTAAGGATAATTGATGCTTTCAAATGCATCGTAGCTTTTTGTTCTTAATTTGATCGCTCTCGTGCCTAAAATGACGCGGCCGTCAAAGACGACATATACTCCGCCGATGCCGTCGCACGCAAAGCGGACCGCATCTTTTATATTTTTTTTCGCATCCGTTTTCTTAAACGTAATCGGAACTTGGGAACCCGTAATCGCGACGGGCTTATCAATATTCTGCAGCATGTATGAAAGCGCCGCTGAGGTGTAGGCCATCGTATCGGTTCCGTGCGTGATCACAAAGCCGTCGTAGCGGCTGTAATTTTCATATACAGCCTCAGCCATCATCACCCAGTGTTCAGGCTGCATGTTGGTGCTGTCTATATCCATTAAAGATTGGCAATCTATCGTATAATTTGAATGATCATCAGATAAATAGCTGAGAAGCTCTTCCGCTTTAACCCCCGGAGCCAGTCCGTTTTCGCCTTCTACTGAAGCGATGGTCCCGCCGGTGGTCAACAGCAGTAACTTTTTCATGTGCTACACCTCTTTAAGAAGTAGTTTTATACAGTATAAATCATGATTTATTTTAGCAAAGAAGGCTTGATACATCAGGAATGTATACGCTTTATGCGTACCTTCAATGCAATTATAGTCCTCAAATGTGAAATAATCAAGAAACTTTATTCATTTCGCGTACACTTTTACTGATAATGTGCTATAATCACTGTGTATCAAAAGGAGCGTAAGATATGAATTTAGATCGATTAACAACACTGAGAAAAAACAAAAAATGGTCATTGCAATATACTGCCGACCGCCTCGGTATTGCGAAAAGCACTTACGCGGGCTATGAATCGGGATACCGCCGCCCTTCTTTAGAGGCGCTTATCGAAATCGCTGATTTATTCAATACCTCCACCGATTTTTTGCTCGGAAGAGTTGACGATCCCCGGGATGAAAAGGCTAAAAACGAAGCCATTGAACTGACGGATTGGGCTAAGCTCAAGCTGGCAGTCGACGGAACGCTTCTTTCCGAAGAAGAAATCAAGCAGATGGTTGCGTTTATCAAGGTCAAAAAAGGGCTGGATGCGGAGTAAAATGACAGCGGTTAACCGCCGCATGCTATAAAAAGAAAAAACTTGACTGGCTAAAAAGGCCAATCAAGTTTTTTTTGCTTTTATTGATGTAAAAATTTCACACAAACCGCTTCAGGAGCAGGAACTCCAGACTCTAAAAGCGTCAGCCGGCCCGTTGTCCGGTCTCTTTCAAACAATGTCAAAGTCCCTGTTTCCTGGTTGGAAGCAACTAAGAATTGCTCTGAAGGATCAATCTCAAAGTCGCGCGGCCATTCCCCTTCAGTTGATACGTGTTCAACCAGGGAAAGTTCGCCCGAATACTCGTTGACGCTGAAGACGGCGATGCTGTCGTGGCCGCGGTTTGAAGCGTATACAAATTTGCCGTCTTTCGTGATGTGGATGGCGCCGCCTTGGCTATGGCCGTCAAAGCCTTCCGGCAATGCCGAAATCACTTGAATCTCTCTGAATTCACCCAAATCGGGGTTGTATTCCAGCACGATGACTTCATTACTCAGCTCTGTTAATACATACGCATACTTTTCCTGTGGATGGAACTCGATATGTCTCGGCCCTGAGCCCGGTGCAGCAGCGTGTTTTTTCACTTCTTCAAGCCGGCCCTCTTTCAATTGATACGTGATGATATGATCCGTTCCGAGATCGACGGCCACTGCATATTTCTCATCAGGTGAGAATCCTGAATAATGAGTATGCGCTTTTTCCTGCCTCTCATGCGGTCCTGATCCCTCATGCTGTACTTTTGATGAAGGCTCAAGCAGGCCGCGGCTTTCATTTAAAGGATATGCCAAGATCGTCCCGTTGTGGTAATTGGCGGACAGAACATAACGGTTATCTTGATCCACACTGACGTGGCAAGGCGACGGTCCTTCCCCGGTCTGCTGGTTGACGATAGTCAGCTCTCCTGTGGAACCGTCAATACGATATGCGGCAACCCCGCCCTTATCGCCGTCTTTGACCACTGCATAAAGCATGTCATTGTCTTTGGCGATATTCAAATATGTCGGACTGCCCAGCTTTGCTGCCGGCTTCGGCGTGCTTAACGCCTTTTTTTCCGTATCAAGCTCAAATGTATAAATCCCTACGCTGTCTGCTTTTGTATATGTTCCGATATAACCTCTGTATTTCGCCATTTGATCCTCTCCTTTTTTGACAGTCGTCCATTCCTATTTTAACTCAGAGAAACTGAATTATCATGATCTGGTATGCAAAAACCTTAAGCGCTCACATGAAAAAAAACTTTTTATGATATTCTTAACATTAGAGGCCCTTCACTGCCGCTTTTATAAAGAAATCGGCAGCGGAGACTTGTTCATAGGAGTGTTCAAAATGACGAAAATCATGATTGTCGAGGACAGCGAAGACATTCGGAAGCTTTTACGCGATCATTTAGAAAAATACGGATACGAAACTGTTGCAGCGACTGATTTCACCTCTATCCTTGAAATATTTCTCCAAGAGAAGCCCGACCTGGCATTGCTTGACATCAATCTGCCGGCATACGACGGTTACTACTGGTGCAGGCAAATCCGCCAGCATTCGACTTGTCCGATCATTTTCATTTCGGCGAGAAGCGGAGAAATGGATCAGGTCATGGCGATCGAAAACGGCGGCGATGATTATATAGAGAAGCCTTTTTCCTATGAGGTGGTCTCGCTAAAATTAAAGGCCAAATTCGCAGGGCATTTGGAGAATACGCAGTAAAACAAGGTGAAAAAGTGATTGAATTTGAAGGCGTCCAGCTGTTTGTCGAACGTTTTGAGCTGCACTGCCGAAATGAGAAGCTCGAGCTTTCAAAAAAGGAAAGCAAGCTCTTGGAAGTGCTGCTTGAAAGAGGAGAAAAGGTGACAAGCAGAGACCGGTTAATGGAGAAGACATGGGAAACCGATACATTTGTAGATGAAAACACGCTAAATGTCTATATTACAAGGATTCGCAAAAAACTGCGAAGCATGGACGTGCCCTTCTCAATTGAATCTGTGCGGGGCGAAGGGTATCAGCTGAGGACGAAATCATGAAGCTGTTCCTAAAAAACCATGCCGTTCTCATTTTTCTGTTTCTCTTTCAGGGCGGATTCGTATTTTTTTACTATTGGTTTGCCGGCATGCAGACTTTCACCCACCTTTTTTACATTCTCGGCGTTCAGCTTCTGGCGCTTGCGCTTTATCTTTCATACAAATGGTATGAAGAACACAGAGTCTACCAATGGATCGGCTCAGATCAAAAAGATACAGAAATTCCTTTTTTGGGGACGTCTGAATTTTGCTCAGAGCTCTATGAAAAACATATGGAGCTGAGCCGGCTCCACCACCGCAAAATACATGATATGGAGTCCAAGCTGGAAGATAGGGTAACCTACATGAATCAATGGGTGCATCAGGTGAAAACACCGCTTTCCGTCATCAATCTGATCATCCAGGAAGAGGACGAACCCGTTTTTAAACAAATCAAAAAAGAAGTCCAGCAGATTGAATACGGACTGGAGACGCTCCTCTATTCATCAAGGCTTGACCTGTTTGAAAGAGATTTTAAAATTGAGGCCGTGTCACTAGACGAGCTGCTTAATTCGCTGATTCAGCGCTATAAACGCTATTTTATACAGCATCGTGTCTATCCAAATAAACAGGTTCCCGCTGAAGACGCCGTTATTTACTCCGATCGCAAATGGCTCAGATTTTCCACTGGCCAAGTCATCACTAACGCTGTGAAGTACTCGTCAGGAAGAAGCGAACGCATCGATTTGACGATATTCCGTAAAGGCGAACGCATCATTCTGGAAATCAAAGATTACGGAATCGGAATCCCTTCACAAGATGTGAAACGCGTATTTGAGCCTTATTACACCGGGGAAAACGGACGGCGCTTTCAGGAATCAACAGGCATCGGCCTCTACCTTGTAAAAGAGATTGCCGAAAAGCTCAATCATGATGTGAGCATCGATTCAGAAGAAGGAAAAGAAACGACTGTGCAATTTTCATTTCTTACAAAAATGTAAGTCTTCTTTAATAAAACCGCATAGCTCATCCCCATCCTCCTTGATATGATTTGTTTACAAAACAAACGTGGCAAGGAGGATTTTTTATAAGCAATCCGAGTCTATGAAAAGAGTCGGCACATTCTGTTATATAAACGAGGCCGCCGTTCTTAGTTTCTGGACAATGGCCATTCAAGCCTTTCATAAACGCATTTTGGCTGAAAGCATTCCGGAGGAGCCCGCTGGAATGGATAACATACCGGAAACGGTCATCCTTAAAAAGCGCAGCAAAAGGAGGATATCATGACAACAAATATGCTGGTCGTTAAAAACATCAATAAAACATATAAAGGACAAGTCTCCCATCAGGCTTTAAAAGATATTTCATTCAATGTCGAGGAAAGTGAGTTCACGGCGATCATGGGGCCGTCCGGTTCTGGAAAAACGACGCTTCTCAATATCATTTCGACGATTGACCGCCCGGATTCCGGCGACATTTTAATTCGCGGAGAAGACCCGCATCATTTAAAAAGGGCGAAGCTTGCCCACTTTCGCCGCAGGCAGCTCGGGTTCGTATTCCAGGATTTTAATTTGCTGGATACACTGACGATCGGCGAAAACATCATGCTGCCGTTAACGCTTGAAAATCAACCGCTTTCCGTCATGGAAGATAAACTTCAGGCGATTGCTGAAAAACTCGGCATTGAACAACTTTTGAACAAACGGACGTTTGAAGTATCCGGCGGACAAAAGCAGCGGGCGGCCATCGCAAGAGCCGTCATTCATCAGCCCGCCCTCATCCTCGCCGACGAACCGACAGGAAACCTCGATTCGCAGGCATCAAAAGACGTGATGGAGACGATGCAGCATCTTAATGAAAACGACAATGCCACGATATTAATGGTCACGCACGACCCAGTTGCCGCAAGCTATTGCCGTCGCGTCATTTTTATTAAAGACGGAACATTATTCAATGAAATTTACCGCGGCGCCAACCGCCAAGTATTTTATGAAGAGATTCTGAATGTGCTGTCTATGCTGGGAGGAAATACCAATGACCTTTCTTCAGTTCGCTTATAAAAACGTCGTCCGGAATAAAAGAGCCTATCTCGCCTTCTTTTTAAGCAGCTCATTTTCAGTGATGATTTTTTTCACATTTGCGATGTTTTTGTTCCACCCCGCTTTAGAGGAAGGCTACTTAAACACCATTGCAAAACGGGGGTTGTCGGTGGCTGAATGGATGATTTTCGCCTTTTCCATTCTGTTTGTGCTTTATTCCGTCAACGCCTTTCTCAAGTCGAGAAGCAAGGAATTCGGGATCCTCACCATCCAGGGAATCGCTCCGGGTCAATTGAGGAAGCTGATTACCGCAGAAAACATCATCATCGGCGTGCTTTCGATCGTTACAGGCATCATCGGCGGTCTTGTTTTTGCAAAAACATTCTTTACGATCGGCGCTTATATTCTGGAAATGGACGCTTTGCCATTGTATCTGCCTTGGAAAGCGATGGCCCTTACATCCGCCTGCTTTCTTGCGCTGTTTATTCTGCTGTCGCAATTTACGGTGTTATTTATTAAATCAAAAACCGTTGTCAAGCTGATCAAAGGCACCGGGAAAATTAAACCGGAGCCAAAACCGTCCATTATTTTTTCGGTCGTCGGCATCGGCTGCCTCGGCTCCGGCTACTGGCTTGTATTGTTCGCCGACATCCATTTTCCCCAAGCCGTCACGATCTTAATTTTGACGATCATCGGGACTTATTTCTTCTTCAGCCAAAGCAGCATTTGGCTGCTGCGGCTGTTAAAAAAGCGGAGGTCATTTTATTTACGAGGAAAAAACGTGCTTTGGATATCCGATCTTGTTTATCGGCTGAAGGATAATGCCCGCCTGTTCTTTCTCGTTTGCATCATTTCCGCGGTCGCCTTTACCGCCATGGGTGCATTGGTAATTTCCAAGACTTCTATCGGAAAATTGGATTCCCGATATGAGATAGAGTACTTATTATACAGCGGGAGCCAAAAGGAACAAACACACGTTAAGGTGATCGAACAAAAATTGAAGGACGGACATTTTTCGTATGCAAAGGAAGTGACAAAAGGAATTTATATGAGCTATAGCCAGGGAGATCTCCTTCCTCCGGTGCTCCTGGTCTCTGAAGGCGAATTCCAAAAGCACTTCAAGTTAAATTCCGGTGAACTGAAAGACGGTGAGGCGCTGTATTATCCAAACGCCTTTGAGGCAAAAGAAAAGCGGGAAATTCCTGAGACCTTGGACATGTTGAACAAAGATTTGAAGCCGGCAAATGAACGGCTAAAGGTAAAAGGTATTAAAAAACCGCTCATTTCGTTAGAAAGCATCGTTGTCGTAAACGGCAAAACCTTCGAAAAGCTGAAAAAACAAGGCGAATCCCTCACATTGTACGGCTATCAGTACAACCGCTGGAAAGAGAGCCTCGACATGAGCCAATCATTGGAAAAAGATCTCAGAGAAAAATCTCACAATATCCAATTTCAATTTGAAGCAAAGGCCATCAATTATTTTGAAACTGTTCAGCTTCCAAGCCTGAGTCTGTTTATCGGATTCTTTATTGCGGTTCTCTTTTTTACGGCATCCGGGAGCTTTCTGTACTTCCGCCTGTTTACCGATCTTGAAGAAGATCAAGAGCGCTACCGGTCACTCTCAAAAATCGGCCTGAGCGAAAAGGAAATGTCGCAGAGCGTAACGATTCAATTGGCCATCCTGTTCTTCTTTCCGTTCGTACTCGCCTCAATTCATACGTATTTTGCGATGAAGACGCTCGAGGCACAGAGCCTTGGTCATTTCGCATCTCCGGTGATCATGACAATAGGCGGATTTCTGATCTTCCAACTATTATTCTTTATGATGATTCGAAAAAGCTATCTGAAAAAATTAAAAGGATTTTTAAGGTGATAAAATATGAAAAAAACAATTTCTCTCATTACAGCCGCTTTAGCTGTATGTATCGGCGCATTTCTGTTGATTCATAATGAAGTGACAGACAGGTTCAATCCACTTGTGAAGAAAGAAAGCGTATATGTCCAGATCAACAAAGACGGTAAGCACCTGAGCCCGGGCCGCTATGAGTACACGCTGGAAGGATATAATGACACCGGTAAGGAAAAAGAAATTACATTCTCCGCCAGCGATTCCCTTCGAAGAAACGCCTATCTAAAGGTAAACGCGAAGGGAAAATATGTTGAGACATGGGAAGAAGTACAGCCCGGCGGCATGCCGAGTGCCGTTCAGAAAAAATTGATCAAGCAATAAAAAACGGCGTCTAAGCCGTTTTTTCTATGAATCACTATATTTTAACAAAATTCCGAAACTTTTTGGCCCGTTGCTCGTATAAAAACAGAAGTCATATTGTTTAGGAGGTTTTCATATGATTGTTGGAATAATTGGTTTTATACTGGTGGTTTTCCTTCTCTACGCCTCCATGTTGCCGTCCGGGGAAAAAAACAGCGGCAGCAGCTCTTCGACTTTTTTTATTGGAGGTCCTGACTCATCCGGAGACAGCGGGGGTGATTGCGGCGGCGGCGGCGATGGCGGCTGTTAAGACCTGCGGCTGCGTTAACCTAACTTCTGCTCCTGCTCGGATCCCTAGGCTGTATGCAGTTCTTGCTGCAGTGAGCCGGGTATATTCCAGCTATCTCCCTTCATCATTCATTCAACATCAACTCCAAATACGTCATTATTCATTCAGTTGTTTAACCTGACTTCCGATTGGGAATGATGTAAAGACAGCAGATTCCCGCTCTTCAAACGATTTAAAAGTCACAATAAAGCGATTCTGATACAAAACATATAAAACTTTGCACCTACTTGTTCGATATTAAAAGAAGACATTCATGATAAGGAGGGTTTTTTCCAGATGATTTTTTTACTGGTTTTATTGGCTCTGTTTATTTTGTATTCATTCTTTTTTGACAAGAACAACAAAAGTTCTTATAAAAAAGCGGCACCGAAAAGCAGAATATTGATCCGCCAGGCAGCTGCGCCGACCGGAGTTTTGAGGGTAATCGAAACCGCTCCCGGACAGACGGCAAACCGCCGAACCTCCGAAGGTATGCGCCCGAATCTGCGGCTTGTCATGAGCCCGACGCACCAAAACGAAAAAAAATAAGGAAAGCGGCATCATGATAAATGCCGTCTTTCCTATTGTCTGCTGTGTTCCACCATTTTCCCAAAGGCGTCCGGCGACATCCCCGGCGAGATTCGGACGCGGTGGAGCGCATACATCCCCTGATCCCTAGATGCCGCTCCCGGTTCTGTTGTGACGGCCATTTGATAGCCTGCCTGCTTTGCGAGTTTCAGCGTATCTTCGTTGTAGCGCCCGACCGGATAGCTCAGCATCACCGTATTTTGGCTGAACATGCGATCAAACAGCGCTTTGGAACGCGTCATTTCATCGAGCTGCTGTCCCGGTGCCAGTCCGTTCAATTCAACGTGATGAATGGTATGGCTTTGAATCGAAATGCCGTTTCGCCTCATTTCATTCATTTGTTTCTCCGTCAAATGGTTCTTCCCGCCAACCGATTTGCCGATCATAAAAATTGTCGCCTTCATCCCATAGCCTTTCAAAATCGGGTACGCTTTTTCAAAGTTATCTGTATAACCGTCATCAAACGTAATCAGCACGCATTTATCACTCGGCATTTTATCTTGCGTTAAGACAATATAGGCTTCCTCAGGTGTCAACGTGTAATAGCCGTTATCCTTCAGCCACTTCATATGCCCGCGGAATTCCCCTTCCGGTACGCGCAGGCTGTTTCCTGAGGAAATGCTGTGATACATGAGAATCGGAATGCGGGCCGGGCTTTTCACTTTGACCCACTTGGATGATGGATCATGTTCCGCCTGCTGTTTTGATTGTTTTGCCGCTTTTTGAGCCGTATTTGGTTCTGTTTTTTCCTCTCCTTTTGTTTCATGACCGGAACACCCGTACAGCACCCCCATCAACATAGACAGCACAAGTAACATTTTCGTTTTTTTCACAATTATTCCCGCTTTCTATCTACTGAATCCTTTTTAATATCGGTGCGGAACGGGCATTTTTCACTGTTCCTGCTTTGAGGAGGAGAGCCAAGCTTTACGCAGTCTGCTGATCCCTTCTTCAATTTCCGCTGCAGTAAGACCCCCAAATCCCGCCATGACGATTGAAGAGCTGCTTTCATGAGGCTTAATCCAGAAATCGGATACCGGATAAACTTTCACACCGAGTTTTTCCGCTTTATGTATGAGGTCTTGTGCATGTCGGTCTGTCTTCATCAAAATATGGAGCCCCGCTTTTTCGCCGATGATTCCACGTCATTTCCGAAATGCGTTTTAATGGCCGATATTAATGTTTTGTGCTTTTCTTGATATACTTTTTTCATTTTACGGATGTGCCTTTCGAAAAACCCTTCTTTCCTAAATAAAAACATCGCTTTTTGAATGATGGGTGAAGCAGACTGGCTGTAGCGGCCAAGCTTCTCTTGAAATTCATCCGCCAGTTTTGAAGGCAGAACGATATAACTCAATCTCGCTCCCGGAAGAAATGACTTTGAAAAAGTCCCTAAATAAATGACATTTTCTTTTTTATCAAGCGCTTTTAAAGATGGAATAGGCCTGCCCTGATAGCGGAATTCGCTGTCATAGTCGTCTTCGATAATATAGGCCTTCTCACGGCTTGCCCATTCAAGCAATTTCAGCCTCTTCTGTATCGGCAGAACCATTCCATACGGAAACTGATGCGATGGCGTAATATAAACGAGTTTCGCCCGTGTTGCAGCAAGCTGTGTCAAATTGATCCCATCCGTCTCCAGACCAATTGGCTGAATATCACATCCATGGTTAAGGAAAACAGAACGCACACCATCATATCCCGGATTTTCCAACGCAACCAATCGGCCGTTCATTGAGAGCAGCTGGCAAAGAAGTCCGACTGCATACTGCGTACCGGAACAGATCACAATTTGCTCAGGTGCACAGCGGACACCTCTTTGTTCAGCCCCGAGAGATCACAGCTAAAGAAAACATGCTGAACCAAAGCATGAAATTCGAATACGGGCGGACCGTACAGGAAGACCATTGACAAAAAAAGACCCGCAGCTTATGCTACCGGGTCTCCCATTGATTTTGATGCATGTTCATCTAAAAATTTCAATCCCGCTGTGTATCGCTTTCTCCGCTTCTTTATCCAGCAGACGAGCGCCAGCCGCTGATCCGGGTCCTTCTCATTGATAGAAACCAGCACATGTTCATTGATTTCAAGCGGGAAGCCGGATTCAATCTGACAGCCTGACAAGCTGATATCCTTAATCATAACCTCGTGAGCCCCTTTCTCTGAATCACGGGGAAACAGCAGTGTTCCCAGACCTTGAAAGGCCTCGCGCACGTATTTTCTCTTGAATGCATCAGGGCTTTTTTCAGTTTTCGTTAAAAAGCGTATCACTGTTGACAACGTATCAGCCCGCTTTTCCCGGTCGGCCTTTTTTGCATTTTCTTCATTAAACATAAAACCGATCAGTTTCACATACAGTTCCTTGTCCATCTCTTTGAAGTGCAGCCCGATTTCAATGTCGGCCTCGTCCTTCGTCGTCCACATCACCCGGGCCGGGACTTTTCCGACCGCATCTATGATCAGACCGTCTACATGATAGTACATATCCGAATCAGCCGTATAAGGCAGTCTGATACGCGCGCCCGTGTCGCTCACATCGATCAGTTCACATTTGTGCTCATCTACTGAAACGGTGGAAAAAGCCGCCGGCTTGTTGACTGTGAAACGCTCAGAGCTTCGGAACCTCGGCCTGTCAAAGGCAACGAGCAGCGCAAGTATGAGCCCTGTCATGTTATAGAGAACCCAAAATAAATTATACGAAGTGACGTTTATATCAAACGTATGAAGAAACAACAATTCATAAAGGGTTTTTCCGAGTGCAAGCAGCGTCATTGCGAGCAAAATCGCACACGGCAGCGCCGTTGTATATTTGAATTTTCGCCGATCTGTGTTGACGCCTTTCGGTGTGACTTTAAAATCAAACCGCTTTTTGAAAATGAATTCCGACAAGGCCGATATCGCCATGTGCGGCGCCATCGATGTATCGTAAATATGGCTCCAGTTCATACTGCGCTGCCGGTCCGAAACGGCTTTAAATGAAAGGTAAGAACCTAAAAACGCAGGCAGCCAAAACGAAGTGATCGACCACAGATCAGTCTTTAAGCTATGTATGCCAAACAGCAAAAACATGAGCGGCGCGAGGATGTATACCATCTTAAAAACGCCGAAAAACCAAAAGAGAATGCCGTCAAAATAAAGGATTCGCTGCATGGGCGTCAAGCCTTTTAAGAAAAGCGGATTCCACTTCTTTCCGCACTGAATGTTTCCCCTGCACCAGCGGTCGCGCTGTTTCAAAAGATCCATCCACGTTTCCGGCGAGAGACCGACCGCAAGCACTTCTTTGACGAAAACAGATTTAAATTTTGTTTGCAAAAGCATCCCTGTTGCCATATCCTCCGTAATCACACCTGTCGCAAAACCGCCGATTTCCTCCAAAGCCGTTCTTCTGAAAACCGTATTGCTGCCGACGTACATGACAGCATTAAAACGGTCTTTCCCAGCCTGGAGCCTGCGCATGAAAAAGTCCTGCTCATTCGGAATGTTCGCTCCGGAAAATAAGTTGTACTGATAAGGATCTTCATTATAGAAAGCCTGCGGCGTTTGAACAAAAGCCACTTTTTCCTTCTTAAAATAGCCGACGGTTTTCTGCAAAAATGAAGGGAGCGGAACCATATCGGCATCCATCGTCACAATCAGTTCCCCGTTTGAGCAGCTCATCGCATGGTTTAAATTCCCCGCTTTTGCATGCTCATTGTTTTGCCTTGTAACGTAATGAACGCCAAGTTCCTCAGCCAGCTTTTGAATAGCCGTCCGCCTTCCGTCATCACACAAATAAATGTTGACAAGCTCTTTTGGATAGTCGAGGTTCAGACAGCCTGCCACCGACTTTTTCAGCACATGGCGCTCCTCGTTATAAGTTGCAATGAGAATATCAACGCTCGGCCGATGGTCTTGATCGCCCAGCTTTTCCGGCTCCCGCTTCTTTTCCTTCCATACTAGCGTATAAAAGACCAAGAGCTGTAAAAAGCCGATACATTCAGTTGCAATCAGGATGACGCCCATCACGATATCGGCGGGGCGAGAGACGGGCAGCGTAAAGCCGAACCGCCATACAATATACACACCGTTCGTCATAAGACACAGTATGATTAAAAACTTCTTAAAACGCGAATTCACCCGCGATCCCCAAAAACCGATGAGAATCAGAGCAATCATTGCCGCGGGATAGTAGTGTAAAATAAATTCCATTTTCTTCTCCTTATGTGATACATAAAAAAACCTTTTTACAGGGTTTCTCTAAAATATTCCTTTATTTCTTTCTTTTGCACTCAAATATATTACCACTATTTGTCCTAATTTTCTTTAAAAAATTATAAAAATTATATCTTTTTATCTATTAAAAACTGAAATTATACGACTATAGTCTCTTGTTCAAAAAAATCATAAGGCTCACATTGATAACCCTTCACATGTACCCCGTATCAAGATTGAATCTTTTGTCTCAGACGTCCTGTGTCTTTTCAGAGAAAGGAGCTGAATGTATCAACGCTTTACAAAAGAAAAAAGGTCTCTGCTCCTAAATGTTTGATTTATTTTTGACGGATTAACAGCTATTTTGTGTCGATTTTTATTCCATAAAAAGGGAATCCAGGAATAATTGCATCAAAAACGGCCTGCACAAGGGCCATTACCTATATCCAGACACGTCTTTAGCCAAATGGAGCTGTTCTTGATCATTATGGGAAAACAGTTAGGTCTTCCTGCACGGTTGTCTGAATTTTGATTTTTTTAGTATACTTAATTTAGTTAAATAACTCAGCAAGGGGATCACATAAAGGATGGGGGAAAGAATATGGAAGCAAAAACAAAGGTACAACATATACCGATTCAAACAACAAAAGAACAGGATGAAAATTTTTTTGCAAGAGCAATGAATGTTAAAATCGGCATCATTCCGCTGCCCGTATATTTGCTGCTCTTCGCTTTGATTGTGACGTTTGTCTATATGCACGATCTGAAAAGCGACATTTTAACAGCCATTGCGGTTACGGGCTTTTTCGGATTCACCTTCGCCCAAATCGGAAAGTCGCTGCCGCTTCTTCGTTCTGTCGGCGGTGCCGCTATACTTGCGACGTTTATTCCTTCAGCTATCGTCTATTACCATCTCATTCCCGATGACATTATCAAATCAACAACTGAATTTACAGAAAACTCAAACTTTCTTTATTTGTTCATCTCTGCCATTGTAGTCGGAAGCATTTTAGGAATGAAAAGAGAAACGCTGGTCAGGGCGTTCATTAAAATTTTTATTCCTCTGATTGCAGGGACCATTGCTGCAGCGGCAGTCGGTCTGGCGGTCGGTACAATGCTCGGCCTCGGATTTCAGCATACGCTGCTGTACATTGTAATTCCGATCATGGCCGGAGGGGTTGGCGAGGGAGCTATTCCGCTGTCCATCGGCTATTCGGAAATCATGCACATGTCACAAGGGGAAGCTTTTGCACTTGTCATTCCTTCCATAATGTTCGGAAGCTTAAGCGCCGTCATTTTGTCCGGAATTTTAAATGTAATCGGGAAGAAAAAGCCTGAATTGACAGGCAACGGAAAAGTTGACCGTTTTGATAGCGGGGACGCACAGCCGCTCGAAAGCCGCGACAAAGACAAAGAAAGCCTTTTTAATCTTTCCCACTTTGCGTCAGGAGGCATTCTCGCCGTCTCATTATATTTGGTCGGTATGCTTTCACATGACTTGTTCGGATTTCCAGCACCCGTCATGATGCTTCTGCTGGCTGTTGCCCTGAAACTGTTTCGTCTGGCTCCGGCGAATTTGGAAAACGGCGCCTACGGCGTGTCGCGCTTCTTTTCAACTGCTGTGACATATCCGCTGCTTTTTGCCATTGGCGTCTCCATGACACCGTGGGACAAGCTGATCGCAGCTTTTAATATCGCCAATATTATTACGATCGTATCCGTCGTGGTCACGATGATAGCCGTCGGCTTTTTTGCAGGGAAGTGGCTGAATATGTACCCGATCGAAACCGCGATCATCAATGCTTGCCATTCCGGCCAGGGAGGCACCGGCGACATCGCAATTCTCAGCGCCGCAGAGCGCCTCGAGCTTATGCCGTTTGCCCAGGTGTCCACAAGAATCGGCGGAGCGATAACCGTTACGCTGACGCTGCTGCTGCTAGCCCAGTTTTATTGATGAATGAAAAAGCCTGCAGAGCGAGCTGCAGGCTTTCTTATTGTGGCTACCGTACTTTTTTCGGAACATAGTCGGGAAAGTCTGTCACAATCCCGTCCACGCCGGCCTTTAATAGCGGAGGCACTTCATCGCGGGAGCGGACGGTCCAAGGCGTAATCTTCATGCCGAGCGCATGAATTCTCGGCACAAGCGTAGGATCAGCGGCCACATTTTTCAAGTTGGCGTTCACGTATTTGGCATAGCCGGAAAATTCCTTAAGCTTTGCATCTGTTAAGTCCGCCGCTTTTGACGTCAAGACACCTGTCGGCATCGATGGAAGCAGCTGATGAATTTTATAGACAGAGTTAAAATCAAACGATTGTACAATGATTTTTCCGTTTTTAGGCTTATCCATTCTCCGCTCTTTCAATGCTGCTGACACTTTTCCTTCGATTCCCGGATAGCGTGCAGGCTCTTTCAATTCGATCAGCATTCCGACCTTCCCTTTATACCGGTCAAGCACTTCTTCAAATGTCGGAATGCGCTCTCCTGCGAACTGCGGACCGAAGAAGCTGCCGGCATCAAGCTTGCGCAGCTCGGCAAGCGTCAAATCCTTTACGGCAACCGGCAGCACTGAGTCAATATCTGTCGTACGGTTTACGGTCGTATCGTGAATGATGACAAGCTCCCCGTCTTTGGACATTTGAACATCCAGCTCGATATAATCTGCTTTCATCTGAAGCGCTTTATCAAAAGCAGCCATCGTGTTTTCCGGCGCATATCCCGAAGCGCCTCTGTGTGCAATGACATCCACTTTTTTAGGCTTCACCGCCGGCTCTTGTGCACCCGCATTCGGTGCAAACAGCGCTGACCCGATGGAAACCCCGATCAATGAAGATAACATCAATTTTTTGAATAAAGCTGACACATCATCCACTCCCCTTTTGCTCTTCTCTTGCCAAAGTATAGGTTCGCACTGTTAAGATTATGTTTCAGCAGTCTTTAATTTTCATAAATTTCCTGATAAACAAAAAAAGATCCCTTGGCAGAGATCTTTTTTTGGATATATCAGCGCTCACAGGCAATTTTGTCTTTATCGCGGTCCAGCTTCTTATTGGCATCATAAAGCGCTTTTGAAACATACGGCTTGTACTTCGTTTTTCCGCCTTTGTTTTTCACCGATTTCGTACGGGCGACGCCGCCTTTATAGTCTTTGTTTAAAGCTTTGCAGTTTTTGTACGTCTTTACCTTCGTTTTTGCTTCTGCCACATCGCCGGCGCCCCAGGAAAAACCGATGATCAGACCGGCAGACAAAAGACCCGCTGCTATTTTTTTCATCCCATTTGACCCCTTTCGTCTATTTGTTATGTATCTTTTACCATGATAAAATATTTTTCTTATTCGATCAAGAAAAATATGGCATTTTATTGAATAAAAAGTATGAATCGAAAAAGCGTCTCTTCGCACAAAAACCGGCCGTTATGCGCCGGTTTCATCCACATATTGATGTTCGCAAGTCTTTTTCAAAACAGCGTTAATCTCATACGCTAATTCCTTCGGATGGATGCACAGCATGTCTTCCAAAGGGCTGTCCCAGTTCCCGTTCTTTATCAATTTCAGCGCATAATGGCCTGCCGGACTGCACTCGGGATACCACTCTACATCGAGCAGAAGGCGTTCTTCATCATGCCGCAGCTTCAAAAGGTCCCGTTTGAAGTCAGACAGCCAAGCCTTGCTGTCAGGCGCTAGTTCATCGGGGTTTGTATCAGTTAAAGAGTGATGCGCAACTGTCCAGCCGGCCGGGATTCTAAGCCTTAGCAAATTGCGGGCGCCATCAGAGGCACGCATCAAGTCTTCCAACCGTTCGATCAGCTGTTCATACGGCGCGTCAGAATCTTCGCTGACCTTCGATTGATCAGCATTTTGCATCCTGATGACGTACTTCAGTTCTCCAGCATATTCAACTTGTACCATTTTACCGCAGCTTTCATTCTCCAAGATCAATAGCGTATGGCGGGGGTCGCGAATCGGCTTTTGATACAAATGATTTTCCTTCACCTTCCAGCCGGCCGGCACCATCAAAGGATGCAATTTAAAGAAATACTGAGATTTGGTCAACGCTCTCACATCCTCTTTCATTGTTCTGTCTTCTTTCCTATCAATCTATGTGCCGGACAGGCTTCTTAGAACAACGGCGGAGCGGCCCCACAAAAAAACCGCCTGACGCTTGTTAAAGCAGTCAGGCGGTTTTTTGTCTTTTATTCTCCGGTTTTTTCTTTTCCGTAATGATATTTTGATGGATCAACAGGCTTGAAGTCTGAAATCTCGTGGAATCTCAACAGATCTTTATAGAGTACTTGGTCGGACAGATCCAGCTGTTCGGACACCTGCGATTTCAGGTTTTCCGTCTCTTGGTTGCCCTTGATCTCTTTTCCTGTCTTTGTATCATATACGGTCGTATCAATCATCGTGTACTTCGGCGTTACATAGTTTCCATTTCTGAAAGCCACGGTTTGGTCGTGGTCTTTAGAAAAGAGGTCTGTACCAAAGTTGATGTATTTTTTGCTGTCAATACCTTGCAGGTGAAGAAGTGTCGGCATGACATCCATTTCACCGCCATACGTATGGTTGACTCCGCCTTTTTTGCCCGGAATGCGGATCATAAGCGGTACGCGCTGATTCATCGCGTTTTGATACGGTGTAATCTCTTTACCTAATACTTCTTTCATCGCACGGTTGTGATTCTCTGAGATTCCGTTGTGGTCACCATAGATCACTATAACAGAATCATCAAATAATCCCGCTTTTTTCAGCTCTTTAAAGAAATCTTCAAGCGCTTCGTCAAGATAGCGCGCCGTCTGGAAGTAACCGTCTACCGTTTTGTCTCCCGTTGTTCCCTTTTCAAGGGTGGCATCCTCTTCATCCAAAATGAACGGATAGTGGTTTGTCAACGAGATTAAATGCGCATAGAACGGCTGCTTGAGCGATTTCAGCTTCGGAATTGATTCTTCAAAGAACGGCTTGTCTTTCAAGCCAAGGTTGACGAGATTATCCTCTGACATATCATATGTGCTGGCGTCAAAGAATTTGTCATAGCCAATTTGTTTATACACCTGGTCGCGGTTCCAGAATGACTTGTAGTCCCCGTGCAGCACGGCGCTTGTGTAGCCTTCTTTTTGGTTCAGAATCGCCGGCAGGGACTGGTACGTATTTTGCCCTTTTGTTACAAACGCACTGCCTTCAGGAAGTCCGTAAAGGCTGTTGTCCATCATCAATTCGGCATCCGCTGTTTTACCTTGGCCGGTCTGATGGAAAAAGTTATCGAAATACATCATGTCATCCTGGCCGTGCGCCAGCTTGTTCAAGAACGGCGTGACTTCTTTTCCGTTCAGCTTATAATCGATCAAAAACGTCTGGAAGCTTTCCAAATGAATCTTGATGATGTTCTTACCTTTTGCTGCGCCGAAATACTCGTCATTCGGTTTCGCATAATGCGAATTTGTATAGTTGATGACGCTCGTCAGGTCGTCGCTGCTCGCGTATGCCTTTTGGCTCGCGTTTTGAGCGGCCTGAACACCATCATAGATCATGTAATTGTAAGGCCCCAAATACTTGACGATGTAATTTCGGTCAAATGTTCTTGTCAAAAGCTCCGGACGGTCTGTCTCGGCAACTGCAAGGTTGATGAAAAACAGAGCCACTCCGCCGAGAACAACGGCAGCAGCCCATCTTTTTTTCAGTTGTGACGCCTTCAGTTCAGGCAGCTTCACACATAGAGCAATCAAAATGATCAAATCTGCGAAATAGACGATGTCATGAAATGCCATGATGTCAAAAACGCCGTCAGACATATTGCCGAGGTTTCCGGCTTGTTTTAAGTTTGCAAACGTCAAAAAGTCATCAAAGAAACGGTAAAACAGGACATTTGCATATAAAGCAAACGTCATCACAGCATCAATGATGATGATCCATATCGCCGACCGGCGGCCTTTTGCAAACAAAGCCAAACCGAGTGCAGCAATCGTGAAGCTCAATGGGTTGATGAACAGCAGCATGTGCTGCGTAGACCCTTTCACACCTAAATTAAACTCTAAAAAGTAGGAAGCATAGGTTTTAGCCCATACAAAAACAACAGCTAATACAAAAAAGCTTAGCTTATGAGAGAATATTTTTTTCATGATAACCTCTACCTTTTTAAACTTTTTTCAGACCGCTTTCTGTTTCAGTCAATGAAGCGTGAGGAAACGATAATATATCATTCTACTAAAAGTCTCGGCGGTTTTACAAGCACGTCCTGGTGAAATCCCCCGGCTTCCCTCACTCAAACAGTCTACGCCTGCGAAAAAAATTTTCCGCATGTAAGACAACGGCCTTTAATTAAGACGAATGAATTTCCCCAAAGGTTTCAGTTATTTTCTTTCATCTAGAAAATTGCAGTTTCCCGGACGATTAAATATCTTTATGAAATTCATTTAAATAAGCCTTTCTTTGCGCTTCTGTAAACTGACCGATCCATTCCGCACGCGCTTCCTCCGTCATATACGGCAGGATGTACAGCTCGACCGCTTTATAAAATTCCGGCTCAGGCAGAATGTTGTACGTCGGAATCCGCACCCTGCCGTTCCCCCGTGTCTCTATCAGTATATCCATCAAGAAAATGCCTTTCGGGCTGTAGCGGCGCTCCGCCATTTTAAGGCTTTTGATGTCCTTGAACAACACAGATTTCTTCCCTGAGAATATCCGCCCGTCTTCTCCCTCGATAATGGTGAAGATGATGTTTCCTTTTTTCGTGAAGGCCGGAAAAACCATTAGAAAGGTCATCAAACCGTAGATGACCCCGAAAGTTCCAACTCCCACGTACAGCAAGGAATATTTTGATTCGAGTTTTATTGCTTCATAAAAGAGCCATGCTCCAATCAATCCGAAACCTGCAGTCCCTGCAAAAACCCATACTCTAAAGGACATTCTGCTTTTCACATCAAATGTCTGCTTTTTTTCCTGTTCCAAAAATAATTAGGCCCTCCTCTACTTCAGCAAGCGGATTCCGCTACAAATAATATTCATGCCAAGACCTACCTTACCACAGAAACCAGTTCCTGCATAAAACTTCATGTATTTGTCTGTCCCTAATCAGAATGAATACAGAAAAGGCTCCCGGCCATCTGCCGGCAGCCTTCCCCTATTTTGAAATATCAACAAATCCCTCGCCGAATACATCCCTGACATCGTGGATGATGACAAATGCTTTTTTATCTGTGCTTCTAATAATTTTCTTCAGCATGGACAGCTCTTGTTTATTAATGACAATGTATAAAATTTCTTTGGAGTCGCCCGTATAGTGCCCGCGTCCCGATAATATCGTGACGCCGCGGTCCATCAGGGTATTGACCTGCGCCGCGATCTCGTTTTTATGCTCGGAAATAATCGTGATCGCCTTTTTCGTGTTGAGCCCTTCGATAATGAAGTCCATGACCTTCGTGGCGATGTACAGCATGACAATCGTAAACATCAGCTTTTCAGCTCCAATGATAAAGTAGGAACTGAAGACGACAACTAAATCGATCATCAGCAAGGCATAGCTGATGTTCCAGTCAAAATATTTATTGGCGATTCTCGCGAGAATCGCAGACCCGGCGGTGGTTCCGCCGACACGGATGATCATGCCGATTCCGACGCCGGCAAATACCCCGGCAAAGATGGTGCTGATGATCACTTCATCGGCCGGCACCGTCCAATCTTCGGTGACGTGCAGAAAGAACGAATTGGCCGCCACCGCAATAATAGTGTAAATCGTCGTCTTTTTATCCAAAAAGCGATAGCCGATAATCAGAAGAATGCCGTTCAGTACAAAGTTTGTGATGCCCGGAGACCATTCAAAAACGTAGTATAAAATCAGCGTGATCCCCGTGACGCCGCCTTCTCCCAAGTCATTCGGGATGGCGAACAGATTCACGGCTAACGCAAAGAAAAATGCGCCTATAATGATCAATATTATGTCCATTGCTTTCTTTTTCATAAATACATCCCCTTCCTTTGTCCTTAATCGATTTCCTGTAAAAAGTAAAAAAGCCCAGGAGAGAAGCTCTTTGATTAAGAGCAAAAACTCCTGGGCTTTTATCCCACCGTGTCATAACGATACTTCGCTATGTGTTTTCTCTCGGACCAGACCAGCGCGGGAGGGCACTGCGGAACCCTAGAAAACCACCTTTTCTCTGCTATCAATTTGTCATCTTCAAGCATTATAAGTGAAATTCTGGGGTCTATCAACCCCTATATCAGCCTGAAAGATTTGTTTTTTTGTAAAATAGCTTCCATCTGTCAGCGATAAAACCATTCTATAATAATAGATATACGTGTTTTGCCTGGGAGGCGCTCTTATGAACAAACAAAAACGGCAATGGCTCATCAAGCAGACCATTCTCGAACATCCGGTAGAAAATCAGGAACAGCTGGCATCCCTGCTGGAAAAACGCGGCATCACCGTTTCGCAGTCTACCATTTCCCGCGATATTAAAGAAATGTATCTTGTGAAACAGCCCGGTGAAAACGGAAAACTTGTCTACACGACAAATGCTTCTTTATCCATCAATCCTTCCAAAATATTAAAAGATAAAATCTCTGACGTTGTCCTGCATGTGCATCGAACGGACAACTTGATCATTATTAAAACAATGCCCGGCAACGCCCATGCCATCGGCGTTCTTCTTGATAAGCTCGGAAGCCCGGAAATGCTGGGCTGTATATGCGGGAACGATACATGCCTTGTGATTTCCCAGTCACCTGAGGCAGCCCAATCATTTTATGACCATTTATGCTGATCCGGCCGTCCGGATCAGCTTTTTTTGCC
Organism: Bacillus licheniformis DSM 13 = ATCC 14580; assembly: GCF_000011645.1. Taxonomy (GTDB): domain Bacteria; phylum Bacillota; class Bacilli; order Bacillales; family Bacillaceae; genus Bacillus; species Bacillus licheniformis. Next base: position 3,989,704 of record NC_006270.3, read on the forward strand.
CTTCAAAAAAATTTTTTTCGAGAAATCCCCGTTAAAAATATACACGTTTTATACGTTCTATTCTCCGCTCCGACAGGAACTTATTTTCCATTTATCATAATTATTCATTTTTGTTTTTGCTTCATCAAAAAACATGTGAAATATATCACGTTTTTGTTGTTATCGCTTTCACATCGCGCTTCTCCTTCCTGTTTTAAGCTGTACATGTAACAAAAAGAGCTTAGGAGGCGGGATGATCATGACAACACCGATACACGTTTACTCAGAAATCGGCCCTTTAAAAACCGTTATGCTGAAGCGGCCCGGTCGGGAACTGGAAAACCTTACACCCGAATATCTGGAAAGGCTTCTCTTTGACGATATTCCCTTTTTGCCAGCGGTGCAAAAAGAGCATGACCAATTTGCAGAAACATTAAAGCAACAGGGGGCTGAAGTTCTTTATTTAGAAAAGCTGACGGCCGAAGCTTTGGATGACGCATTAGTCCGCGAGCAGTTTATCGATGAGCTTTTAACGGAAAGCAAAGCGGATATCAACGGCGCATACGACAGGCTGAAAGAGTTTTTGCTTACCTTTGACGCCGATTCAATGGTTGAACAGGTGATGAGCGGCATTCGAAAAAATGAGCTTGAACGCGAAAAAAAATCGCATCTTCATGAGCTGATGGAAGACCATTATCCATTTTATCTCGATCCGATGCCGAACCTTTATTTCACAAGAGATCCGGCGGCCGCCATCGGCAGCGGACTGACCATCAACAAAATGAAGGAGCCTGCCCGCCGAAGGGAATCGCTGTTTATGCGCTACATTATCAATCACCACCCGCGTTTTAAAGGACACGAGATTCCGGTTTGGCTCGACCGTGATTTCAAATTCAATATCGAAGGCGGAGATGAGCTTGTCTTAAATGAAGAAACCGTTGCGATCGGGGTATCGGAACGGACAACGGCTCAGGCGATCGAGCGTCTTGTCCGGAACTTGTTTCAGCGGCAGAGCCGGATTCGCCGTGTACTGGCCGTCGAAATACCAAAGAGCAGAGCCTTTATGCATTTAGATACCGTCTTCACGATGGTTGACCGAGATCAATTCACGATCCATCCCGCCATCCAGGGGCCTGAAGGAGACATGCGGATCTTCGTTCTTGAAAGAGGAAAAACGGCAGACGAGATTCATACAACTGAAGAACACAATTTGCCGGAAGTGCTGAAGAGAACGCTCGGCCTTTCAGATGTCAACTTGATCTTCTGCGGCGGCGGAGACGAAATTGCTTCAGCCAGGGAGCAATGGAATGACGGCTCCAATACACTCGCGATCGCTCCGGGGGTTGTCGTCACCTATGACCGGAATTACATTTCTAACGAATGTTTGAGAGAACAGGGCATTAAGGTAATCGAAATCCCGAGCGGGGAGCTTTCAAGAGGACGCGGCGGCCCGCGCTGCATGAGCATGCCGCTCTACCGAGAAGATGTGAAATAACCAACCTAAAGAAAAAGGAGAGAGATCCATGAACCAAACGATTAATTTAAAAGGCAGAAGCTACTTAGCTGAAAAAGATTTTTCAGAAGAAGAAATCCTCTATTTGCTCGATCTGGCCCAGAAACTAAAAGAAAAAAAAGCACAAGGCATCAGGCATCGCTATTTGGAAGGCAAAAACATCGCTTTGCTGTTTGAAAAGCCTTCTACAAGAACGCGCTGCGCTTTTACGACAGCCTGTATCGACCTCGGTGCGCATCCCGAATATTTGGGCAAAGACGACATTCAGCTCGGCAAAAAAGAGTCGATCGAAGACACGGCCAAAGTTCTCGGCCGCATGTTCGACGGAATTGAATTCCGCGGATTTGAACACGAAAAAGTGATCTCACTGGCAGAGCATTCCGGTGTGCCGGTATGGAACGGGCTGACCGATTTATGGCATCCGACGCAGATGCTTGCGGACTTTATGACTGTGAAAGAACATACGGGACGCGTAAAAGGCGTCAAGCTCACCTATATCGGCGACGGCCGGAACAATGTCGCCAACAGCCTGCTCATCGGCGGCGCAAAAGTCGGCATGGACGTAAGAATCTGTTCGCCTCAAGAGCTTTTCCCTGATCAGGACATAGTTAAAATGGCGGAAGCGTTCGCTGAAGAATCCGGCGGAAAAATCACCGTTACAAGCGATACAGATAAAGCCGTGTCCGGAGCCGACGTTCTGTATACGGACGTCTGGGTATCCATGGGGGAAGAAGACAAGTTTGCAGAAAGAATCAAACTGCTCAAGCCTTATCAAGTGAATATGGATCTCGTCAAGAAAACAGGCAACGACAACGTCATCTTCCTGCACTGTCTGCCTGCCTTCCACGACCTTCATACAACCTACGGACAAAATGTTTACGAACAGCACGGCCTTAAAGAAATGGAAGTGACGGACGAAGTGTTCCGCAGCAAACACTCTAAAGTGTTCGATGAAGCTGAAAACCGCATGCACACGATTAAAGCTGTCATGGCAGCGACGCTCGGCGATCTTGACTGACAGGAAAAGGGACTCATTCCCTTTTCCATTCTAAACCGAATGAGGTGACAAAAATGGCGGAAGAAAAAAAACTTGGGCTGTTTGCGCTCATCGCGCTTGTCATCGGATCGATGATCGGCGGGGGCGCCTTCAACCTTGCAAGCGACATGGCTTCAGGGGCGGGGGCGGGAGCCATTTTAATCGGCTGGATCATCACCGGAGTCGGCATGATTGCCCTGGCATTCTCTTTCCAAAACTTGACGACGAAAAGGCCTGATTTAGACGGCGGTATTTTCACTTATGCCCGGGAAGGATTCGGCCATTTCATGGGCTTTAACAGCGGCTGGGGGTACTGGTTCGCAGCCCTTCTCGGCAATGTCGCATATGGAACGCTGCTGTTCAGCGCAATCGGATATTTCATCCCTGCGTTTGGAGACGGACAAAACATCGCATCAATTATCGGTGCAAGCGTGATCCTCTGGTGCGTGCACTTTTTGATCCTCCGCGGTGTTCAGTCCGCTGCCATGATCAACTTAATTACGACCATTTCAAAACTTGTACCGATTTTCGCTTTCATTATCGCCATTATCTTTGTGTTTCATCTTGATTTATTTACGAACGATTTCTGGGGAAAAGGGCTGTCGCTCGGTTCCATCGGAACACAGGTCAAGAGCACGATGCTGGTGACCGTCTGGGTGTTTACCGGAATTGAAGGGGCCGTCTTATTTTCAAGCCGGGCCAAGAAATCAAGCGATGTTGGCAAAGCTACTGTCATCGGCTTGATCAGCGTACTCGTGATTTACGTCATGATTACGATGCTGTCGCTCGGCGTCATGAATCAGCAAAACTTGGCCGAGCTTCCGAATCCTTCAATGGCCGCGATCATGGAGCATATCGTCGGCAAATGGGGAGCCGTGCTCATCAACCTGGGATTGATCATTTCCGTATTGGGCGCCTGGCTGGCCTGGACATTATTCGCGGGCGAACTCCCGCTGATCGCGGCACGCGAAGGGGTCTTCCCGAAATGGTTCGGCAAAGAAAATAAAAACGGTGCGCCGACAAATGCGCTGACTTTGACAAACGCCATTATCCAGCTGTTTTTGCTGACGTTTCTCATTTCAGATGCGGCCTACCAGTTTGCATTTTCCTTGGCTTCCTCGGCCATCTTGATCCCGTATCTGTTTTCCGGGCTTTATCAGCTTAAATACAGCTGGCTGCACAAAGAGCCTAACCGGGGCAAAAATCTCATCATCGGCATCATCGCAAGCATATACGGCGTCTGGCTCGTATATGCCGCGGGACTTGATTACCTGCTTTTGACCATGATTTTATACGCTCCCGGCATTCTCGTATTCCGGGCTGTGCGCAAAGGAAAAGAAGGCCCAGTCTTCAATAAAGCCGAGCTTTTGATTGCCGCCCTGATTCTTGTATTGGCCGTGATCGCCGTGATCAGACTGGCTTCGGGAAGCATTTCAATTTAACAAAACAGAGGTGATTATTAAATGAAAAAAAGAAAAATTGTCGTCGCACTTGGCGGTAATGCCATTCAAACCGGAGATGCCAGCGCAGAAGCGCAAAAGCGCGCGCTTGAAGAAACCGCCATGTATTTGGCGGATATGATCGACAGCGGCGCTGAATTAATCATCACGCACGGAAACGGCCCGCAGGTCGGAAACCTGATGATCCAGCAAAAGGAGGCGGATTCTCCGAAAACGCCGGCCATGCCGCTTGAAACCTGTGTTTCGATGACCCAGGGAATGATCGGCTATTGGCTGCAAAATGCCCTTGACCGGGCGCTTCACGCAAAAGGGAAAGGCGGACATGCGGCAACCGTCATCACCCGCGTCGCCGTTCGAAGCGATGATGAAGCGTTCCGCAACCCGACAAAGCCGATCGGTCCATTTTACAGCGAAGAAGAAGCGAAAGAACTGATGAACAGCCGAAACGGCGGCCTCGTTTTTAAAGAAGATGCCGGAAGAGGCTGGCGCCGCGTCGTACCGTCTCCGGCCCCGGTATCGATTCTTGAACACGATGTTATCAATGATCTTGTCGAACACGGACATATCGTCATTGCAGCCGGCGGCGGAGGCGTTCCCGTCATCGAAAACGGCGATGCCGTCTCCGGTATTGACGCCGTCATCGACAAAGACTTTGCAGCCTGCAAACTGGCGGAGCTTGTGCAGGCTGACGAACTGGTCATTCTAACAGGTGTCGACTATGTTGCCGTCGATTATTTAAAGCCGACAGAACGTGCGCTGAAACGCGTCACCACCGAAGAACTGAAAGGTTATATAAAAGAAAAGCAATTTGCAGAAGGAAGCATGCTGCCAAAAGTCAAAGCAGCCATTCAGTTTGCTGAAGCTAAAAAAGGCAACAAAACGGTCATCACATCCCTGAAATTAGCCAAAGACGCTCTCCAAGGAAATGCCGGCACGATTGTCGTCCAAGCCTAAATGCAAAAGGAAGGGCTCAGGGAGGGTTCTTCCTTTTGCCAATCGTCAAAAACAAGTAAAATTTAAAGTATATAGCCGCAACATAAGAAAATCGATAAGGGTGGTCCATATGAAGAACAAAGACATCGTACATCAGCTGAAAAAGTTTCCTCTTCTCGCTTCCCTGAATAAAAGAGATCTGGAAGATATGAAACAGTTTATCTATTGGCGCTCTTACCATAAAGGCCAGATATTATTTATGGAAGACGACCCCCGGGAACGAATGTACCTTCTTCTCGACGGCTTTATCAAACTCGAAAAATCAAACGAAGCCGGATCCATGTTTTATACCGACTATGTACGTCCTCATACCCTCTTTCCATTTGGAGGCTTGTTTCGGGATGAGCATTATCACTATGCCGCCGAAGCCTTAACAGATATTGAACTCTACTATATACCCATGAACATCTTCGAAGATCTCGTCCGGGACAACAAAAACCTGCTTTACGATATTCTCAATCATTTATCAGACATCCTTGCCCTTCACGAGGAAAGGCTGAAGCGCATCACACTCTCCCATGCCCACGACAGGGTTACACAAGCCATTTATTATTTAACCGAAAGCCTCGGTCAAAAAGAAAGCAACTCAACCGTCATCAACTGTCCGATCACCGCTGCCGAAATCGCCAAAATCTCGGGGACATCCCGCGAAACCGTCAGCGCCGTCCTGAAAAAGCTCCGCTGCGAAGGCGTTATCAGTCAAATGAACAAGCAGATCATGATCAATCGGCCGGAATATTTTATGTAGGCATATATGAGAAATCATCCCGGCGACAAGCGGGATGATTCCCCGCCGTTTTTATTTATACCGGAATTCCTCTGTTTCAAACCGTCTGTTTTTGATGATATCCCGATAAAAGCAAGCCGATTTTTTCAGCGCCCTGCTGCGGTTGTTCTCCAATCGAATCTCGACAAGGCCGTAGCGGTTTTTAAAGGCGTTCATCGGAGAGACGTTGTCCGTGAATGCCCAAAGCATATATCCTTTGCAGTTTGCGCCGTCGGCGATCCCTTTCATCGCCTCTCGCAAATGGGCTGAAATAAAATCGATTCTGTAGTCGTCCTGAATGACCCCCTCTTCATTTTTAAAACGCTCTTCATGTTCGACGCCCATGCCGTTTTCAGCAATCAGCCATTCGATATTTCCATACTCATATTTAAGTCTCATAGCCATATCGTACACAATGCGCGGGCAGATCTCCCAGCCTCTGAACGGATTCATCTTTCTGCCTGGCAGCTCAAAGGGCTCATAGTAATAAGCAGGATGAAAAGGCGTCGATTCATTCCATTGCCTTGAAGGCGCTTGAACTCTCTTCGGATAATACAGGTTCACACCGACAAAATCGACCGTATTCCGCTTGATGACGGAAAGCTCTTCTTCATCATGGTCAAAAAGGATGTCGTGTTTGGCCATGAGCTCCATCAATTCATCGGGATAGACGCCTTTTATGCTCGGATCTAAAAAAACCCTGTTAAAAAACAAATCATAAACTTGGGCCGCTTTCTGATCATGGGGCGCGCTTGACCTCGCATACGCGACCTCAGGATTTAAGATGACGCCGATTTTTGCGCCTTCTCTAAAACTGGGCTTCCTTTTCCGGAAAATTGCCACGGCCTTTGCTGTCGCCAGTGCTTTATGGTAGTTCCACTGCATCCATTTTTTCGTGTTCTGCTCGTACGGATAGCGAAGTGCGTCAAGGTAGATCCGTGTTTGCGGCACGATCGGTTCATTAAAGGTAAACCAGTATTTCACCCTGTCCCCATACCGTTCAAACGCTTTTTCTGCATAAGCCGCAAATAAGCCAACCACGTGTTTTGATCCCCATCCGCCATACTGTTCCAGCAGGACAGTCGGGATTTCGTAGTGCTCAAGACAAAGCATCGGTTCTACTCCGCATCTCTTCAGCTCATCGATGACGTCATCAATGTAGCCTGCATACACCTCGTCAACTTCGGCGGTTTCATAATCCAAAAGAAACCGCGACCAGTTAATGGATGTCCGGTAGTGGGTTAGCCCGATGTCTTTCATATATTGAATATCTTCTTTGTAGCGGTTATAAAAATCGGTTGCCACAGCCGGTCCGTATCCGTCATGCCATACATCAGGATCATTTTTGTACCACATATCCAAATAGGAATCCTGTGTCGGCCGCTTCCCGTCCCACCCCTCTGTCTGCCACGCCGACGCTGCTGCGCCGAGAATAAAATCGTCGGGAATCTTCCACGTTTGTCTGGCCATCTCATTCACACCTTTCTTTGCTTTACATAGACACATTTTTTTCAGAACTAATCGTAAAGGTCCGATTCAATAAAATAACAAACGGAAGATAAATAAGGACGGAGACGATGATGCATACGATTTGTGTGACGACGGCACCGAGGCTTCCTCCTGTTGACAGCCAGGCATTGATAATCGGCGGTGTCGTCCACGGCACCATGACAACGGCTTTTCCGGCAAAGCCCGCCGCTGTCGCGATGTAACCGATCGCACCCGTCACAAGCGGCGTCACAATAAATGGAATCGCCATTAACGGATTCAGCATGACGGGAACCCCAAAGATGACCGGTTCATTGATATTGAAGATGCCGGGACCAAACGAAATCTTTGTAATGCTGCGCAAATCCTCCCGTTTCCCCGCGATAAACATCGCGATCAACAGACCGATTGTGACGCCGGATCCGCCGATGCTCATGTACACATCCCAAAACGGCATCGTAATGATATTCGGAATCGATTCGCCGGCTGCGTATGCATTCATATTGACGGTAATCGAAGCGAGCAGCAAAGGCTCCCTGATCGGCTTCACCATCTGGTTTCCATGTATGCCGATCACCCAGAAAAACTGTGCGACAAACACCAGCAAGAGAATGCCGGGAAGACCTTGAATCGCGCCCTCAAGCGGCTTTTGCACGACATTGTACACGGCTTCATGAAGATATACCCCCGTCAGCCGATGAAACGCAAATCCGAAGCTGGCGATGATCGTGACGGTAATAATCGAAGGAAATAAAGTGCCGAATGATACAGAGACATTTGCCGGCACGCTGTCCGGCATTTTAATCTTGAGCCGGTCCATGCTTGACAGCTTGCTGAAGATTTCAACAGACACAATCGAAATAAACATCCCCAAAAACAGCGACTTCGGATCCGTAAATTCCTTGGCCAGCACGTTAACCACTTCCTGCATCGAACCGTTCACTTCCAACAGCACCGCCGATGGAATGACAGAGATATAGGACATGAGCGCCATCAAGCCGGGAAAAAACGATTCATGCCCATTCAGCTTCCCGAGCTCAATCCCGATCAAAAACACCGCGCCGATCGTAATAAAGTTCAGCGTCGCATAATTGATTGACGCCATAATCGGCTCAAGCGCAGACAAGAACCGAAAAGGCCTGAAAACCGCAAGTCCCGTCTCGGGGCTCATCACCATATTCTGCATCAAAACCGCAAACGCCCCGGCAATGATGACCGGCATCAGTGTGACAAACGCCGACTTAATGACCATGATATATTTGAAACTTGTAATTTTAAAAGCGACCCGCTCAAACATCTCAGTCACCTTCGCCATCCTGCTCATTTACTCTCCCCCTTTTTTTGGTGGTTTGCTTTTACTTTATAATGAAAACGCTTTCTTTTCGGTGCATATTTTTTCCTTTGGGAGAGGAAATTTTTCAGGTTGGACGGCCAGCAAAGCAGACAACCCGCCGTTTCACTGAAACAGCGGGTCATATATTTTACTGTGGCAACTGCACTTTGATCGGCTTAAACGGTGTAGAATAAAATGCGCTTAAATAACCAAATTCGACATCAAGCGAATATCGGTCAAGGCTGAAGTTTTTCGCTCCAAATTCACCATCTAACGTAAAGTCTGATCGGAATCGGAGCTTTTTAGGATCAAGCACTTTTGTAAAATTACCTTTTACGCTGTGTCCCATCGGCGCTTCGTCAATGCTTTTATAAGCAGAATCAACCAGTGACATCGTTTCTAAAAAGTTTTGCATGCTGTCAATATCAATCTTAGATTGATCGACATGTTTCAGATGATAGTCGACAGACAATTTACTTCCGTTTTGTTTCACCTGATCAACGGCAATCTGGAAGTCATGACGGTCAGCGCTCAGCGCGGCGGGCGTTTTTGTGAGAGGCAGCGTCTTTTCGGAATCGCCCATACTGCTGCTCGCCTCAATCTTGAGGTGTTTTGTTCCTTTATTCACTTTTCCAAGGATCAGCCTTTCTTCGTGACGAACCTTGTTTCCGTTCTTTGTACTGTCCGTCGTCCACTGCCCGCCACTCAAATAAGGAATTTCATTTCCTTTATCATCGGTCACTTTTATAACCGATGTACGATCGTTCGGATGTTCCTCTGAATTGGATACTTCATAGTCGATGACAGTCGATTCTTTTCCGAGAATTACCGTTTTTACGGCGAGCTTATGGCCATCCGCCGATTGTGTATTGTTTTTGGTTATGTGGAGCGTTTTATACGGCAGTTTATCAACCGGAATGTCGAACTTCCATTTCCCTCTGATTCCGTTAATATTTGTGATCGTAACCGGGAGTGTCAGTTTATCGGGAATATGTTTGTCTGGATAGCCTACTTGAATGTAGCCGGTATAGCCGTCCTCTGTTTTCTTCAAGTCTCCTTGAGAAGCGATAGCCCATTTGCGCTCGCCATTAAATAATGTGAAATGAATCATTCTCGCTCCATCATCTAAATCTTTTCTTGTATCGCTTTTCACCTTAAACGTCATACCGATGATTCCGCCGTCAAAATAAACGCTTGTAGCTGTCACGTCTATGTTGTTGCTGGACGCTTTCTCGTTCAGTTCAGTGACAAGCTGGCCCGCCACCAAGTTTTGGCCGACATAGTCATGGAATTGTTGATACGCTTTTCCAATCAGCGGGACGTCAGCCAACACGCTTTGCATCGCTGGGGAAACGAAGCCGCTACCGAGAAGGAGCACGGCGGCCGCGCTCGAAACAAAAACAGTCCTTTTCACGGCGCGCTTCGGCCGAAACGTTTTTTCCCGCTTGGCCCGCTTGATGCCTTTATCAATCGATTCGCGGATTTCTTTTGTAGGGACATCGATCTTGTTTACTTCGTTTTTGAACCGTTGTTTGTCCATGCGTCTTCTCCCCCAGTCAGTAGTTGTTTTAATTCAAGCTTCGCTCTTTTCAGATAGGTCTTAACGGTTCCTTCAGGAGCATTCATCACCTCGGCGATATCATGAATCGGCAGGTCGTGATAATAAAATAAAATGATGGCGGTTTGATATTCTTTTCGCAACTGCTGAACAGCTTCAAGCATCCCTATTCTGTCGTCCGCATGCATCTCCTGCTCCCGGCCTTCGTCCTGCAGCGGCCTGTCCATTAAAACCACTTTCTTTTTCTTGTCCAATATGGCATATGCATGATGAATGAGGATTTTCGTCAGCCATGTCAAAAAGTATTCGGGATTCCTCAACTGGGCAATCGATAAAAATGCCTTGTACGCCGTTTCCTGTACGATATCTAACGCGTCCTCCTTATTTCGCACATATATGTAAGCTGTTCTGTAAAGCTGTTCGCTGTGCTTTTGAAACAGCATTTCAAAAGCTTTGGCGTTGCCTGCGACAGCTTTCTTAACTAATCTGATTTGCTTCACTGCTGCGCCTCCTTCAAACATTAGAGAGGAGAAATGATGAGAAAAGTTTCAGAAAGATGGTTTTTTTCACATAAAAAACCCGCTTTAGGTAATATAGCGGGTTCAAATGTTAGTTTCTGTTGGAAACTTTATGTTTAGATAATTCTTCGTATAAACTTTGCAATTGTTCTTGACGAATCATTCCGTTGATTGAAACTGTGCCATCGGGTTCTAACCGAACTTCTATTTTATTTGAAATTGATTGAAGCTGACCTTCAAGATAACGATATCTCTCAGTCAAAAAATGATATCGTTGATTAGAGGAACCTGTCCATGGCCGGCTTAAATCTATATTTTCTTTTTCGAAAGGACCATCAATGAACAAATCAGTCAATTCAAGTAACTCTAGCTGGCCCTTTCGTGGATTCGACTTTATATCTTCCAAGTATCTGCCGCTAAAGGTCAAAATAGAAAGTCCAGCAATTTTTATTTTATCCGCAAGTTCTGCAAGGGCTTCCGCTTGATCCATTGGCTCACCACCAAGAAATGTTACACCTTCAATATTGTTTTCTTTTTTTGAATCAACAATCTTTTTAAAGAGGTCGTCTACACTGATGTCTTTTCCACCCTTGTCAGACCATGTCCACGGTACTCCGCAGCCTTCGCAGCGTACCGAACATCCCTGCACCCATAAACACGCCCGTTTACCGGGTCCTTCTGCTTCAGTAAGCGGCAAAAAACGATGGATTCGTATTTTCATTAAATATCCAAAACCCTTCCTTCAGCATTCTCATCTTTTCTATCCCTTCGGTCAACTGGTTTAGAGAATGAGAGATACGGCTCTACCTTCAAAAGCACATGCGGCTTCAATCCTAACTGTTCGCCGAAATGATCAATAGATGAAAAGCCACCGATTTCTTCACGCATGGCGACCGCTTTTTTGGCGAGGATAATTCCCAACTGCGGAATCGAAGCGATGTCTTCCACACTCGCTTGATTAATGTCTATTTTCCGTTCCGATTGTTTATCGGTTTGGCTCGTTCGAGCCGCGGCGGTCTCTGGATACTCATTTTTCAGAGATTTACGCAGCTGATCTATTTCAGCGCGTTTCAACTGTTGAATGGACTCTAACCGAATTAAAAACTCCGGCCGCACTTTTAAAGCGTGAACAATTGAGACACCCCAGCCGATGATCAAAAGAACCATGGCCGCATTGAATAAAGGTGTTCCATTAGAAAGAATAGTGAATAAAAAAATAGCAAAATAGATCCATCCGGCAATTAACCATTTTTTTTGTTTTGCCCGAGCGAAAATATAGAAAAAAGAAACCCAATTTAAAAAGCCAAAAGGAGTAAATACAAATAGGACCCATATGGATTGAAACAGCTCCCATTTCACTCCCTTATTGGTATATCCATTAGCCATTACGGTGCCCCCTTATAATTTGCTGATGCCTCAAAACATCAACCTGTTCCGTCTCAAAGTATTCCGCCGTATATGATGAATCAATCGTTTCAGCCTCAAGCAGCTGTTCCAGAACTCGAATATAATCTCGGCATTTCGGTCCTTTAATCCCTTTTGTTTCCACATTAATTTGACCATCCTGCTGAATTTCAACAATAATTCGCTGACTCATGAAATGCCTCCTTATCCATTCACCTTGAACGTCAATACCACCGAATTCTCATTTGTCACCGTTTCATTTTCTAAAACCAATCCTTCATGTTCGGCCTTTTCTATAAGTTTCAAATATGTTTCCTGCTGCAATATCCGTTTGTACTCCTCTTCAATTTGATCAATAAATTCCCGCGCCTGGTTTTTATCAACTGAACGATCAAATGCAGCTTTAAAGGTGCCTTCTTCTGTCAAATGGAAAGTTACAGCTGAATCTTCCATGATTGCTTCGACGTTTGTTGTTCCAAGCTCGATCGTCTTACATCCATTTTGGTCAAGCGCTTTTTTGAGAAGGTCTTCATCCTTCATAACGGTAGGCATTGTATAAAGACGGCCTGATTCGTTTTCTGCCAAATAGGATGCAATCGCTTGGGTCGCTGCAATCGCAACTGGTAATAAAACAATTTCAATACTCATGCTTTGACACCTCTTCCTAAAACTCTACAGCTCTGCCACCCCGGCTTGTATGTAAATCGGCATCTTTATCACGCGGATTTTCGTCATCTTTCTTTAGCTGAATAGATTGGTATTCCTTCAGATCTTCCTGACGGGCAGCCGATACAGCCCGAAGACTTGCCCATTCCCGAATTGCAAGAATTTGCTCTGATTGCGTAACAGCCAAAGGAACAGTCTGCTTAATCACTTTCTCAAGATCCTCAACCGTTAAGCTTCGATTTTCAGAAAAGGCTTCAAATAATGCAGAAATTACGACTTGTTCGATTTCAGCACCAATAAATGATTCCGTCAGTTCTGCAAGCTTGTCCAAGACAGGTGGTTCTATTGAAAAATTCCCGGCAGCTTTCGGGTTTGTTAGCCTCTTTTCAAGATGGATGCGAAAGATTTCTTTTCTTTCTTTTTTCGTTGGCAGATCAACAAAAAATATCTCATCAAAACGTCCTTTCCTTAAGAATTCGGGCGGAAGAGCGTCTATATTATTTGCAGTTGCTATCACAAATACAGGCTTTGATTTTTCCTGCATCCAGGTTAAGAAATTCCCAAGCACTCTCTTCGAAGTCCCCCCGTCTCCAGCTGTTCCGCTATTCCCCAATCCTTTTTCAATCTCATCGACCCACAAAATAGACGGAGAAATGGCCTCTGCCGTAGATAAAGCGTTTCTCATATTTTCTTCACTGCTTCCGACAATGCCGCTGAATATTTTTCCCATGTCCAATTTTAAAAGAGGAAGCTTCCACATAGAGCTGACAGCTTTAGCAATTAAGCTTTTTCCGCAGCCGGGAACCCCCGTTAATAGAAGACCCTTAGGGGATGGCAGCCCATAGTCCTGAGCGGAGTCCATCCATGACTTGTTTCTTTTATTCAACCAACGTTTGATATTTTCCAATCCACCTACATCCTGGATATTTGGTTCACTTTTAATAAACTCTAATACGCCGGTTTTTTTAATGATTTGCTGCTTTTCAAAAAGAATTTGATCAACGCTATCCGAATCTAGACGCCCTTTGCTTACTAGCGCCAGTGCAAACGCATTTTCTGCTTCTTTTAAAGTTAATCCCAGTGCTGCTTTTACTAGGCGTTCTTCTTCGTCCTCAGTCAAGCTAACGATTGCCCGATTTTGCCCTTGATTCATTTCGATCATTTTCTTGAGCGTTTCTTTAATTTCTGCAAAGCTGGGCAATTGAAACTCTACAATTGTGATGTCCTTTTCCAATTCAGGAGGAAGCGTTAATGTTGGCGCCACAAGCACAACATTTTTGGAAACAAGACTCTTTTCCAATACAGAGACAAGATCTTTCATTTTACGAATCAAACGGTATTCAGGGGGGCGATTATTTGCACCCAAATAAACATAAAAATCCTTCAATATAAAGACTGCTGGCTGATCATATTTTTCAATGAACGCCAAAGCCTTTAACGGGTCTTTTGTTTCGGCTGATGGAGGCATTCCATTGCTTTCAAACCCTTTGGTTAAACTCCAAACAAATAAGGTTCTTGGTGTTCTAATCAATTCTGTATCCGAAACAATATGACTCAGTTGATCTATGACACGTTCTTCTTCCCATGTAGAAATATACAGGAACGGAAAGCGGGCCCTGAAATAATTCGCTACTTCTTTTCTAAAGTGATGATATCCTTCCATTTTTCTCCCTTTCTATTGACCTATTTTTTATTATTATACTAAATTTTTCCACAACAGGAATAAAAGATTTCAATCCTCCCATTCGCCTTCTCTAAATGATAAGATTAAAATAAAACCAACAATTGGAGATGAAGGAAACATGAAGAACAAATTGATTGAACGCCTCATTTCTTATGCGAAAGTGGATACGCAGTCAAATGAAAACAGTCAGACGACGCCTTCCACTCCCGGGCAGCTGGCGCTTGCCAATATGCTTGTCGAAGAGCTGAAAGAGATCGGCATGAAGGACGTCACAATCGATGAAAACGGCTATGTGATGGCGACGCTTCCTTCGAATACAGAAAAAGAGGTGCCGACGATCGGTTTCTTGGCTCATGTGGATACAGCAACAGATTTTACCGGAAAGAACGTCAATCCGCAGGTTATCGAACAATACGACGGAAAGGATATTGTGCTGAATGAATCCCTCAATGTCGTCTTATCGCCCAAGGAATTCCCCGAGCTAGCAGATTATGCGGGACATACGTTGATTACAACCGACGGAACGACTTTGCTCGGCGCCGACAATAAAGCTGGGATCTCTGAAATCATGACGGCAATGGAATATTTAATTGCGCACCCCGAAATCAAACACGGGAAGATCAGAGTCGCTTTTACACCTGATGAAGAGATCGGCAGAGGGCCGCACAAGTTTGACGTCGAGGCGTTCAATGCCAAATTCGCGTATACGGTTGACGGCGGACCGCTTGGCGAACTGCAGTACGAAAGCTTCAATGCCGCAGCCGCGAAAATCACTTGTAAAGGAACGAACGTCCACCCCGGCACAGCAAAAGGAAAAATGGTCAATGCCGCCAAAATCGCGATGCAGTTCCACGCCGCATTGCCGGAAAACGAAGCTCCTGAATTTACAGAAGGTTATGAAGGCTTTTATCATCTGCTTTCAATCAAGGGCGATGTTTCTGAAACGAGCCTCTCTTATATCATTAGAGATTTTGACAGAGACCGATTTAACGAGAGAAAAGACACCGTCCAAAAAATCGCAAACAACCTTAAAGCGAAATACGGCGAAAACAGCGTCACAGTGGACATGAATGATCAATATTACAACATGAGGGAAAAGATCGAACCGGTCAAAGAGATTGTCGACATTGCCTATAAAGCGATGAAAAACCTTGATATTGAACCGGTCGTTAAACCGATCCGCGGCGGTACAGACGGCTCTCAGCTCTCATATATGGGGCTTCCTTGTCCGAACATTTTCACAGGCGGGGAAAACTTTCACGGAAAATACGAGTATATTTCCGCCGACAATATGGTAAAAGCCGCGAATGTCATCGTGGAAATTGTGAAGCTGTTTGAAGAAAGAGCTTAAACGAAAAAAGCGGAAAGCGGCTGCAAGACAAAGCAGCCGCTTTTTTTTCCAGATCAATCTTTATCTGCGCTTTGCTGAAATTAGAACATGTTGCAAGGCGGTTTCTTTTTGGAGCGGGATAAAGCCAATTAACATCTCACCGATGCAAAAAATTCTGTTCATTTGGCTTCATCACCTTTCCAAATATCTTTCAACGTCCAGTAAGTGAATTCTTCAACCCGTACGTTGCCTTTCTCAGAAAACAGCTCAATCCCCGCTCTTCCTTCCTTCGGATATATGCGGCTTGTCATTGTCGCTTCACCATGATTTGCAAATACTTCAATAGACGATCTGTCGAGAAACAGATGCAAAGTGAGCTTCTCATCCGCTTCAAGCCGTACGTTTCTCACACCGTCCCTCGCTTTGCCGGACTTTGAACAGTCGAGCGTCAGCTTTTGATCAATCAAGCTGTACTTGATGGTTGTTTCTTCCTGTTCAATTCCCCGGATCTTTAAGCCAACCGTTTCGGCACTGCAAATTGTCAAATCAAAAACGGCCACCACTTCAAGAAGCTTTTCGGCTGTCTTTATAAAATAGCTGCCGGAAATCGATTGATTGTCACACTCATGATGTTCCGATCCACGAAGTAATTTAGTCTCCTCGACGGGATTCATTAAAATTTTGTGACCATCCTTCAACGTCAATTCACGCGGCAAAGTTAATGCCCCGCACCATCCGTCTGCTTTCGTCGGCATCTCTGACTCCCACATATCCATCCAGCCAATCGCAATTCTGCGGCCTTTGTCATCCAATAAAGTTTGCACGGCATAAAAGTCGTGGCCGTGATCCAACTCTTTAAAGGAGCCATGTACAAACTCATTCGTTTCTTCATCATAGTCTCCAATCAAATAGCCTGTTTGATACAGATTTTGATATGATTCACCATCAGCCTCTATACCCTGAGGGGAAATCAGCAAAATGTGTTTGCCGTCTAGTTCAAAGAAATCCGGACATTCCCACATAAAGCCGAGATTTCCGTCGCTTTGGGCGAGAACGCCTACGTACTCCCAATCTACAAAGTTAGGCGAGCGGTATAAGATGACCCGCCCGACGTTCTCTTTTGAGGAGTTTCCGACCACCATATACCAGTTCTCACGATGCTTCCATACTTTTGGATCGCGAAAGTGACGTGCGCTGTCTTCCGGCGGCTCTGCAATAACAGGGTTTTCTTTCAGTTTTTCAAAGACGATACCGTCTTTGCTGACTGCTATATTCTGAGTTTGGTAGAAATCGTCTTTCTCTTCATCTATCATATTATGCCCAGTATAGATTAAAGCGAGGTCGCCGTTATATTCGACTGCGCTTCCTGAGAAACAGCCGCTCTCATCAAATTCGTCTCCCGGCGCTAAAGCAACCGGCAAGTGCTCCCAGTGAATAAGATCCTTGCTCTTCAAATGGCCCCAATGCATCGGCCCCCAATTCTCATCATACGGATGATGTTGATAAAAGACATGATACTCCCCTTTATATTGAATAAGTCCGTTTGGATCATTTATCCAGTTTGCCCGGGGCATCATGTGATAGCCCATTCGGTAACGGCGATTCACTTTTTTCCCGGCTTTCTTTAATGCTTCTTCTGCCTGCTGAATTCTGTTCATCTGTGACATCCTCTCTATATATGATTGCTTTGTAGATTTTGAGCAAATTCAACATCTTTCTTTGAGTCT
The DNA here is from genome assembly GCF_000011645.1 of Bacillus licheniformis DSM 13 = ATCC 14580. Lineage (GTDB taxonomy): Bacteria > Bacillota > Bacilli > Bacillales > Bacillaceae > Bacillus > Bacillus licheniformis. The sequence continues at coordinate 4,007,159 of NC_006270.3, forward strand.
AGCAAGGTAAAAATCGAAATAATGGTAAAACAAAGGACCATTGCTCCCATGATGAGATAAGTGTGGCGAAATCCGATGCTGTCGTATAAACCTCCCGCAAGCGGCGAAAAAATCGACGTGCCTACCTGGGATGCGAATTGAAAGCCGACAAGATAAAGTACGGATGAAAGACGATTATCAAAATTAGTCGCCAAATATTTAAACATCGCAATCAGCATAATCGGCAATTCTAAAGCATGAATGAGTTTCATCGATGAAATTCCGACCGGTCCGCTGACAAGTCCGGAACCGATAATCCGGAAAGCCATTAACAGCCCCGCTAAAATCAAGCTTTTTTTAGGACCGAGCTTATTGACGATGAAAGGCGCAAGAAACATCATGCCCGCTTCAATAAATACTTGGAATGAATTAAGGTATCCAAATATTTGGTTCCCCAAGGCCGCAGTCGGAAATAAGGAAGCGTAGTAAAGCGGGAACTGCTGGTCATAGACGCCGTACACGCATGTTACGCCGATCACGTACAGCATCAAAAACCAGAAATCTTTTAAGAGAAAAAGCCCTCCTACGTCTTTTAATCCGACCGAGTCTGCTCTTTCCTTTTCATCATCTGTCATCTCAATTTTTACGGAAACAATAATGGCCACCAATATGATTGCTGAGGCGGACGCAACCCAGAAGTTGATATTCGGATCGATATTGAACAGCTGACCTGCAAAAAATGTCGCCGCAGCCCAGCCGAGGGACCCCCACATCCTTGTTCTTCCATATTCAAATTGATATTTGCGGCTGACCTTTTCAATAAAGGTTTCAATCGCACCGATTCCGGCGAGAAAAGCAGTTCCCAAATAAATTCCCCCGACGATAGCCCCAAGAAAGACGTTGTATTGCAAAAGCGGTCCGTAGACGAAAATATAAAAGGGACCCGTAAATACGAGCAGCAAACTGATCATAAATAATATGTTTTTCTTCAGCCCGAGCTTATCGGAGATAAAACCGTACAAAGGCTGCATGCACAAAGTAAAGATAGCGTTTACAGAAAAGATAATGCCCGTCGCGGACCCGTTCAAATTGATTTCTTGCCCTAACCAAATCGCAAATAAAGAATAGCTGGAAGACCAAGTAAAAAAGAAAAAGAAAAAATAGGCGCTTAGTTTCCAATACAGACTGTTTGAGCTTTTCATTTTCATTTGCTCCTTTAACCCGATTTGGATGTATCTATTTGATGCCTGTCCCTGAACCGCCCAGGCCATCTAAAATGTAGCGTTGGGCTACAATGTAGATCAGAATCAGCGGAATCGTGGAAATCGTCAAGACAGCCATCACCTGGTTCGTATAAACCGGCTCGGTGCTGTTGATGGCTGTAATCGCCACCTGGATCGGAAATTTCGACTTATCCGTCAAAACCATCAGCGGCCAAATATAGTCATTCCAGCTGCCGATAAAAGCCAATGTCCCCACCGTAGCGACAGCCGGTTTGGACATCGGCAGCATCACCCGCCAGAAAATCTGCCATGTATTTGCTCCGTCCAGCTTGGCCGACTCAATCATCTCCCCCGGGATCGCCATGAAAAAGTTTCGGAACAAATAAATATTGAAAGCCCCCGCAAGCGCCGGCAAAATCACGGCAAGGCGCGTATCAACAAGTCCGAGCTTATGAACAATTGTAAACTGCGAGATTAAAATCGTTTCCATCGGCACGATTAAAAGCGCCAGCAATATGGTAAACAGCACTTTTTTACCTGTGAATTGCAGCTTGGCGAATGCAAAGCCCGCCATTCCGTTGATAATGACCGCTCCCGCTGCCACACACAAACCGTAAAACAGACTGTTACCAATATACATTAGTAAATCAAACCGTGACAGCACTTCCCTGTAGGATTGAAACCATTCCGACGGATGAAAAGACGGAAGAAACGCTTTAATGCTGCTGATATTGTTGTAAATATCGGCTTCCGGTTTCATCGATGAAGCGACCATCCAAATCAGCGGAAATATAAACAGAGCCGCCAGCAAAACAAGGCATATATATTCCAGTATCGTTAAAGGTCCGAATTTCCTTCTCATCCGCCTTCATCCTCCTTCACCAACTTGCGCTGCGCAAGCGTCACCAATCCAATTATCGTGCCAAACAAGAGCGCAATTGAACTTGCATAGCCGACCATCCGATCGGTAAATCCCGTTTGATAAATATAATAGACAACTGTCATCGTTGAATTGACCGGTCCCCCCTGGGTCATGACCATTGGCTGCACGAGGAGCTTAAACGCACTGATCAGCGTCGTAATAAAGATAAAAACCGACGTCGGTTTCAACAAAGGCAATGTAATATAAATAAACCGCTGCCATTTATTCATACCATCCAATTGCGCCGCCTCGTAGACATCTCCGGGAATGTTTTGCAGGCCCGCTAAAAAAATCAGCATCTGAAATCCGGCTCCCTGCCAGACTGAAACGAAAACAATTGTAAAGATCGCCTGATTAGGACTTGTCAAAAACGGCTGTGGCGGCAAACCGACATGCGTCAGTACGTTATTTATCATTCCTTCATTCGGATTCAGCAAGTACAGCCACAAAACGGAGATGACAACAAGCGACATGACGACGGGGCTAAAGTATGCGACTTTGAAAAACGTATTGGCCTTGCGCTTTTTATTCAACAGAAGGGCCAGCCCGAGAGCGGCCCCGATCTGTAATGGAATCACAAGGACAACAAATTTCAATGTGTTGCTCAAACTTTTCAAGAAAATAGGGTCTTTGAACAATTTGATAAAGTTGTCAAAACCGACAAACTTGCGCAGGTCAGGTGTTAACAAATAATAATCTGTAAATGCGTAGTAAACCGCCATAATCGAAGGAATCACGAGAAACACTGACAAAATCAGCAAGGCCGGACCTAAAAATGTATAGGCCAGCACATTGTCCCGCCACCCTATTTTACTGGCAGGGATTTTTTTCAGCGGAAAGGCCGTCCTTGCTTCTTTCAACGGAATTTTATTCATGGCTCCACCTTCTAGTTTGCCTTATCGATGGCTGATTGCATTTCTTTTGCACGCGTATCCAGAACCGATTGAATATCCTGATGCTGATCAAAGAAGCTGATGTCATCGATCGCTTGCTGAAATGCGCGCGTCACCTGTGGATATGCCGGTGTCACCGGTCGTGCATGCCCCGTTTCTTTCAGCTGCTGCAAGAAGACATTCATTTCATCTGAGAATTCTTTTGCCAGCACTTTCTCTGATGAATAGCGCACAGGCAGCGCGGCGATCGAACGGCTCAATTCCAAGTTGGATTCCTTGTTTGTCATCCAATCGACCAATTTTGCCGCCCATTCCTTGTTTTCAGACGTCTGTGTCATGGCAAACTGCCAGCTTCCTGAAGGGGACACAAGCTTTTTTGTTTTTGGCGACACAGGATACGGCATCACACCATAATCGACATTAGGAAAATTTGTTTCCATGTCGGTTACCGTCCAGACACCGCTCATTTTCATCGGATATTTTTCCGTTTCAAACGCCTGCTTAACCGGAGTCCGGGTCGTGTAACCCTCTTTCAGCATTGTTTGAATAAATGTCATCGCTTCAACGGTCAGTTTGTCGTTAAAAACACCCTCCGCTTTCTTGCCATCTTTTGAAAGAACATCGCCGCCAGCCGACCAAACAAATGGCAAAAGCGCATAGGTCAGCATTTCGTCTTTTGACTGCAACTGCATATCGATGGCCGGTTTGTCATATTTATTTTTCAGCTTTTTGCAAAGCTCAAGGAATTCGTCCCACGTCCATGGATTCTCAACCGTTGGCAGCGTTTTCAAGTCAACGCCGGCGTCCTTCAGCATTTTTTTGTTATAGTAAATACCGACCGATGATTCGCTGACACCGATCGCATACAGTTTCCCCTGGTAGGTTCCCTGTTGCTTAATGCTCGGCAATAAATCATCCTGGTCTTTGATATACTCATCCAATGGCGCAATAACGCCGGATTTCGCATAAGCCGCCGTGTTCGGTCCGTCCAAAGTGATCACATCCGGCAGGGTATTCGTTGTCAGCGCCGCGTTCACTTTGTCTTCATATCCGCCGCCGTTTCCGCTTCTGGGGATGAAATCAATTTTGGCCTCGATGTTTTCAGAGGCATACTTTTTATTAAAAGCGTCCACCCGCTTTTGATAGACCTTTCCTTCTTCACTGTCATCAGATACGTGCACCCACATCGTAAGCGTTTTCCCATCTTGGCTATTTGCACTTTTGCTATTGCTGCAGCCCCACATCGCAAACATCAGCAACAACGAAAAAATTCCGAAGAGCCACCTTTTCATCTTTGTCACTTCCCCCCATTTTTTATCAATTAACAAATGAAAGCACTTTCAAGTGAATTGTATGTCAACCGGTTTCATATGTCAACCGGTTGACATATTTTTTCCCCAATTATTCATCCCGGTACATTTCTCAGAATCATGGCATTTTCTTGCACATATCGGCCCGATTCTCTAAAATAAGTGCGTGACGAGAATTGTAAGCCATTTCAGTAAAAATAGCAGGGGGAAAAGGGAATGAAGCCTAGCATTCACGACGTTGCAAAAAAAGCGGGAGTTTCACCAACAACCGTATCGCGGGTATTAAATAACCGCGGCTATATTAGTGAAAAAACAAAAGAAAAAGTCTATAAAGCGATGGAAGAAATCAATTACTTTCCAAACGATTTGGCCCGCTCTTTATTTCGTAAACGAACTCATTTAATAGGGCTCATCATCCCTAACTCCAGCAACCCGTTTTTCGGCGAACTGGCCTTTCATATTGAGAGCATCTGCGCTGCCATGGGCTACAAACTGCTGCTTTGCAACAGCTTAAACCGCAAAGACAAAGAAGAAAAATACTTGGAAATGCTGATGCGAAATCAAGTGGACGGCGTCATCGCCGTGACTTACAACAGGGGAATTTTAAATTATCATCGGCAAAACCTGCCGATTGTCGCCATCGACCATTACTTGTCGGAAACGATTCCCGTCATCGGCTCTGATAACTATGACGGAGGAAGAAAAGCGACAGAACTGTTAATTGCAAAAGGCTGCCGGCACATCATCCATATCAACGGACCAATTGAGCTGAAAACACCGGCAAATCTTAGAAGAAAAGCATATGAAGATGTGATGCGACAACACGGGAGACAGCCGATTACATATGAAGTTCCCTTTCATCAAAATTACCGGGAAATCATTTCAAAACTGTTTGATGAACAGCCTGCAGCTGACGGCATTTTTGCCAGTGATGACCTCATGGCCGCTACAGTCATCACCGAAGCAAAAAAACGCAGAAAAGACATTCCCGGGCAATTAAAGGTGATCGGCTACGACGGAACGGAAGCGGTTCAGTCCATTCTCCCGGAATTGACAACCATCCAGCAGCCGATCGAACTCATTTCCAAGACGGCCATTGAGATTTTGTCCAAAGCCATTGAAGGCGAATTCGATGATTTGCCGCTGGAAACCTATTTGCCCGTACAGCTTTTAGAAGGAGAGACGACTTAAAATAACGGGACAAAAAAAGGAGACATTGACGTCTCCTTTCTCCATACATATCCTGATCTATCCAATTATAAAAAAGATAAAATTTACATTGCTCACCTAAAATTTAACTTATATTTCTAGACAAACTCACCTCCCCATGATAAATTTAAAGACAAGTTTTCGAAAAATTCTAATTTTGGCGTGGAGGTGCCTTTAATTGAACGTAAGCCACTTTTTTCCTGAAACCTTTGTTTCTCTTGTAAAAGACATGTTAACCAAAACCGATGGTTCAACAACCAAAGCGATTGAAACGCTGATCGGCGGCAAAGCCGAAATCGAAGTTTTTCAGCAAAATAATATTGATTATGACAAGCTTTCACCTGAGGAAGCAAGGCTGTTTCAACGCGATGATGACATCTTGTTTAGAACCTCGTCTTTGAAAACAGGCGATGATTATTTATCTTATAATTATGTCTATGTCAAAACAAACTTACTGCCGCCCGCCATCAAACAAGATTTGCAGGAAGAAAGGCTTCCCATCGGGAAAATCATTGCAGAACTGGAGTCAAGGCGTGAAATTTTCAGCACGGGCGACTGCCTGGGAAAACATTTCACACAACTTGTACCTGTTTCAGCAGACCGGACATATGCTTTTAAAAAATACCAGATCATCAGCGGCCGACAGTGCATGTTCTATGTCTGCGAACTGTTTGATTTAGAAAAAATCTGCAAACTGACTGCGGGCTGAATCATGCCCGTCAGCTGCCGCTTTATGAAAGAGCTTCCAAAACCTCCTCCTTCCTTCTTCCCTCATAATAAAAACCCCTGAGAAACAGGGGCTGTTATTTATTGATACACCGTTTTCGGAACTGCAACGACCGGATTTCCGGCGGCATAAGGGGCGACATCGTATTGTTGGAAGACGATCGCAATGCCGTCGTTAGTGTAATAGAAGGCCGTGTTTTTACCGAGGACGATGTCTTTCTTCTTCACATCCGGAAAGAAAATGTCGCTGTGTTTTTGAATATAGTTGTAAATGTATGTTTTTGTCTTATCCATTTTCGATTTTGTATTTAGGATGTCGGATAAATACACCCGTTTTTTAGAGACAAGGTCATAGTTGAAAGAGCGGACTGCCGTATTTCCGTGCGCTCCGCCGGAATAGACGTAATTGCTTGTCAGGATGCTCAGCTTTTGGCCGGTCCGGTATTTCACTTCAAAGGACGTTTGATAATCCGTTTGGTATCCGTGCTGTTGGCCGTCTTTCTTGTTTTTTACATAATCTTTGTAGGACTGCTCAATATAATGTTTAAAATCTTTGTTGATCTTGTTTTGGAGAGATTTGGGGCTTACATTTGAAACTTGCGGGTATTTCAAAGCCTTAATGTTTTTGTACGTATGGCTCGTGACCGTCGGTTTTTTTTCGTTTGCCGCGTGTGCAGAAGGAAGTGCGGCCGCACTGTACAGCGCAAAAAACAATACCCCTGTCATCAACATTCCGAACGCTTTAAACACTGTTTTTTTGTTCATAAAAACCCTCCTTAATCTGTCATTTTTTATAATACCCATTTTGAAATCAGGTACACATTATAGACCGGTGAACTCAATAAAAAGTTTCTGTTTTTGGAAATAAAAATTGAAAAAAATTCTAATTTATTCTGTTTGTTCAGCATCTTGTTGACTGTTTGAACGGCTGTCCTGACGAAAAATTCACACATTGATTCGATACGCCCTCCAGTTTAACCGCAGAAGAAGAAAATGAAAAAAACGAAGAGTTTTTTTAAACCCATTGACATTTTTATAAAAAGTATTAATATTAAAACTATTAAAAAATCGCATAAAAAGGTTTTCCTTATCAAGAGTGGTGGAGGGACTGGCCCTGTGAAACCCGGCAACCGCTGTCTATGACAGAATGGTGCTAAATCCTTAAGAGCATGTTCGTGCTCTTGAAGATAAGGAGGAGATTGAATATATCAAGCTCTTCCTTATCGGGAAGAGCTTTTTTATGTCTATAAAGAAAGAGGGATGAAGCATGACACAATCAACCGATGTACTGAAGCAAACGCCTGGAAGAAAAATCGGACCGTACAGAGCTGATCAGGTGGGCAGTCTTTTAAGGTCTGAGCCCGTAAAAAAAGCGCGCCTCCAAAAAGCGAACGGCGAAATTAGCGCTGAACAATTGCGCGAAGTCGAAAACGAAGAGATCAAGCGCATTGTCGAAAAGCAAAAAGAAATCGGTCTTAAAGCCGTGACAGACGGGGAATTCCGCAGGTCATGGTGGCATTTCGATTTTCTTGAAGGACTTGACGGCGTAGAAGGATATACAGCGGACAAGGGCATTCAATTTCATAATGTTGAAACGAAGCCGCGCGGCATCAAAGTAACAAGCAAAGTCGACTTTACAAACCATCCGATGCTGGAAGATTATAAATTTCTTCATGATATTGCGGGCACACATACGCCGAAAATGACGATTCCGAGCCCGAATATGCTGTTTTTCAGAGGAAAGCTTGGAGAAAGCCCGTATGAGGATCTTGATGAATTTCATCACGATGTAGCTCAGGCTTACAAAAAAGCGATCCGCGCATTTTACGATGCCGGCTGCCGCTATTTGCAGCTGGATGACACGGCCTGGTCCGTATTTTTCTCAGACAAAGGACATGAGCAGATCAAAGCTTTCGGCCGCCAGCCTGATGAACTGCGCCAGTCTTTCGCCAACACGATTAATGAAGCAGTTGAAGGGCGCCCGGACGATTTGACGGTCACCATGCACATCTGCCGCGGCAACTTCCAGTCGACATGGGTGGCGGAAGGCGGCTACGATGCGGCTGCTGAAACGATTTTCGACGGACTCAATTTAGACGGACTTTTCCTTGAATTTGATGACGAGCGCTCCGGCGGCTTCGAACCGCTTCGCTACGTCCAACGGAAAGACTTGCAAATCGTCCTCGGTTTAATTACATCTAAATTCGGCGAGCTTGAAAACCCGGATGATATTAAGCGGCGCATTGAAGAGGCGTCCCGATATGCCGATCTGAACCAGCTGTGCTTGAGCCCGCAGTGCGGCTTTGCTTCAACGGAAGAGGGCAACCTGCTTACCGAAGAACAGCAGTGGGAAAAACTGCGCCATGTCGTCGAGATCGCTGAAGACGTATGGAAATAACACCTCATATTTGAGACATGCCTCCTGACGGCATGTCTCTTTTTTTGCCCCTCTATACAATTTAAAATTCCTTCTTGATTTGTTCATAGTTTGATCATATTTGGCTTCTATAATGCTCTTTAGTGAGGTGATCGAACAATGATTAAGAAAAGGAAAATCGATATATTCCTGGTCTTCATTCTTGTATTATCTGCAGCATTAAACTTGTACGGCATCTGGAATAGTGACACAGACAACGCCTACTATACGGCGGCCGTTGAAAGTATGACCCAAAGCTTTCATAACTTCTTTTACGCATCATTTGATCCGGCAGGCTTTGTAACAGTTGATAAACCGCCTGTCGCACTCTGGATTCAGACACTTTTTGCACTTGTATTCGGCGTGCACGGCTGGAGCGTCGTTCTCCCTGAAGCCATTGCGGAAGTGATTTCCGTAGCACTCTTGTACTTTATTGTAAAACCTACTTTTGGCAAAACGGCGGCCAGAATTTCAGCTCTTATTATGGCGTGTACGCCGATTGCCGTTGCGGTCAGCCATACAAACAACGTCGACAGCATTCTCGTCCTTTGCTTGATGATTGCAACGTGGCTGTTGTTTAAAGCAGTCCGGAAAGGAAAAATCGGCTGGCTGCTCGGCGCATTCTGTATGATCGGTGTCGGTTTTAACGTCAAAATGCTGCAAGCTTACATGGTATTACCGGCATTCCTGCTGTTTTACATGATTGGAGCCAAAACGACGATTCGCAAAAAAGTTGTGTCTCTTATCACAGCCGTGATCGTTCTGGCAGGTGTTTCCGTTTCCTGGGCGGTTGTCGTCGACAGCCAGCCCGAGATTTCGCGCCCTTATATCGGAAGCAGCCAGACCAACTCTGTCCTTGAGCTGGCGTTTGGCTATAACGGCATCCAGCGTCTCACAGGTCAAAACGGTGCAGGCGGGGGCGGAACCTCCTCATCTGATCATGATCAAAAGAATCAGCAGCAAAGCGGCGATATTGAAAACAACTCAGACTCGGCAAATGGACAAATGGCTCCGCCGAGCGGAGGCGAAATGCCTTCGGGCGGACCGGATGGCCGGCAGGGTGATGTCCAAAGCGGCGGCGGAGGTCCCGGTGGCGGCACAGGCGGCATGTTTGGCACTGGAACCCCGGGTCCTCTCAGACTATTCCAATCTGAGCTTTCAGGACAGGCTAGCTGGCTGATCCCGTTTGTCCTCTTCGGCATCATCGGTTTGCTGATCGCGGGTCTTCGCAGACAAAGAAAATTCAATGAAACAACGACTGAAACAATTTTCTGGATGATGTGGCTTCTGCCGGTCGCTGCATTCTTCAGCATCGCAGGATTCTTCCATCATTACTATCTGATTATGCTGGCAGCTCCAATCGCCGCTTTGTCAGGTGCAGGCTGGACGGCGCTCGTTCGCCTCTATCAGGAAGAAAGCGGCTGGAAAAAACGGCTGCTGCCAATCGGCATTTTGCTGACAACCGCATTTGAATTGTATATTTTGAGTCCTTATCTCAGCGAAATCGGCTTCATCTGGAGCATATTGATCGGCGCTTTCGGCATTGTCACAAGCTGTCTTCTCATCTTTCTCAAGAAAGGAAAGTCATTCAGCTACTATGTATCACTTGCAGCGCTGCTTGGCATGCTGATCGGGCCTTTCTATTGGACAACGGCGACGCTTGCTGACGGTGTAAACGGCATGATTCCACAGGCCGGACCTAAATCCGCACAATCATTTGCCGGCGGTGGCGGAGGAGGTAAGATGCAGAATAACGACGGCAGCGGACCTCCCGGATTTGGCAGCCAAGACGGCCAAACAGACAGTAATCAAAACAACAATAATGGCCCTGGCTTCGGTCCAGGTTCAAACAGCCAAAACAGCAACGATTCTTCAGCTGATACCGGTTCCGGCCAAAACAGCCAAAATCAGAATGACGAAGGCGCAAGCGGCCGTCAACAAGGCAGACCAAGCGGCGGCGGCAGCCCTGGAAGCGGCGAGTCGGTCGATGAAGAACTGTTGAGCTACCTTGAAAAGAACAACACCGGTGAAAAATATTTATTTGCAGTCTCAAGTGCAACTTCTGCTCAATCTTACATCATCAAAACGGGCAAAGCTGTGATGGCGATGGGCGGATTCTCAGGAAGCGACCCGATTTTGACGGTTGAAAAACTTGAGAAGCTCGTCAAAAACGGCGAAGTCAAGTACTTCATGATCGGCGACGGCCGAGGCCGGGACAATTCAGAAATCACCAACTGGATTAAAGAAAACGGCACAGAAATTTCAAAAAGCGAATACAGCAGCTCTTCTTCTGATGATTCACAGTCAGGCGGACCTGGCGGAAATCAAACGCTTTATAAAGTGGAGCTGGATTGATGAAAGGAAAGGTGATGAATATGCAGAAACAAGTCACATTTTCAATCGTAGTACCTGTCTACAACGAAGCGGAAGTGCTTCAAAGCACCTATGACCGATTAAAAACCGTCATGGACTCGACAGGCGATCCCTATGAACTGATTTTTGTAAACGATGGTTCAAGCGATGACAGCATTCACACGCTGAAGTCGCTTGCTCAGTCAGACCAGGCAGTAAAATGCATCAATTTCTCAAGAAACTTCGGTCATCAGATCGCGATTACGGCCGGCACAGACTATGCTGCCGGCGAGGCGATCGTTGTGATCGACGCCGATTTGCAGGATCCTCCTGAATTGATTTTGGAAATGGCGGAAAAATGGCGCCAAGGCTTTGACGTTGTATACGCCGTCCGCACAAAGCGAGAAGGAGAAACATTTTTCAAAAAGCAAACGGCCGCCATGTTCTACCGGATTTTAAGAAAACTTACAGACGTTGATATCCCGGTGGATACAGGAGACTTCCGGCTCATGGACCGGAAGGTGGTCAATGAAATGAACAAGCTGAAAGAAAAAAACCCGTTCGTCCGCGGTCTTGTCAGCTGGCTCGGGTTCAAGCAGACAGCCGTCTATTACGAGCGCCACGAACGGCTTGCAGGGGAAACGAAGTACCCGCTGAAAAAAATGCTGAAGCTCTCGCTCGACGGCATCACTTCATTTTCCTTTCAGCCGCTGAAACTGGCAAGCTACTCAGGAATCGTGCTGTCAGCGATCGGCTTTATATACGCCTTCATCGTCGTCTGCATGAAGCTGTTTACGACAAGCACCATTACAGGATGGTCGTCGATGATCATTCTGCAATGCTTGTTCAGCGGATTTATCCTGATCATCCTCGGGGCAATCGGCGAATACATCGGCCGCATTTATGACGAAGTGAAAGACAGGCCGCTTTATATCATTGACGGAAAATACGGGTTTGAAGAACAGCGGCGGGCGCGAGCTCCCCAGCGCCATATTATGTAGAAAGATCCAAAAGGAGGGATTCCGATGAGCGTACTAGTTGTCGGGGGAGCCGGTTATATCGGTTCCCACGCCGTTTACACGTTAATTGAGAAAAAAGAAAGAGTCGTTGTTGTGGATTCCCTGGCAACAGGACACGCAGAAGCCGTTCACTCCGAAGCTGCGTTTTATAAAGGGGACATTCGCGACCGGCATTTTCTCAAGCAAGTATTTGAAAACGAGGACATTGAAGCCGTCATGCATTTCGCAGCATCTCCGATTTCCTCGAAATCCAAAAACGTGTTTACTTCCTTTAACGAAAACATCACAGGAATGGAAACACTGCTTGACGTGATGAAAGAATACGATGTCGGCCGGATCGTTTTCGCGTCAAGCGCGGCCGTCTACGGCAGTCCAGAAGACCTCCCTGTCACGGAAGAAACCGAACCTGAGCCCGTTCACGCGCACGGCAAAGTCAAATGGATGATGGAGAAAATGCTGATGGAAGCGGAAAAAGCGTACGGGCTGAAATATGTGATCCTCCGCTCCTTCAATGCGTGCGGCGCTCACCCATCCGCCATCATCGGCGAAGACCGGGGGAGCGAAACACATCTCATTTCAAATGTTCTGCGAACCGCTCTCGGACACCTTCCTTTTGTTCACATAGATCAATCTGAAGACGGAACTGGCGTCCGCGATTATGTTCATGTTCAAGATTTGGCAGAAGCACACGTGCTCGCCATCAATCACTTGCGGAAAGGCAAGGATAGCCGAATCTACAATCTCAGCTATGGCGAAAGCTACTCCGCTGAACAAATCATCCTTGCCGCCCAATATGTCACAGGCATTCCCCTCATCGCCGCAAAGCTGACAGAAACGGACATCGATTCACAAGCAACATTTGCCGCTTCTTCCTCCAGAGCCAGAAAAGAATTAGGCTGGACCCCACAGCACAACAGCCTGATCGCGATCATCCGCGACGCCTGGAACTGGCACTCTGCGAATCCGAATGGATATGCGTCGGAGAAGGTGAAGCAAGGGTGAAAATGAACTGCACCCCTATCGTTAGGCAGCGTCTAACTATGGAGGTGCGTTTTTTTCTCCATCGGCTTTGCGGTAGTTGGTGATCATCGGCAGGCCATTGAAATGTTTTTATTTGAGTTCCAAAAATTACAGAAGGCTTGTCCCAATTTTGTGGCCTACCTTTGTCAAATAAGAAAAGGACTGCATAAAAACTCTTCAGTCCCTCTATGATTCAATTCCTAAATCAACTAAATAAGCCGTTGGCTGTTGTTTGTTTTTTTGTAAATCAATAAGTACATTAACAGAACCTGCTGTACCAATTGTCTTCCCATGATAAGAAATATACAAAACTACATAATCTTTATTAAAATAATGAATATTAGCTATCCTCGCATCACCCGCGTTTAAATCCATCTCTTTTGCAATTTGTTTGAAATCAATCTTAAATTGAGCTTCATATTTTTCATTTCCTTTTAGATAATTATCCATTGTTTGTATCTGTTGGATACCATCAGGCATTACATTTGTTTCTTTTTCTTTTGCTCCGTTAATATAAACATACTTACCGTCTTTGCTCAGAATATCAGTGTTTTTGATTTTCCTAACTTTGTTTTTCTTTTCATCAAAAATGTATTTATCAAATAACTTACGATATGCTCCATCCTTCGCTACATTTGGAAATACGGATAAGTATTCCTTCAGTTTCCCAGACTCAATTGTTGAATTTAATTCCTCTTCTTTAACAATCCGGTATTTTGAAAGATCACTTTTTAAAAAAAGATAATATATTTGTCTGTCTCCAAGGTCACCATTTTTAAATTTTTCATATACGTCCACTTGTATAAGCATGCTGTCTTTGCTAACAGCTGCTAACGCCAGATGTACTTTTTTATCCTTGGCTGATGGAAACTCTATTTTTTTTTCTCCGCTTTTTGTTTTCACTTTTAGAACATTCTTTTTATCTAATGTCATTTCCGGCAGATTATATTCAAGTTTATTGTGGATAAGTTTTTCTTTAGTTAAAAATTCAGTTGTTTTCAAATCATATAATTTTGTCGCAGGATATTTATTAGCCGAAAGAAAGGGACTGTAAAAATCGTCTACTTCTTGATCTGTATATTGATAGTACCGTAGCCCCTTTTTATCACTGCGCATAATCGTATATGTACTATTTTGATAACTAAGAGTTGCGTCTGTCGCTAAATCAAGTTCATGTCTCATAAATTCTCTAAATGCTGGACTGTCTTCTTTGGGCAAGCCTTTTTTATAGATGGCTTCCTGAACATCATCTTTGCCGCAGCCGGTGGTGGCGAGCAGTAGAAACACTATTAAAAAAAATATACTTATAAACCCTTTCTTTTTCATCGACCTTCTCCTATTCTGCTTCTTTTTTGTTGACCTCTCGAATCAAGTCAACAAATTCAGAGTCTTCAATTTCATAAATATGTCCAGGATTGGTTACACCGGAACCTCTTACTTCAATTTCTGGCTTTTTATCAATGAGATCGCCTAATATGTCACCGTGTTGACTTTCGACCGAAACGATATCATCACTGTTTATTTTATGTTTTCCGCTTGCGGTATAGTAAGGGGAAAAACTTACAGTATCCTCTGTTCTGTATCCCGCCGCAGCGGTAATGTCCATCTTCTGCAGCTTTTGATACACCTCAGGATTGGCAGATTTCAAATGATTAATATCTTCAGTCATCGCCTCACAGTCCATATCAGTGTAGGCATTACTGTAATCTTTTCCATTATCATTGTTTTTGTTTTCTTCATTAAAATCTAAATAATCACTTGTATTCATAGTATCTCTTCCAGCAGCATTATCTGCAAGCCAGCGCGCTCTATTTGCCCCGGCAGCTAAGAGATTTTTATCATATGGAGTTCCGATTGTTGTGATGCTTCGCACATGGTCAGGGTAATCCATCGCAAATTGCAGCGATCTTCTTCCTCCATAGCTGTGCCCGAACATATCGATCTTTGTCTCCTCATTCATCAGCCCCATCTCATTTAACTTTTCTGCTAAATCGTCACTTGTTGCTTGCCGATGCTCATTGGGTTCATTTGTGTCATAAACAATATGGAGACGGCCGTTAGTGTCGAAGTATTCAAGACCTTTTATTTCTTCATAAGTTTCCTTTATATACATTTTTCCATATTTGTCAATATAATAGTATTCATAAACATATTCGTTTTTTTCATTTGTTGTAATACGAACGATAAGGTCGCCCTTTTTCGCAGCATCCTTTACACTTTTATAGAAACCATTCCCACTATCCTCAATCCCATGCACATAAACAGAAACATTC